>NZ_JAMPLI010000001.1:0-460818 GCF_039962475.1 Leptolyngbya sp. GB1-A1 | reverse complement strand
GGCATCCGTTAAATCGACGATGTAACGCTTCTGACTCATAATGATCTTCCTGGATTTGAGTCACCTTACCAGAAATAACCCCACCAGGCAAAGTTCCCTTGGCAGACTACTAGCCCCTTCTTAGAGAGCTTTTTAGTTAGAGAGCGATTCCCGATAGCTGCTAACGTCCCTCAACTTCTCCCGTAAAAAAGGCGCGAATAATCGTCCAGCCCATCCAAGCCAGTACGCTAAACGCTGCAATCAGCATCAAGGGTGCAAGCGCAGCTAATGGAGAGACGATCGTAACCAGAATCAGAGCCAGCAAAATCACTGTAACGATCGGATTCATGAGGAAATTTTAGGACACGGCTCTTTCAGGCTAAAGGTTGAGTAAGGCGATCGACCTCTAACAAAGGGTCGGTTTACGCTCTGTCTCACTCGAATCGATGTTAATCCCGACTCTGCTAGCAATCTCTGAAAATCGGTAACGAAGCATCAAGAATTATTGCCCGATCGCCCTCCTTCTCCCCACATGTAAAACGCCGCAGCCGAACCAGGAGAACAGTTTGAGCGATCGTTTCCACGCCAAAATATGTGAAGCATCTGCAGAAGTGCTTTCCCCAGTTTGCCGTAGGTTTGAGACAATCAAGAACAGCTTCAACCTTGATCCTCAGCCTCGTTGCCTTGTCGAGTGAAGACCCTCAGCATACGGAGATTTTCGGTTTATGAAATTGGCTTACTGGATGTATGCCGGACCCGCTCACATTGGCACGCTACGCATTGCCAGCTCCTTTAAAAACGTTCATGCCATCATGCACGCGCCTCTGGGGGACGATTATTTTAACGTCATGCGTTCCATGCTGGAGCGAGAGCGCGACTTTACGCCCGTGACGACAAGCGTGGTCGATCGCCATGTATTAGCGCGGGGATCGCAGGAAAAAGTGGTGGACAACATCACACGCAAAGATGCCGAAGAGCACCCCGATCTGATTGTGCTGACGCCAACCTGCACCTCCAGCATTCTCCAGGAAGACTTGCAAAACTTTGTCGAGCGTGCCCAGATCGAGGCAAAAGGCGATGTGCTGCTGGCGGATGTGAATCACTATCGCTTCAATGAGCTTCAGGCAGCCGATCGTACGCTTCAGCAAATCGTTCGGTTCTACATCGACAAAGCTCGCAAAAAAGGTGAACTGATCACCGACAAAACCGAGAAACCTTCGGTGAATATCATCGGTATCTCAACCCTGGGCTTCCACAATCAGCACGACTGCCGCGAACTGCGAAAGCTGATGGGCGATCTGGGCATTGAGGTGAATGTCGTGATTCCTGATCAAGCTTCGGTGCATGAGCTGAAAACCCTGCCGCGCGCCTGGTTTAACCTGCTACCCTATCGTGAACTGGGCTTGATGACCGCTGAATATTTGCAGGCGCAGTTTGGTACTCCGTTTGTGGATATCACGCCGATGGGTGTCGTAGAAACGGCACGGTGCATTCGGGCAATTCAGCAAATTGTCAACGCGCAGGGCGCAACCGTAGACTACGAACCCTTTATCGATGAGCAAACGCGGTTTGTGTCGCAGGCGGTCTGGTTTTCGCGATCGATCGACTGTCAGAACCTGACTGGAAAAAAAGCGGTCGTGTTTGGCGACAATACGCACGCGGCTGCTTTAACGAAAGTTTTGGTAAGAGAAATGGGCATTCGCGTTGTGCTGGCGGGAACGTACTGTAAATACGATGCGGAATGGTTTAGGGAACAGGTCAGCGAATACTGCGATGAAATCTTAATCAGCGAAGATAACGCCGAAATCGGAAATGCGATCGCCCGTTTAGAACCTGCCGCCATTTTTGGAACACAAATGGAACGTCACGTCGGCAAGCGTCTGGATATTCCCTGCGGCGTGATTGCGGCTCCGATTCATATTCAGAACTTCCCAGTTGGCTATCGTCCGTACGTGGGCTATGAAGGCGCAAACCAGCTTGTGGATCTGGTGTACAACTCCTTCACGTTGGGCATGGAAGATCACCTGCTGGAAATCTTTGGCGGTCACGATACCAAAGAAGTGATTACCAAAGGCATGTCGGCAGAATCTGACCTCAACTGGAGCAAAGATGGCTTAGCCGAACTGAATAAAATTCCCGGATTTGTGCGCGGCAAAGTGAAGCGAAATACCGAAAAGTTTGCCCGCGATCGAGGAATTGAATCGATTACGGCTGAGGTTTTATATGCTGCAAAAGAAGCAGTTGGTGCATAAGTTTTGAGACGGTGTTTGACATCAGAATGAGTGAAGTCCTTTAGAATAAGGGGTGGGCTAAGCCTGCCCTTATTTTTTGTTGAATGATGACTCCTGAAAACTTAGAATCTGAACGTCTCTATACTCGCTTTGTTGCGATCGCCAAAACCCTTCAAATTGTCGGCTGTTTGTTGATTGTAGCGATCGTCGTTTTCTTTTTAACCAGTGTTCGAGTGGTCGGCGCACCCGTTCCGCTGTCGCTGATTATGGTTTTGTTTTTGCTGATTGTCGTGCTGATTGGAATTATTTATTTAGCAACTCAGGGATTGATTGCGATCGTTGATTTACTGAGTCGAATCGAGCAGAATACGCGACCCGAATAGTATTACTCGCTGCGTCGAGTCCCAAAGAAACCTAACAAATTGCCAAACGGATCTTTGACCTGGCACATCCAGCTTCCATCGCCGCGATCGAGCGGACCGCGATATAAAACTGCACCCATTTGCATCGCTTTTTCCAGTGCAGTATCGAAACAGTCAACACGCCAGTAAGCGACCTGCCCGGCAGTTCCGGCAGAGACTTTGCGATCGGCTTCACTAAACCAGATTTCCTGATCACCCACCAACACAAAAAAATGATCGGGATGATCGAGATAGGTGATGGGAGCATCAAATAGTTTGGCATACCAAGCGGTTGCTTCATGACGATCGGGTACAAAATACATCAGTTCAACAATGCGCTGAAACATAGAATTTCTAACTCAAATTAATACGTTATTAGATCAGATCGTGCCATAAGTAACGCCTAACTGTTTGAGCCATTTGCGATAGGCAAGCGACCCTCGATCGCAGGGCAAATGAAATTCGAGCTGCGGGGTATAGAGCGGCAATTGTTGAGGCGAGTGGGATTCCAGATTTGCACCATCTTGAGCAAAAACTTTTTCCTGAAATGCTTGGGCGGCAGCTTCATCCATTTCTTCTTTGAAGTTGAACGTGAGGCACATCCAGCCAATCATCTCAACTTCGCTGACCGGTGTAACAAAGTAGAAAATATTGAGCAAATGTCCATTTGGCATTGTCTTTCGCAGCACGGCAACGAGTGGACGCAGTGCCCAGTAGTCATACTGCACAAACGCACCCTGCCCTGTACCGTCGGGGTCGGGCTGCCAGTAGCGAATGTCGTGGAGCCACACACCAGACTGATCGATCGTCACCTGGTAATCTTCCACTTCTGGCTTTTCGCGGCTGCCCAAAATGCCCTCATGCACAAAGGAGAAATGCGCCACGTCGAGGAAGTTTTCGATCGCCCGATAGCCGTTCGCGCTACAGGGATGAGGTCCAGTAATCACGCGACCGTACGCCGGATCATGCCACTCAGCAAAGTCGGGAATCTCCTGCTGCGGTTCTCCTAGAGAAACAAACACCAGTCCATATTTTTCCTGCACGGCATAGCGGCGAACGCAGGCTTGCTTGGGCGGAATGTAATCTGGATGAGCAGGCACATCAACACATCGACCGTCCGGGGCATAGGCTAACCCGTGATAGCTGCAAATGACGCGATCAGCGACAATTTTTCCCTGAGAGAGCTGCACACTGCGATGGGGACAGCGATCGTCCCAGGCACAAACCTCACCCGATTCAGTCCGCCAAAGTACCACATTGGCATCCAAAAGACGCACAGGAACGAGAACCCCCGGCTGAAGATCGACGGAACGGGCAACCCCATACCAGTCATTCCAGATCACAGAATCCGCTAGAGCTTTCTGCTGAACAGTTTGCTGCATCGTGTTCCTCCTATTTAACCCTGTTTAATCCTGCTGAAACACCCGTCCCAAGGCGGCAGGCGGCGTACTGTGAATCATTTGCCCGATCGATCGACTGACAGCAGGCGGAAGACGTTTGAGGAGCCGTTCGAGCCATTCACTTGAAGTCAATACGAGGAATAAAATCATCAATACAAATGGAGCAACGGTGAGAACCTGCGTGGGAACGTTGGGTAACGCACTTTGGGCAACGCTGGCTAAAGATTGGAGAATGCCAAACAGATAGCAGCCAAACGCAGCCCGTAACGGATTCCAGCCGCCGAAGATGACGATCGCCAATACAATCCAGCCATAGCCTGCGGTATGCCGATGACTCCAGCCCGCTTTGAAGTCGAGCGAAAACGCTGCTCCGGCAATGCCCATCAACGCGCCGCCCAATAGGGTATAAAGATAGCGCATCAGCACCACATTCGTTCCACGCACAAACGCCGCCGCAGGCTGTTCGCCGATCGCCCTCAGCATCAGTCCCGGACGGGTGCGATAAAAGAAAAACGCCGTGCCAATAATCAGCAGATAACTGCAATACACGAGCAAATCGCTTTGAAACAAAAGCGGTCCCAAGAGCGGAATATTTTGCAGCAGCGGCAGCTTGAAACTGGGCACAACCGGACCCGGAATTCGCACAAACGGGTTGCCCAAAAACGAAGACAAATCAGCACAAAGCAATGCCAGCACAAACCCGATCGCCACCTGAGATTGCTGAAGCGTCAGTGCCCCAAAAGCCACGATGAGCGCGATCGCTGCCCCCGTAATCGCCGCCGCCCCAAATCCCAACAGCAAGCAGGGCACTGTACCCAGTCCTTCAGTGGTTTTCGCGACCGCAAAGCCGACCATGGCTGAAAGCAAAATGGTTCCTTCAGCAGAGAGGTTGATGACGCCAGCCCGTTCGGTAATCGTTTCGCCGACGGCAGCAAAAATCAGGGGCGTGGAGGTAGCGATCGCGACGGCGAGAATGGCGATGATTTGGGCAGGAGTCATGCGGGTAGAGAGGGGATGAGTGGAAGGGTGAGGGGACGGGGAAATGGGAGGAGCAGGGAATAGGATTCAGGATCTTGTGGAGTGGGTGTCCTGACGTGCCCATCGCCGCAAATTTTTGGGTTAGCTTGTGGGTTGCGTAGGCGATTGTTTGCGCTGGCTGAAGCCCCGTCCTAGGAGGGCGAAGAGAACGATCGTGCCCTGGATGACGCCGGAGAGAGAGGATTCTAGATCGAGCGCGAGGGGAAGTTGAAGGCTGCCAATGTTGAGGGCACTGAAGAAAAAGCCGATCGGGAGAATCAGCCACGCATTCGAGCCGATGAGCATGGCGATCAGCAGCGACAAATAGCCCAGATTGCTGGAAACGGTGGGAATCAAGCGATGGAAGACGGCAAGCACCTGCAATGCGCCCGCGAGTCCGGCACAGGCTCCGCAAATCGCAAACGCGCTCAAAAGCTGCTGAATGGATGGGATGCCGAGAACGTAGGAGGCTCGCAGGTTTTGACCCACCGCTTTGAGCTTCAGCCCGAAGTAAGTACCGCGCATGACCACGATCGTCGCTGCCAGCACCAGCAGAGCCAGAATTAAGGCGATCGGACTTGCTCCTGTGCTGCCAAAGGTAGGTAGCCAGAGGGATTCGCTAAACTGCTCTGTGCCGCTCATGGAGGCAACGCCCGGACGTTTCCAGGGACCAAAAATCAGATAAATTGCCAGCCCGTCGGCGACAAAGTTAAGTCCTAGTCCGGCAAAGATTTCATTGATGCGCCCGTAGACGTTGAGGATGCCTGTCAGCAGTCCCCACAATGCCCCGCCCACAATGCCTGCCCCAATTGCCAGCACAATCACCACAAACGGCGGCAGCACATCCTGAAACAATTGAATCGGAACCATGGAGGCGATCGCCCCGAAGGAAATCTGTCCCTCAATGCCCAGGTTATACAGCCCAGCCGTGAAGGTAAACAGCAGTCCACAGGTGCAAAGCACGAGCGGAACCAGCGTCATCACGACCCGCGCAACCTGATCAGAAGTGCTAAATGCCCCAGAAAACATATTCGTCAGCACCTCGATCGGAGAACCGCCCACCAGAACAATGACAACGGCAATAAACAGCAGCGATAAAACGATCGCGCTGGCTTGATAAACAGTCGATTGAGAAAGTTTGGGCATGGCGAGAAGATGGGAAACTAACCCATGACGTTTTGCTTGGTCGATTGCTTTGCAATTTCCGGTGTAGGGTAATCAGGCGGGCTATCTGCGTTGAGCAGCGCATCAAATCGACCGCCAATCATCTGTCCCAGGCGATCGACTGTCAACTGTGAAGCATCAATCGGCTGAGACATTTTCCCACTGCTGAATACAATCACCCGATCGCTGTACTGCATAATCTCATCGAGATCGGAAGAGGTAAACAAGATCGTTGTGCCGCCTTCGCATCGGGCAATCAACTGCTGCCAGACCCACAGCGTAGACTCAATATCCAAGCCGCGAGTCGGCTGTTCCATTAACAGGAGGTTGAGCGGGACAGGTAAAAGCGAAAGCTGGGTACGCTGCTGGTTGCCGCCGGAAAGCCGCTCGACTGTGCTGCTCGGTTTGCCACGAATGTTAAACAGGGCGATCGATCGCTGGGTTTTGTCCAGAATGTCTTTCCAATCAATAAACCAGCTTTTCGCAGGAGTCCGCAGGGCAACGTGCTCTTGAATGGTTAAACCCGGAATCAGTCCTTCTCGGAGGCGATCGGCGGGCGAGTAGCCAATTCCCCCATTCAGATACGCCGGATAAGGCTGCTGCGTGAGGTTTTGTCCGTTAACGCAAATTTGTCCGGTAGGCGTTTTGAGCAGTCCGGCGCAAAGCTGAAGCAAAAGCTGTTGACCGCTGCCTTCGAGCCCGGCTAAGCCAACGACCTCGCCCTGATTCACCGTGAGCCGATCGATCCGAATCTGAAGCCGATCGCTGATCAGCATCACGTTTTCCAGATCGAGGGCAATTTGGTCTCGCTGGGTCGGCGGTTTGACGGGAGGAGCCAGTTCATGTCCAAAGATCAGGTTAATTAGCTCAGCCTCAGCACAGGGCACGGGCAAATTTCCCACCACCTGACCCTGACGCATCACAGTGAGGCGGTCGCACAACTGATTCACGTCTTCGAGCTTGTGCGATACAAAAATCACCGATTTACCCTGGTCTGCTAACTTGCGCGCTGCTGCAAACAAAGCGTCTTTCTGGGCTGCCGAAATGCCAGTCGTTGGCTCATCCAAAATCAGCGTATTCACGCCCAGTGAAAGCAAGCGCAAAATCTCAAGCTGCTGCCGTTCGCCGACGGTAAGATTGCCCACTTTGGCGTAGAGATTCAAATCAAAATTAAATTGAGCTGCTAACTCCCGAAACTGCCGCACGACCTGCGATCGAGCCATTAGCAGACTGCCCGACTTGCCCACCATAAAATTTTCCAGGACGCTTAGGGGCGGAAAATCGAGCGGATCTTGGTGCAGCATTCCGATTCCGACCTTCATCGCATCGGCGGGTGTGCGAATCTCGGTTTCCCTACCGTCCAGCAGCAATCGACCGGAATCCTTGGTGATAAAGCCGCTGAGAATCTTGACCAGTGTACTTTTTCCCGCACCGTTTTCGCCCAGCAGTCCGTGGATGCTCCCTGCCTCGACCGTAAGCGAAATGCGATCGTTTGCCTGAACCGTGCCGAACCGCTTGCTGATGTCCTGAAGTTCAACTCTCATAGCAAATCCCTGAAGAGGCAAATTCCTGAAAGGCGGCAGAAAAAAGGCAAAGGGATCAGCCATTGGTCTGACCCCCCTTTCTTTATTATGAGCTGATTTACTTGCTGGCTCCTTCCATTCCCTCTAATAGCTGGGGCATATACCAAATCTCTTGATCGGTTGCCGTCTTACCATCTGCTACAAAGGTGCTGCCGTCTTGGAGCTTAATCGGACCCTTGTACGGGTTAATGCTGCCATCGCCCAAGCCCTGAATGAACTTGTCCAGCGAGGCTTTCTGGTCGCCTAGCGCGTTCCCCGGCAGGAAGCCAATCATCGAGGCTGGGGCGTTAATGTCCTTCCAGTCGGGACCGAGCCAGACAAACTCACTTGGCATTTCACCGCCCATCGTTTTCTGGATCGCCGTCTCATAAGGAATTCCCCAGTTGTAGTAGGGCACGCCTAAGCAGATATCAGGAGCCAGATCGCAGCCGCCCTTAAAGTCGTAGTGGACATACTTCACGGCTTTGCCTGCCTCCGCCGCTTTCTTCGCCTGGGCAGACACTTCGGGCGTGTCAATTCCCGACATCACCACATCGTAGCCGCCGTTGTAATAGTCATCTGCCACTTTAGTCGGGTCGAGCGTTTTACCCGGAATGTTAAACCAGAAGCCGATCCAGGTGACTTTGAAATCCAGGTCAGCCGCTGCCTTGTTGCGATAGTTTTCCCAGCAGTGCTTTGCGCCCAGATAAGCCGCGGAAGTGTATCGACGAGTTTCATCGTTGATCAACGGACCAACGTAGCCGATCTTGCCGCTCTCGGAACCCAGGGCAGCGGCACAGCCTGCAATCATTTTGCCGTACTCCATCCGCCCCATGATATTACCCAGGTTCGGCTGATTCTTGAAGTTCTGACCCTCTTTCCAGGCATAGTCGCCCGACGCATGAACGACCGCCACATCAGAATGCTTTTTTGCCGTCTCCAGCGCATCGTCTTTAAAGTCATCCGAGTTGAAGATGACCATTTTTGCGCCTTTAGAAATCAGATCATCAGCAACCTGTGCGCCTGTGATGTTGGGGCGATCGGCAGGGTTGACCTTATCCACATACTCAAACTTAAGGTCGGGCATTCTTTGGAGAACTTCCTGCATTCCGTCGTAGTGTGCCTGGTTCCAACCCGAATCGTTGCGCGGACCCACCAGCACCATCCCGACCGTAAAGGGATCACCGCCCCCCGCCGCTGCACCATCCGCCGCCGGACTCGAAGTGGTTGCCGTGGGGGAGTTTGAAGAAGTACCGCAGCCAACAATTAGGCCAAGCGTAATGGAAAACAGCGCAACGCTGCGCCAGAACCCACGCAGATAAAACCGTACCGGAGAAACTATTTGCTCTAACAAGCGAATCATCTTGTTCATTGAATTAGTTTGAGACGCAAAAACCAACGAATGGCACAATTGCAGAAATTGAACAGAACTTCGTTACGAAACTTTTAGGATACGATGCTCAACCCGCTTTGGCAGAGCAGCAGGATTCGCAGATGGTTTAAAGGTCACACTTGACTTACGCACAGATTGTTCACGCACAGATTGTTTACGAATGATTTAGGGAAAGCAATCTAATAAACCCCGATCGAAACTTTACTATCCTGCCCAAGCACCCTGCCCAAGCACCCTGCCCAATTGCCTCGCCCAATCAACTGACGGTCAGCAGACGTTTGGACAAGCGATGTTGTCGATCGCCGTAAAACGCATGCATCACCCGTTGATTATAGGCTGCACTAGGCTGGCACTAGGCTGATCATAGGCGAAAAGTTGAGAACCTGGCAGCAAAGGAATTTTAATCTGTGGAAGCGAGAAATTACCTAACTTTGAGATTCCTTTCGATCGCTTAATCTGCCTTTTCAATAAACGGTAGTGATCACAACAAACAGCCTCATTATGATTGCTGACCCAGTCGGAAATTGTAGTTCAAATTACAGTCGTACAAACTGAATGAGTCGCTCGATCGGATGAAGTGTGAGCATCCCGGTTCTACAAAAAAGCCGCCCATCCCATCACGGGAGAGACAGCTTATTTTCTCTACTTATTTTCCCTGGGGAATTGGGCTAAGGACTTGAGGAGTTACTGTTGCCCTTGACCAAATATCTACAAGGGGAATCCCTGTAAGGGGGAACTGCTTCGCCTTGCAGCGTTACTCTGGGAGGTTAACCCAAAAACGGCTAATTGACACTCGCTAGCGTAAATGCCGGAGTCAGGCTGTCATGCGCCAGGAAGTGATCCAGGTGGAACGCTCGATCTTCGGTTTGCAGCAAGATTTGCTCATAGAGCAGGCGCGTGGCTCGATCGCCTAAACTCTCTGCTTGAGCTGCCTGCTGCCGAATGACTCCAATGATTGCCTGCTCTGCTGCTAAGTCATGGACAACCATATCTCGACAAGAGAAAATGCCGTCCGGTTCTACAGTGAAGCAGCAGAGTTCTGCCAGTTTGGTGAAGCTTGCTGCTGGAACGCCGCCCAGACCGTTGAGCCGCTCACCAATGGCGTGAACGTGATCCTGCACTTTTCCGTATGCCTCATCAAAGAACTGATGCAGCGAATAAAATTCTGCACCTTCCACCACAAAATGATGCTTTTGATATTGCAAATAGAGGGCTTGAAAGCTCGCTAAAGTGATATTTAGTCCTTCACAAATCGCTGTGGTAACGTTTTTCTCCAGCAGGATTGGATTGTCCCGAACCTGGTCGAAAGCTTGAATAGCGGATGCGATCGTTACCATATAAGTTTCCTCTCTCAGCAGATAGAACTGCTAGCTATCGTTGGCTGTTATCCGGGTGAGGAAAGATCAACGATTCAACATTGATAATTCCTGCTTTGCCTTTAATCTAGAGGAGAGTTTATCGAACCGTCAACTATTAAAAAATACTTTGCAGTAATCTAATAGAAATCATTTGCAATTATTCGCAAGGAGTAATTATCTACCAAACAGCAGATGCTTCTTCTTCAGCCTTTTCGTCGAGCGATTTCCTTACATCAAATTCGATTGAGCTTAAAGTTAACTCACGCTTTCACGCTGAGAAGTTTGCTCTAGAAAAGGGGGAATATGCCGCTTTC
Organism: Leptolyngbya sp. GB1-A1; assembly: GCF_039962475.1. Classification (NCBI taxonomy): domain Bacteria; kingdom Bacillati; phylum Cyanobacteriota; class Cyanophyceae; order Leptolyngbyales; family Leptolyngbyaceae; genus Leptolyngbya; species Leptolyngbya sp. GB1-A1. The sequence continues at coordinate 449,999 of NZ_JAMPLI010000001.1, read as the reverse complement.
TTTGCAGGGCGCTGCTTGGCTCCAGCAGCATCAGTTCCTCAATGTTTTGTTGGATGGTGGCACAAATGCTATCGAGCGGTAAGTCGTTTGCGTCGTGACCAAAAGGATTTTCAATCTCAATTCCAATTTCCTCGATCCCAAACATAATGAAGCTAATTAAAATGACGATCGCCACTGTCCATCCATGCAGCTCTGCCACAAATTGAAATGGCAGCGTCAGGGAATAAAGTAGCAAAACCTGCTTGAGGTGAATTCCGTAAGCCAGCGGCATGGGCGTTTTCAAAATGCGTTCGCAGCCTCCCAGACAATCTACCATTGCATTGAGCGACTGCTGCATCTGAGAAAACTGATAGACATTCAGGCATTCCCGCTGATATTGATACTGCAAATAATCCTGAATCCAGAAGGCAATTTCGAGCGGCGGATTATGCAGTGTTTTAAGCGTGCAGTACTGCGAATGAGGCACTAATTTTTCTAGCTCCTCATTTACCGGTTCCTGCCTCAGATGCCGCTTCACTGCAACTGAAAATCCAGCTAGCAAAGACAAAATAATTTGCTTATTCTGGCGATCTTGCAGATCTTTTTCAATAACCGAAACCCAAATTTGTCGTGCCAAATTGCGAGTGGCGTTCACAAGACTGCCCCACAGCTTCCGTCCCTCCCAAAACCGCTCGTAGGCAGTATTGGTGCGAAACACCAGCATCAGCCCCAGGACGACATTTGGAATCACGCCCGCTAACACAGGCAGACCCACCGGATAACCTAATCGATCGAGCAGCACAACGCCGATCGCAAAGAGCCCACACACCAAGGTACGCGGCAAAACTGCCGGAATCACCGATCCTCGCAGCCGCAGCGCCGATCGAAACCAGGATTGCTGCGTTTTCTTAACTTTATGCATGGTCAGGAAACCGGATTAAAAATCAGCAAGAATTACCCTATCCTGCCCTTTGCTGGCGATGTTCGCGCATGGACTGCACAAAGTTATCGAACAAATAATCTGCGTCGTGAGGACCAGGGCTGGCTTCCGGGTGATACTGTACCGAGAACAGCGGCAGCGACTTGTGACGCAATCCGGCAACTGTACGATCGTTCAAATTCAGATGCGTAATTTCTACGTCTGCATCTGGCAGGGAGTCTGCGTCGATCGCAAATCCGTGATTCTGACTAGTAATTTCCACGCGCTGATGCAACCCGCAGGGCTGATTTAAGCCGCGATGCCCAAACTTGAGCTTAAACGTTTCGCCCCCCAGCGATAGACCGAGAATCTGGTGGCCCATACAAATGCCAAACATCGGCTTCTCGCTTTCCAGCAAGGCTCTTGCCGTCTCGATGCCCTCGGTTACTGCGGCAGGATCGCCCGGTCCATTCGAGAGGAAAATTCCGTCTGGATTGAACTTGAGGATTTCCTCTGGCGGCGTATCTGCCGGAACCACAATTACTCGACACCCGTAGCTTGCCAACCGTCGCAGGATGTTGCGTTTGATGCCAAAGTCGATCGCCACTACGGTCAACTGTTCCCCAGTAGCACTGTCTAACGTTGGGCGAAACTCCCAGGACGATTCAGTCGGGTCAGCCCATTCGTAGACTTTTTGCGTTGTCACTCCCCGCACTAAGTTCAAACCTGCCATGCTCGGAGCTCGCTGCACCTGAAGCAGCAAATCCGCCGGATCAAGCACTTCGGTTGAAATTGCCCCGTTCATTGCCCCCGTTGCTCGAATCTTGCGCGTCAGCGCGCGGGTATCAATGCCGTAAATTCCAACAATGTGATGTCGCTTCAGATAGTCGGGCAAGGATTCAGTCGATCGCCAGTTGCTCGGACGGTAACAGATGTTTTTGGCGATCGCCCCCCGCACATGAGGACGAATTGATTCTTCGTCGTCCGGGTTTACTCCAGTATTGCCTAGCTCTGGATAAGTAAAGGTGACAATCTGCCCCTCGTAGCTGGGGTCGGTCAGCACTTCCTGATAGCCTGTCATGCCCGTATTAAAAACGACTTCACCGATCGTCGTTCCGGTCGCCCCAAACGACCATCCCTGAAAGCTGGTTCCATCCGCAAGGACAAGCAGGGCAGGTTTGGCATCTGAAAAGAGCATAGGTTCCCATGAAAGTCAGCGTTATCTATATTAGAGCGCGATCGGTGGGAGTGGGACAGGGAATTGTCAGGATTACAGGATTTGTGGGGAGCAGAGGAGCGGAGGAGCAGGCGGGCGAGAAAGGTGAGGGGCGATCGCTTGCTCTATCGGTCTAATGACCAAGATAAGCGGTTGCAAAAATTTCTAAGACCACATCAGGACTTCTTCAATCCGCTCTAACACGGTTGTTATACGGCGATCGCTTGCTCATTTGCAATTTCATCTTGATTTATGTGCAATAAAGGCAGCATGGGCTTTTGGTAGTTTATATTGACCATAACTACGCATGACTGGAATCTGGAACCCTATCTCACGAAGTTTTTCAGCCATGTCTTTCGCCTTGTACAGTCGTAAATGATGTACTTCTTCATCTCGCCTGTAATGTTCTCCCACTTTTCGTAAAGTGATAATGCGACGAATCAATATTGACTGCTCTTGATTCTCCTCCTTCTCAACAAGAACTATTAAGTCTTACCCTTCAGTAAAACTCTGAGTTTTATTTCCTTGCATCCCCTATCCTGGTTCTGCAATATCAAAGAGGAACACACCTCCTGGAGTTAATGCGCTGTAGATGCGATCGAAGAGTTGAGTCAGCGTGTGGCAATTGTTATCTGTATCAAATAGATAGTTGAAACATTCACCAATTGAGACAACAGCATTGCAAGACGGGATGTTGGTCTTAAACAATGACTCCACTCGAAACTCAGCACCCGGAACTCTGGTTCGAGCAATTGCAACCAGAGGCTCAGAAATATCGATTCCAAGAACATGATAATGAGCCTTGCTAAGCTCTAAGGCTGATAATCCACTTCCACATCCCAAGTCCACTACTAAACCTTCTCGAATCCTGTTTTGATCCAAAATATCAAGGATGCCAGGAGCGGATTTGAGAGCATATTCGCTGTGACCAACATCATGAATGTATGCAAGGTCTTCCTTGTACCAATTTTGCATCTCTTCACTCCAGCAAATTATTGCGTGAATTTCTACAATTGCGTCTCACCAATAACTAATAACTGAAGGGTACTGTCTCCACTCAGGGCTGAGTTGTATAACGGCGACATTCACCGGCTGCCAGTAGCCTCTCATCCTAGCCGATCGCTTTCAACAGTCCGGTGCAATGAAGGGTTGGGGTACGGTAACTAGGACTGAGCCTCACCCAACATCTAACCGACAACATTACCCCTCGGAAAGAATGAGCAGAAGAACGACATTTAGCAGCGCAGTTACACTACCTCCCAAAGCTGCACCTTTAACTAAATCCCACTTTCGTGAGCGAGCCGCATAAATCAGTAATGGAGTAAGATACAGGGCTTGAGATACCCCTATAAATATTCCTGTAAAACCAACTAGGTTTATGTCAACACGGTTGGGACGTATAGGATTTCCAGGGGTGTAATACCATGCAAAAAGAGCAATTCCGAAGCAGGCAACAACTAGATTAAACACGACTATCAGGAAGGCATTGAAAACAATTTTGCGTTCATCCTCCACTTGCATAAAGATTTACCAACCACAGTTACTAAACTGTAGCTATCTTGCCGATCGCCGTAAAGTGTTGCCCTATTACTTCACTGATCCTCTATTTCATTACGTTGAACCAACCCATTCTGCATTAGGGAAATGGTTAAGCAGAGGGCTGACAGATCGGGCAATAATGCGCCGATCGCCCCGCTAATTTAATTCGCTCGATCGGGGTTTCGCAGTTGCGGCAGGGTTCGCCTTTGCGATCATAAACCCAGGCAATGCCGCCGTAGTTACCGTTAATGCCCTGGATGTCTCGAAAGTCGCTAAAGGTGGTTCCGCCTGCGCCAATGCTGTCTTGCAACACTTTGATAATTGCCTGATGAAGCTGTTTGACCTGCTCTGGAGTGAGATTGGCTGCCAGCGTTTCCGGGCGAATCTGGCTCAGAAACAGGGACTCATCTGCATAAATATTGCCAATGCCTGCGACGATCGCTTGATCCAGCAGCGCGTTTTTGATCGGACGCTTGCGGTTTTGCAGTCGCTCTGCGAGATACTCAACCGTGAAATCCGGTGAAAGCGGCTCTACGCCCAAGCCTTGCAGTCCAGAAATCACCGATCCAGGCGATCGATCGGGCGGCACGTACCACATCTGACCAAAGGTGCGCTGATCGACAAATCGCAGTTCACGATCGTTGGGGAAAAAGAGCCTGACGCGACAGTGCTTTTGCAGCGGCTCATCCTGCAACATCCAGAGCAACTGTCCGGTCATTCGCAGATGAACTCCTAGCCAGCCCGCAGGTTTTCCAGCATCGTTTACCAGTTCTGCCAGCAGATATTTGCCGCGACGCTGCCACTGGATGATCGATTGACCCATTATGCCTTCTACAAATTCCGCAGCAGAAAAGGGGTAGGCGATCGTGCGATCAAGCAGCACAGTCCCACCCCTGATCGATTGATTCAGGGTCACGCTATTTAGACCCCGACATACGGTTTCAACTTCAGGCAGCTCAGGCACGGCTAAACAAAAATGGGAACAGGACTGCTAGAAAACTTTACAGCGATAGGCTGCAATGCTTTAGACAATTTCCGATTCCCATTCTAGCCTTTAGTAACTTAAGCTTTGGCGGCTGGCTTGGTAGCAGGCTTTGCCGGAGCTTCAACTTCTACTAGCTCGTTGAGGGCGAAATTGTTGGTGTTCACGCCGCCTGCCGAACCGCTGTATCCGCTGTAATTCACGGAGTCAAACCGGACAACTACTGGATAGCGAATGCCGCTTTGATCGATCGAGGCGACCGTTCCGACTTCGTTGTACCAGAAGGACGTTTGGCGGAGGACTCGAACCTTTGAACCGCGTTGAACCATGGCTCTTTTCCTTTGGGATTTGCTTTGATTAAAAATCAATTCCGCCAGATTCAATCCATTCCAATCAATAGAAAATCTATCGAAAGGTCGATGATCTGGGGAAGAAAACAGACAGGAATCGTCTTACACCTTAAACCGTTTTTGATCGGACATCAACCCGATCGAAAATTGATAATTTGCTGAGTTTCGACACAATTCTTCAAATCAATCTAAACCTGCAATAACGCTGCCCCTAAGCCTGCTAAAAGCTGCAATTCTGTGCCAGTTTCCTAACACTTGCGCCCTGCCAATGGGAATGCGATCAATCCCAGTTCATCACTCAATGCTAGGAAAGAGCAATGAATCAGGCAAACAATGCCAAAATTGCTGCCTGCGTGCTACGTCAACGCTTCCTGATTAAGGCAAAATGTTCCCTAGTGATAAATCATCACTTTGATACTTCGATCAATCGGGGTTGATTGACTCGTTTTGTTCACACAGGCGATCGTTTAGGGAGCGGGACAGGATGAAATGGCGGAGTGTGGTGAAGCGCGTACTGGCTCCGATGCTGGTGCTGGTGTTGAGTTGGGCAATGGTGAGCTGTAGTCAGTCTGGCAGTATCGCCCGCAAGTCGCTGCTGTCGCGATCGGGAAATCGACTGGCAGAAATTGCGCCGCCTAGTGTGATTCAGGAACTCAAGCAGTACACCGACATTTATCAGCCGCAAGTGACGATCTTGAGTCCACGTTCTGATGAGGTGCTGGAAGACACGCAAACCTCTGTTAAGCTTCAGGTGCGTGATCTGCCCTTGTTTAAGGACGAGGAATTTGAGCTGGGCTATCATCTGCACTTTATTTTGGACAACCAGCCCTATCAGGCGATTTTTGATGTCGATGAGCCGATCGTTCTAAGCGACCTCGAACCCGGAACCCATACCATCCGCGTTTTTGCCTCCCGTCCCTGGCACGAGAGCTTTAAAAACGAAGGAGCCTTTGCTGAAACTACCTTCCACATCTTTGCCAAAACCCCTGAAAACAATCCCGACCCTCACCAGCCCTTGCTGACCTACAGCCGTCCCAAAGGGAACTACGGTGCGGAACCTGTCCTGCTTGATTTTTATCTTACGAACGCACCGCTTCACTTTGTCGCTCAAGAAAATAGTGAGGACGCGATTCCCGACTGGCAAATTCGCTGCACCATTAACGGAGAAAGCTTTACTTTCGATCGCTGGGAGCCGATTTATCTACAAGGCTTAAAGCCTGGAAGAAACTGGGTTCAGCTCGAACTGCTGGATGAAAACGGCAACCCGCTGCCCAATGCGTTTAATAACACGATTCACATCGTCAACTATCAGCCCAACGGCACCGATGCCCTATCCCGCTTGATTCGGGGAGAAATTCCGCTGACGATCGCCCGTCGCCTTACCGACCCCAACTACACGCCACCTGCCCCCGAACCCGCTGCGGTCGAAGAAACGCTCGAAGAAGTGACCCCCGCAAAAACGCGAGAACCAGATCAGGAAACTTTGCCCGAGAAAACCGGGAACGAAACGACTGAACTGCAGCCCCAAGCCATCCCCAATGCTTTCGATCGCGCAACTGAACAGACTCCCGTAGAAATTCCGGCTGAATTAGAGCAGCCCGACGATGAGGAAAGCATTCGAGAAGAGTTAGCCGATGAAGTGAAAGAGCAGCTTCAAAACGAACTTGAAGCATCCCCGTCGGAAGCAGCAGGGAAAGCCAAGGACGATCGCTCGCCCCTCCTGATTCGCCCGGTAGAGCAGTCTGCTCCCGAATCCGCTCAACCCAATGCTCCGGACGCAGCTCCCCAGGCAAAACCGCCTGTCCTTCCCTCAACGCCTAAGCAAGACGACCTGCCGCCTACCCTGCCCGAAATCATTGAGGAGCCGGACATTCCGACAACGCCTGCTCCCCCCCCTTCGCGATTGCCTGCCCCGATTCCACGCTTCCTGACCTTCCTGACCCGATAAGTCCTGAACCGATAAGTTTTGATGAACTAATCAGCTCTCAGATCAAGCGGGCTTCTGGCAAAATCAGCATCGCATCTCCAAAGGAATAAAAACGATACTCCTCCTCGATCGCCATTTGATACAGATCGAGAAGTCGTTGTCGCCCAATCAAAGCACTCACGAGCATCATTAAACTCGACTTGGGCAAATGGAAGTTGGTAATTAGCCCTTCGACCACGCGCCACTGAAAGCCGGGATAGATGTACAAATTCGTTTTGCCGCAGTAGGGTTGCAGGGTTCCGGTTTGGGCGGCTGCCCCTTCGAGCGATCGCACGGCTGTTGTGCCGACTGCAATCACTCGTCCTCCGTTCGCCTGGGTTTGCTGAATCTTGTCTACGGTTTCGACAGGGATCTCCAGCCATTCGCCGTGCATCTGGTGCTGCGTAATGTCGCTCGACTCGACCGGACGAAATGTGCCCACTCCCACATGGAGCGTAATAAAGGCGCGCTGAATCCCGGCTTCATCTAACCGTTGCAGCAGTTCTGGGGTAAAGTGCAGTCCTGCCGTTGGAGCCGCCGCAGAACCGGGGCGATCGGCATAAACAGTTTGATATTGCTCCGCATCCGCTTCAGACTCATGGATATAGGGCGGCAAAGGCACATGACCCAGATCAGCCAACAGCGGCAGCAGCGATTGACCGGGCGGCAAGTCAAATTCCAGATAGCGTCCCCCGGTTGCGGGTTCAACGGCTAATACCTTTGCTGTTAGTTTGGGGCGAGGTCGATCGGTTTCGTTTGCGGCAAAACCAGGAGAATTTTCATCTGGAGAATGCTCAGATATTTCGGGAATTTCGTTGCCCCAAAACTCGATTTGCGTCCCCACCTTCACCCGCCGACCTGGTTTTACCAGAGCAAGCCATTGATTGATCTGAGGCTGTTCTTCTAACAGCAAAACTTCAACGTTGCCGCCATTCGGCTTTCGTCCAAACAAACGGGCAGGAATCACGCGAGTGTTGTTGAGCACTAGCAAATCTCCCGGCTGAAGCAGTTCGGGCAGATCGCGGAAACTGCGATGCTGATAGTCTTTCGTACCCACAACCAGCAACCGGGAACTATCGCGCGGCACGGCTGGATTTTGAGCAATCCGCTCTGGTGGCAAAACGTAGTCGTAGGATTCCAGCAGGAGATCAGAATTTTCAGGCATTGCGTCAGGTCTTTTTGAAACGATCGATAAACTAACCCGATGGTCATCACGTTGGGTGAAATTCCCTATGCAGGTTAGGGGGCTTTTCCCCTATTCCTTCTGGGACTATGACGAGAAGATTAAAGAGTAGCATTTGCAGGATACGACAAGAAGTTATGGATTATATCTACTACCTCGCAAATGCCAGCCTGACATTGAGAATCGTGGAATATCTCCATTCAATGCCCTGGCTCCCTGTTCGCTTTGTCACGGTGATTCATCAAATTGATGGTTGGGTCATTAAGGTAAAGCTAAGCCGCCCCCTCGACGCTCAAGACGATGGAGACTTTCGATCGTTTCTCAACGAGCTAGGTATTCCTTACGAACCTGAGATTCGCGTAAGAATGGCGCTCTGGGGACTAGAGACTGGGCAGACTCCGGTGGAGGTAATGCGTCGATATCAGGTGGCAGTTGTGTCGCATGGAAACCCCGATCGCAGCGAAATTGAGGACTTCCGCAAACAGTTTGTGCAGGGCTTAGGCTATTGTCCCGAAACGCTTGCTTAATAACTGGTTCTTAACCCCAGATTGAGCATTATTTTAGAAATAGCCGTTAACAATCTTCTGCTTTCTGGTTCAACGATCGATTCAGAAATTAAAGTTTGGGTGGTGAACTTTGGGCACACAGAGAGTGTGCCTTTCCTTTTTTAAAGGAGAAAAATTGTTCAGGTCAAACCGCTTGCGATCGACCCAAACGACTTCCGGTTATTCCCCGAAGAAGGCACAATTGGGATGTTTGTTTAGGGTGTTTTTCCCTAGCCGTTTCCTCCCTTGTTGCGACCATGCCTTCGATCGCCTTAAAACCCAAGCCTGGCTCTGACGCTTTTCCCTGGTTTAGCTTGGGTCTCGTTTTAATCTTTCTTGGTTCTCTGGGGCTGCGGTTCTGGGAATTGAGCCGTTTTAATACCCTGGTGTTTGATGAGGTCTACTACGCCAAGTTTGCAAGTAACTGGTTGAAGGAAGAAATCATCTTTACCGGACATCCGCCCCTGAGCACCTACATCATTGCTTTTGGCATCTGGCTGGGCGAAAAGCTGCCCTGGAGCGGCGAAGTCAAAAACGGCTTGGCAGGTCTGACGGTTTCTCCGTTTAGCTATCGCTGGCTGAATGCGGTGACTGGAGCTTTCATTCCGCTGATTGGGGCGGCGATCGCCTATCAAATCACCCATCGCCGTAGTTTTGCCCTGATTGCCGGGTTTCTAATGGCGATCGACGGTTTATTTCTGGTCGAGTCTCGCTACGCGCTGAATAATATCTACCTGGTGCTGTTTGGACTGCTGGGACAGTCGGCGTTTCTGGCGGCTCTGCAAACGGAATCGCTCAGACGATGGCTCTGGCTAATTTTTGCAGGCGTTTGGTTTGGCGCAACGGCAGCGATCAAATGGAACGGGCTGGGCTTTCTGCTGGGAATCTACCTGCTTTGGATAGGGGCATGGCTCTGGCAATGGCGATTCCCAACTCAAGGTTTTGCTGAAACGCAGCTTCCTCTGCAAAAGCTAACCCAGCTCCACCTCGGACATTTTTTGATTCCGCTGGCGATCGTCCCCGCGCTTACTTATTACGTAAGCTGGATTCCCTATATGCAGGTCGATGGCTCTGCTCTCAATTTCTGGGAACTTCAGTACCAAACCTATGACTATCACCGTCGTGTTGGCGGTTTAGAGGCGCATCCCTATTGCTCGCTCTGGTTTAGCTGGTTAGTGATGTTTCGTCCGGTTGCCTATTTTTACCAGGTCGGTTCCTCTCCGAACGATCCGGCAGTGATTGCGGGAGTGGCTGCGGTTCCCGGTCAGAGCAACTTTGTCTTTGATGTTCATGCAATGGGAAATCCCCTGCTCTGGTGGTTTTCCACGCTCGCCATTCTGCTCTTTTTGGGTGTGTTTCTGGTTCAGCTTCGGCAAATGATCCGCCCTCAACCGGATGAATCAGGGTCAGCCTTTCGACCTAACTCAACTCGCTGGATCGTTGCCTATCTTGCCCTCAGTTGGGCAGCGAACCTGCTTCCCTGGCTCAGCGTCAAACGCTGCACGTTTCTGTATCACTATATGCCGTCGCTGATATTCGCGATTCTGGCACTCGCCTTTATCCTCGATCGCTGGCTGCAAAGTTCGGTTTACTGGCGGAAAGTAACTGCGCTTGGGGTTTTACTAACGCTGCTGATTGCCTTTATCTTCTGGATGCCGCTCTACCTCGGACTGCCGCTGACCCCTGAAGCGATCGCCCTGCGTCGGTGGTTTCCCTCCTGGATTTAACGACTTGCCCGCTCAAACACAGCACGATAAACAAGTTCTCCTCGCTCCAGGGTCGATCGCTCCCGTTCGGTCTGAATTCCCAGCGGATTCTCTGCTAGCCACTCCTGACTCTGCCGCACAAATGCTGGATGCTCCTGAAACCGATCGCCCATCTCGATCGCCACCGCTTTTACATCCGACTGCAAAAACACTGTTCCCCCTGGAATTAAAAATTTTGCCAGTTCTGCCACAAGTTCTGGCTGCACTACTCGCCGCTTCTGGTGTCGCTTTTTAAACCAGGGATCGGGAAACTGAACGCTAACGCGGTGCAAAACGTTTGCCGGTAGGGACTGAAGGAGCGATCGCGCTGAATTATTCGCATTACAAAACAAATAGTGGAGATTCGTCAAACCCGCTTCCTCGCGCAGCTTATTTGCCTGGATGACGAGCGGTTCCCTGATTTCGAGTCCCAGAAAATTCCACTGGGGAAACTGCTGCGCCATCTCCAGCACAAACTGACCCCGCGCACAGCCAATATCCAGATGCAGCGGCTGATTCAGATCCGCATAAACCTTCTCCCACTCAGGCACAGGCGCAGGCTGCTGATACTTATCGCTAAGCGGATTAACATGCTGACGCACTCGAACGGTTGCCACAAATCTACCTCAACGTCTCTCACTACCAACGTCTTTCGCTACCAGCGTCTCACGCTTTCAAAGTCCCCTGGTGTTGAAGGATTTGGGGAGCAATGGAGTACCCTTCACCTCCTCAAATATCCCTCATGCCATACCAGGCTGCGTTCATACCTTTCCTAGCCTAATCGATCGCTGAATCGACCAATGCAATCCGCTCCCTCAGAATGCATGTAATCAACAACCTTATCCGGGCTTCTTGTGAAGCTTCAATTCGGGCTTCTTGTGAAATGATCATCTTGCCTTTTGGAGCGGGGCATTCAAGCAACCGATCCGACAAGCCATCGAGATTCAAATCATTGCAACTCGCACGATATCCCTAATTTTCAAGCTCCCCGTCCAGAAGTTATACTCGCACCAAGCCTTTTAATATTCAAAATTTCATGTCGCTCCGCTTTCGTTTTGGAATTATCAGCGATCCTCACATCGCTTTACCTCACACAATTTGGGATTCGCCCCACCGCTTTCATCTGGTCGAAGTCAGCATTCCGGCGATCGAACAAGTTCTGGATCACCTCACCCAGCTCGACTTAGATTTCCTGCTGCTACCTGGTGATCTGACTCAGCACGGTGAACCGGAAAATCATGCCTGGCTCGCCGATCGCCTTTCGCGGTTGCCGTTTCCTGCCTATGTGATTCCTGGCAATCACGATATTCCTCACGCTTTTGCAACTGATAAATCGATCGGGCTCAAAGAGTTTCCCCACTACTACCAGAAATTTGGCTACAGCGATCCCAACCAACCCTACTACACCTGCAAACTGCTGCCCGGAGTGCGGTTGATCGGGCTAAATTCTAATTTCTTCGATGCTGCCGGACAGCAAATAGCCACAGGTCGTTTAGACGACAATCAGTTCGCCTGGCTTCAGCAGGTGTTATCTGAAACAGCAGGCGAATTTGTTCTGGTGATGGTACATCACAATGTCCTGGAGCATCTGCCCGGACAGTCCCAAAACCCGATGGGGCAGCGATATATGCTGTCCAACGCGCCAGAACTGCTGGCTCTACTGCGACAGGCAGGCGTACAGCTTTTATTCACCGGGCATCTACACGTTCAGGATGTCGCGCAGCAAGGAAATCTCTACGAAATTACAACGGGTTCTCTGGTCAGCTATCCCCATCCCTATCGAGTGCTCGAATTTTACCAGGATGATTCCCCTAACGGAGAACTGCAAAGCAAGCACGACACCCAGCTCGAAATCCAATCCCATCACATTACATCGGTTCCCGGTTTCCCAGATTTATCTCACACTTCGCGGGAATGGATGGGCGATCGATCGCGCTCCTTTATGCTCAAGCTTCTGACCCAACCTCCTTTGAATTTGCCTCTGGAAGCGGCTGAGCAATACGTACCCTCCCTCAGATATTTTTGGGCAGATATTGCGAAGGGAGACAGTCAATTTTATTTCCCAGAATTTCCACCGCGGCTCAACCGATACTTTGCTCAGTTTGGTGCGATCGCTCTTCAGGAGAATGAAGAGGTTGTAGGTGAGGCGATCGATAATCAGGCAGTTCTCTCACTGGGAGGTAGGTTGAGGAGTCTTTGACCTCCTGAATTGCTCTCGAAATTCCCGATTTGGGAGAACTTTGAAAGCCAGTAGTGCTCTGGCTCACTTCTTTCAGAATGAGGGGGTTAGGGGAGCAGCTTGAGATGACCACACAAACCCGATCGGCAGAATTGACGGATTTTCAATAAAATTGATATATTAGTAGACTGTGAAAACTTTAGGAAAATACTCAAGCGGCAAGACCTGCTCTAACTCATGCCAACGATTCAGCAGCTAATCCACACCGAACGCCAGAAAATTACTAAGAAAACCAAGTCCCCAGCTTTGAAGAGCTGCCCTCAGCGTCGTGGCGTCTGCACGAGGGTTTACACGACTACGCCCAAAAAGCCGAACTCAGCCCTGCGGAAGGTGGCGCGGGTTCGCCTTACTTCGGGATTTGAAGTTACGGCATATATCCCCGGTATTGGTCACAACTTGCAGGAACACTCGGTTGTTATGATTCGGGGTGGACGGGTTAAAGACCTTCCGGGCGTTCGCTATCACATTATCCGTGGAACGCTGGACACCGCAGGCGTGAAAGACCGCAAGCAGGGTCGATCGAAGTACGGCGCGAAGCGTCCCAAGGCAGCAACTAAGTAGATAGTTCATCAATGTTTCGCTGCGTCTCGTCGCTGTCTGCTGAGCAATCTGAGTTCTGCAAATGCCTGCAGTCTACTGCTCAGCTTTATGCTCTAACTGTTTAACGTTCGACTCTTTAAGCAGTCCTGATTGCCTGGGCTGCTTGAAGCAATGTGTGGGACCATTTCCTGCTCATGCGGCTGAGCGGACAAAAAAACTATTGGGGAGACCAGCCGAAGCGATGCGTTTCCTGTATTTCTTCGGTAAACTGTACTCCCTGTAAAAACCTAAAAACCTGCTGTCCTTAAGGGCGGCTCCGCAATCAAAGTCAAGCAAGATCAAGGTCAAAGCTTATGTCTCGTCGTACAACTGTTCAAAAACGCCCAACTCCGCCCGATCCGGTACACAACAGCCGCCTCGTTAATATGATGGTCGTCCGCCTGATGAGAAGCGGCAAGAAATCCATCTCTTACCGAATTGTTTACGATGCGTTCAAGATTATTCAGGATCGCACGGGCAACGAACCGCTTGAAGTGTTTGAGCGGGCAATCAAAAATGCCACTCCCCTGGTCGAAGTGAAAGCTCGCCGGGTGGGTGGTGCAACTTATCAGGTTCCGATGGAAGTTCGCTCCGATCGCGGCACGGCACTGGCCCTGCGCTGGCTTACGACCTATTCCCGAGCGCGTCCCGGCAAATCGATGGCAAGCCGTCTGGCAAACGAACTGATGGATGCCGCTAACGAAACAGGCAGCACAATCAAAAAGCGGGAAGAAACCCACCGGATGGCAGAAGCTAACAAAGCGTTCGCCCACTACCGTTACTAAATTTGCTCTGGCGAGATTGCGATCGCAGTCAGGCGAGTGATTTGAACCAGCAGTGTTTCCTGGGGAGTAGGCATCTTGCCCGCCCAGTTCACTAAGCTGAATCACTTGCCGCTTGCGATTGGTGAGGATACCCATCCAATAAGGTTGGAAATCCGCAATCGTGAGAGTTCGCAGAAACTACACAGAGCCAGGGACAAAAGTATAGAATCTTAACAGTGCTTGTCGCTAAGCATAAAGATGCAGCAGAGACTAAGGAGGTAGCTGTGGCACGGACCGTCCCGCTAGAACGGGTGAGAAACATTGGCATTGCCGCGCATATCGACGCGGGTAAAACGACGACAACTGAACGAATTCTGTTTTACTCCGGTGTGGTTCACAAGATGGGTGAGGTTCACGAAGGAACTGCCGTCACCGACTGGATGGAACAGGAACGGGAACGGGGCATCACGATTACGGCTGCTGCAATCAGTACGCAGTGGACTCGTCGAAATCCTGATGATCCAACTCAGCCGATGCCCGGTGAACCCGAATATCGCATTAATATCATCGACACGCCGGGTCACGTAGACTTCACTATCGAAGTCGAGCGATCGATGCGGGTGCTGGACGGTGTAATTACTGTGCTTTGCTCAGTCGGCGGCGTTCAACCCCAGACAGAAACTGTTTGGCGGCAAGCCGATCGCTATAGAGTGCCTCGCTTCATCTTCGTTAATAAGATGGATCGGACGGGCGCGAATTTCTACAAGGTTTACAGCCAGGTAGTCGATCGCCTGCGGGCAAACGCTGTGCCGATTCAACTTCCGATCGGGGCTGAAGACCAGCTGCGCGGCATTGTAGATCTGGTGCGGATGAAGGCATATATCCACGCCAACGATCTCGGTACGGATGTTCAAGTCACGGATATCCCGGAAGAGATGCAAGATCTGGTGCAGGAATATCGCACAAAGCTGATCGAATCTGTTGCCGAAACTGACGACAAATTAATCGAAAAGTACCTGGGCGGCGAAGAACTTACCGAAGACGAGATTCGGGCAGGTTTAAGAAAGGGAACTATTGCGGGAACGATCGTCCCCATGCTGTGCGGTTCTGCCTTTAAGAATAAGGGCGTGCAGCTCATGCTGGATGCGGTGATTGACTATCTGCCTGCGCCTTCTGAAGTCCCTCCGATTCAGGGCACCCTGCCCGATGGCAGCGAAGCAGTGCGTCATGCAAACGACAATGAGCCGCTGTCTGCGCTGGCGTTCAAGATCATGGCAGACCCTTACGGTCGCTTGACCTTTGTGCGCGTGTATTCTGGTGTTCTGACGAAGGGCAGCTATGTCTACAATGCAACGAAGGGCAAGAAAGAGCGGATTTCGCGCCTGATCATACTGAAGGCAGACGATCGCCAGGAAGTAGACGAACTGCGGGCAGGCGATCTCGGTGCAGCTCTTGGACTGAAGGACACCTTTACCGGAGACACGATCTGCGACGAGAACTCAACCATCATCCTGGAATCGCTGTTCGTTCCTGAGCCCGTGATCTCGGTTGCAGTTGAGCCGAAGACCAAGCAGGACATGGACAAGCTCTCCAAAGCACTGCAAGCTCTGTCGGAGGAGGATCCCACCTTCCGCGTTACGGTTAATCCCGAAACGAATCAAACCGAGATTGCCGGAATGGGTGAGCTTCACCTGGACATCCTGGTCGATCGAATGAAGCGGGAATACAAGGTTGAGGCAAACATTGGTGCGCCTCAGGTGGCATACCGTGAAACCATTCGTAAACCTGTTCGGACGGAAGGCAAATTCGTGCGTCAGAGCGGCGGTAAGGGTCAGTACGGTCATGTGGTCATTGAGGTCGAACCGGGTAAACCAGGATCGGGCTTTGAATTTGTCTCGAAGGTCGTCGGCGGTGCGATTCCAAAAGAATATGTTGCCCCGGCTGAGCAAGGGATGAAAGAAGCCTGCGAGTCCGGCATCATTGCTGGGTATCCAGTGATTGACTTGAAGGTAAGATTAGTAGATGGGTCGTTCCACGAGGTTGACTCTTCTGAAATGGCTTTCAAGATTGCTGGCTCAATGGCAATCAAGGATGCTGTGATGAAGGCATCGCCTGTTCTGTTAGAGCCTATGATGAAAGTTGAGGTCGAAGTTCCCGAAGACTTCATTGGAAACGTCATTGGCGACCTTAACTCTCGAAGAGGTCAAATCGAAGGACAGGACACCGAGCAGGGAATTGCAAAGGTGACTTCTAAAGTCCCTCTCGCAGAGATGTTTGGATATGCTACCGATATCCGGTCTAAAACCCAGGGTCGCGGCATATTCACGATGGAATTCAGCAACTACGACGAGGTTCCTCGTAACGTGGCTGAAACCATCATCGCAAAGAGCAAAGGGAACGCATAGTCAGTAAAGAGGAACGGATAGATACATGGCACGCGCAAAGTTTGAACGGACTAAACCCCACGTCAACATCGGTACGATCGGTCACGTTGACCACGGCAAAACCACGCTGACGGCTGCGATCACAATGACCCTGGCTGCTCTTGGACAGGCGCAAGCGAGAAAATACGATGAAATCGATGCGGCTCCCGAAGAGAAGGCACGGGGTATTACGATCAACACCGCTCACGTAGAGTACGAAACTGAAAATCGGCACTACGCCCATGTGGACTGTCCGGGACACGCTGACTACGTGAAGAACATGATCACGGGTGCAGCACAGATGGACGGTGCAATCCTGGTGGTAGCAGCGACCGACGGTGCAATGCCCCAAACCAAGGAGCACATTCTGCTGGCGAAGCAGGTCGGCGTACCCAGCATCGTGGTCTTCCTGAACAAGGTAGACATGGTGGATGACGAAGAATTGCTCGAACTGGTTGAACTCGAACTGCGCGAACTGCTCAGCGAATACGAGTTCCCCGGTGATGATCTGCCGATCGTGCGTGGTTCCGGCCTGAAGGCTCTGGAAGCGATGATCGCTAATCCGAAGACGGGTCGCGGCGAAAATGACTGGGTTGACAAGATCTACGAACTGATGGATGCGGTAGACTCCTTCATTCCCACGCCTGAGCGGGATGTGGACAAGCCCTTCCTGATGGCGGTTGAGGACGTATTCACGATCACGGGTCGGGGAACGGTCGCAACTGGACGGATCGAGCGTGGAAAGGTGAAGATTGGCGACAACATTGAATTGGTTGGCATTCGCGACACCCGTAATACAACTGTGACCGGAATCGAGATGTTCAAGAAGAGCCTCGAAGAAGGGATGGCAGGGGACAACGCGGGTCTGCTGCTGCGGGGTCTGAAGAAAGAAGACATCGAGCGCGGCATGGTGCTGGCGAAGCCCGGTTCGATTACGCCTCACACCGAATTTGAGGGTGAAGTGTACGTTCTGACCGAGAAAGAAGGTGGTCGTAAGACGCCGTTCTTCGCAGGCTACAAGCCCCAGTTCTATGTACGGACAACTGACGTGACGGGTTCGATCGAATCCTTCACCGCAGACGACGGCAGCAACGCCGAAATGGTGATGCCTGGCGATCGTATCAAAATGAATGTGAAGCTGATCAACCCGATCGCAATTGAGCAGGGAATGCGCTTCGCAATCCGTGAGGGCGGTCGGACGATCGGTGCAGGCGTGGTTTCTAAGATCCTCAAGTAATTCAAGATTGAGTCTTAGGGCAATCGTTTGAATAAAACATGGGCAGCAGTTGGTCTTTGGGCTGGCTGCTGTTCTTCTTTGACGCCGTGAAAGTCCCATTCCCCTAGTATTGAGGGATTTAGGGGGCGATGCAGGGTGTACCCATCCTGTGGCAATACCTGCTCAGACAACTCCTCTCCAAAACTTCCATAAAGCAGTACACTAGATCAGGCGACACGCTGCAAAGCCGCCTCTCTGGATTAAACCAGATTGAACCGACAAACTGAACCTAGACAACTTAACGGGAACGCTCATGGCAACGATTCAACAGCAAAAAATTCGGATTCGACTGAAGGCGTTCGATCGCCGCTTACTGGATACTTCCTGCGAAAAGATTGTAGACACGGCAAACCGCACCAATGCGACTGCGATCGGTCCAATTCCTCTCCCCACGAAGCGTCGGATTTACTGCTTGCTGCGATCGCCGCACGTAGACAAAGACTCGCGGGAGCACTTTGAAACCCGGACGCACCGCCGTATTATTGACATTTACCAGCCTTCATCTAAGACGATCGATGCGTTGATGAAGCTGGATCTGCCCGCAGGCGTGGACATTGAAGTGAAGCTGTAAATCGTCGAGCTCTCCGCTTGGGATTGCCTTCACGAATACGATAGACTGTGAAGAGTAGCTTAATCTTTCAAGATGGCTACTCTTTTTGCATTAGACCTTTGCGGGTGCGAAGCTGCCCACTGGGGTTAAAACGTATCTGTTTGCCGTTAGGGATAGAGACTGCAATGACTTTTTCCTCATCGATCGCCGTTCGTGAACTGCCCCTCTTTCCCCTTCCCGAAGTTGTTTTATTTCCTGGTCGTCGCCTCCCCCTTCATATCTTTGAGTTTCGCTATCGGATCCTGATGAATACGGTTCTTCAGGGCGATCGTCGCTTTGGAGTGCTGATGGTTGATCCGGCGGAGGGGAATGTTTCTGGAATTGGATGCTGCGCCGAGATTGTTCAGCATAAGCGTACCTCAGACGATCGAATGTATGTTGAGACGATCGGGCAGCAGCGGTTTCGGGTGCTGGAATACGTGCGGGAGCGACCCTATTACGTGGGCTTGGTCGAGTGGATCGAGGATCACCCGTCAGAGCAAGATTTACGAGGTCTTGCAGGAGATGTGAATCAGCTTTTAGAAGATGTGGTGAAACTTTCCACAAAGTTAACCGGGCAGGAAATTGAACTGCCGGACGATATTCCCAGTTCGCCGATCGAGCTGTCCTACTGGGTGGCGTCGAATCTGCAGGGCGTTCCTCAGGAACAGCAAGCTCTTCTGGAATTGCAGGACACGGTAGCCCGACTAGAGCGAGAAGCTGAAATTCTCACTTCGACTCGGAATCATCTTGCTGCTCGGACTGCGTTGAAGGACGTGTTTCAATAGCGTTCGACCTGCTGCATTTAGGAAGCCAAATTAATTAAGAAGTGCGGAATGACTTCTGTGACTTGATTTCTATGACTCGATCGCCTTCTGCTTAACCAACTACAGCGTTAAGAAAGCCCGGTGTTAAGACTGTTGTGCCCGTGTGTGATCCTGTTGTGATCAACTCACTCTGGCTTTAGCTGTCCATTGACTACGGTTTGAATGTTGTAGCTGCCGAAGATCTTCAGAGTTTCGGTGCAGCTTCTTAGTTCTGCTAGGGCAGACTGCACTGCCTCGGACTGCAAATCGGCTTCTAGATCCACAAAAAACAAGTAATCTCCAATGGCTCGCTTTGTGGGGCGAGATTCAATGCGGCTAAGGTTAATATTGCGTCTTGCCAGCACATCCAGCGTCTTCACTAAAGAACCGGGCACGTTGGCAGGCAGATTGAAGGCAAGCGAAGTGTGTTTTCCAGTAGAGGCAGGTTCGAGGCTGATAATCCAGAAGCGGGTGCAGTTGTCAGGCAGGTCGTTAATGGGATGAGCCAAGATTGGCAAATTATAAAGGTGAGCCGCTCGCTCAGACGAAATTGCACCGATGTGCGGGTTGTCCAAGTGCTGGAGTGCTTCTGTGGTGGAGTTGGTTGGAATCAGCTGAGCCGTGGGCAGAAATTTTTCGAGCCAGCCCTGACATTGGGAAATTGCTTGTGGGTGAGAGTAGACGATTTCGATCGCCTCTAACCCGGACGCACGGGACAGCAGCGCATGGGAAATCGGCAAAACAAGTGCCTGCTGAATTTGGAGCGCGTCAAACTGCCAGACCGTATCAAGCGTCATCCGAACACTGCCCTCGGTTGAATTTTCGACTGGGACGACGGCAACCGGGACTTCTTGCTGTGCGACAGCACGAATCGCTTGAGCAATGCTGGGGTAAGGCATTAAAGGCAGCGTTATGCCCTTGGTTTGGGACAACCACTGAGCGCAAGCAATCGCAGCACTCTCGGTATAGGTTCCTGTGGGTCCCAGATAAGCGATTAATTCTGGCATAGGAGATATCGGGGCAATCAGCGAAAGAAGAAACGCAGATCGTGCTGAAGCTATGCAATAGCATACCTTGTTTGGGCAAAAAGCAATCGGGGGCGACGAAGCCTGCGGTTTGCCTGAAGTTTCCTGGCTGTAAGGGCACTGCGAAGCAGCTTTCTCGACCCATCTAGGTAATCTGGGACGGTTTAAAGAGTGAAGTTACTTGCCGATGCAGAACTTGCTAAAGATTTGATCCAGCACAGCTTCGGTCACTTCTTCTCCGGTAATTTCTCCTAGAGCCTGGATTGCTGAGCGCAAATCGATCGTCCAAAAATCGAGCGGCAATTGAGCGGCGATCGTCTCCTGAACTTGGGCGAGTGCGCTCTGGGCGCGGGTGAGGGCGGCAGCTTGTCGCTGGTTGATGGCAAAGTCGAGGTTCGCTGCCTGAAGTTGATCTGCGTGAATAATAGCAACGATCGCCTTCTCTAAATCTTCAATACCTTTTTGCTGGGCAGCGGCGGTTTTAACGATTGGGTGTCCGGCAGGAAGGTCAGGCAGGGTATCAATGAGGTCAATTTTATTGAGCACCAGAATGAGCGGACGGTGCTTGACCTGCTGATAAATTTCGAGGTCTTCTGCGGTCCAGCCTGCTTCAGCATCAACGGTTAGCAGAACCAGATCGGCAGTCTGGGCGGCTTGGTGCGATCGTTCGACGCCGATTTGCTCGACGCGATCAGCGGCTTCCCGAATGCCTGCGGTGTCGAGTACCTGAATAGGAATGCCCTGCACCACCAGATAAGATTCCACCACGTCGCGGGTGGTTCCGGGTAGATCCGTGACGATGGCGCGATCGGTACGGCTCCAGGCATTGAGCAAACTGGATTTGCCGACATTGGGACGACCCACAATCGCCACCTTCACGCCCGTTCGCAGCAGTTCTCCTCGATCGGCTGTCGCAAGAATTTGCTGAACCGATCGCCGAACTTCATCAATTTGTACCCGAATCCAGTCTTCGTCGAGCGGCGGCAGATCGTCCTCAAAATCAATCCGGGCTTCGACTTCTGCCAGAATTTCCAGACCGATCGATCGCAGGTGACGAATGGGCTGGGCTAGCTTGCCCTGAAGTCCTGCCAGTGCGGTTTGGGCAGCCTGGGTAGACTGTGCCCCTACCAGATCGGAAATGCTTTCTGCCTGGGTGAGATCGATCCGACCATTGAGAAATGCTCGCAGCGTGAATTCTCCGGGCTGTGCCAGTCTTGCGCCCTGTTCCAGGCAAAGCTGAAGCACCTGCTGCACTGCCATCATGCCGCCGTGACAGTGAAATTCCACCACGTCTTCACGAGTATAGGAACGGGGAGAGAGCATCAGCATCAGCAACGCTTCATCGATCCCCTGCCGGGTTTGGGGATGGCGCACCTGCCCATAAAGAATGCGGTGACTTTCCCAGGTCTGATTTCCAGGTGCATCAAACAGCGATCGGGCGATCGCCAGTGCCTCTCGACCTGAAAGCCGCACAATGCTAACGCTGCCTTGCTGAGGCACAACGGCTGTGGCAATAGCGGCGATCGTTTCGCCCTGATAAATTTTGGCTGGAGCTGGATGACCCATGCGGTTTGCTTGATTCCTTGATGCTGGGTAAATCCCTGACGAGATTGTCTCTTTCATCCTACTCCAGCCCCAGAGCGGCAATGGCACGAATGCAAGCTTCAGCCCTGCAAAAGCGAGGCAAAAGCGAGGCAAAAGACACAAAAAAGGAGATACAGCTTAGCCGTACCTCCGAGGATGGGGTTAGATGCAGTTTGATTGTTTAATTGCTAGACGAATCGCCGCACGAATCGCCATCTATTCAGGCTTAAAAACTTAAAAACAGTGCGGCTTAGGGTTCTCGCATTGCCTTAGATTTCTTCGTCTTCTTCGATTTCTTCGTCGTCCACATCGAGCGCTTCATCGATCGACTGAGCTGCATGACGGAACGCATTGCCCAGCTTGTGCAGTTTGCCCTTGTAGCCGCGCTGAGCCTCGTTAGCGAGTTCGTCGGTTTGTTCGCCCAGTTCGTCCAGTAGTTCGATAACGTCTTCGCTCTGGTCTTTCTTGCCCGACAGCAACTTTTTAAGCTGTTTCAGGTTCGCAGCAACTTCTTTGTAGGACTCGTCTTTGGACTTATGCAGGATGTCGTACCATTCGTCGATCATGCCGACTGCGACTTCCGCATCCATTTCGGTAATGTCGTGTGCGGCAAAGATTTCGAGCAAACCGTCTAGCTCTTGTGCTTCATCGATTTCGTTCTCAGAGTGAGACTTTTCTGCTTTCGCAGGGTCGTTCTTGCTGGCTTTTGCGTGATCGTCTTTTTTGCCTTTCGACTCTGGGCGCGATTCAGCCGTGTTTTCCTTTGCTTTTTGATTGTGCTTTTCTTTCTGATCGTCTTTCTCTACGTGCTTCGCTTCACCGTCAGTTTTGTCTTTTGCTTTTGCACGCGATTCAGCCGCATTCTCTTTGGCTTTTTGATTATGCTTTTCATGCTGATCTTCAGCAGTCGGCTTGCTCTTTTCTTCTTTAGCTGCCATGGGATAATCCTTTGTAGGAAGAACGGTACGACGATCAGCATAAAAAGCTTGATTTGCCTCAACCCTCTTTCCAAAGGTCTAATGTAAACAGCCCTCCGTCGAAAGAAATGCTTTTGAGTGCCGATCGCCCCTCAACTGCTCCATTCCCCGCTCGTTTGCCGTTTTCGATCGCGCTTTTTCCCAGTTTTGCCCCATAATTTTGCCGTATGAGTATTCCGCATGAGTGTCATTGTCTTTGGTAGCCTTAATCTCGATCTGGTTGCCCGAACACCTCGGCTCCCGATGCCCAGTGAAACATTGACCGGATACTCGTTTGAGACGATTCCAGGCGGTAAGGGCGCAAATCAAGCAGTGGCAGCCGCTCGGCTTGGCATTTCAACGCACTTGATTGGGCGAGTGGGGGGCGATCGGTTTGGGCAAACGCTGCTTCAATCTCTTCAGAGCGATGGTGTTCACTGCGAAGGTGTAGCGATCGATGAGGCGAGTCATTCGGGCGTGGCGCTGATTACCGTTGATGATGCTAGCGAGAATCAGATCATTGTGATTCCTGGTGCAAACGGACGGGTCGGCGAGGCAGAGGTGTATCGTCTGCGATCGGTTTTGTCGGACGCAAAGGTACTGCTGCTTCAGCTTGAGGTTCCTCTAGCGGCGATCGAGGCAGCAGCTCAGGCGGCAAAACAGGCAGGCATCCCAGTAATTCTCGATCCGGCTCCAGCCCAATCGGATTTCCCCGCTGAACTTTACTCGCTGATTGATATTCTGACGCCAAACCAGGTGGAAGCCAGTCAGCTTGTGGGATTTGCGATCGACACCGAAGCTGAGGTGGTTCGTGCCGGACAAATTCTACATCAGCGCGGCGTGCAGACAGTGGTAATCAAGCGCGGCAAACAGGGGGCATGGGTTCAGACCGCAACAGAGGCGTTTGCGATCGAAGCCTTTCCGGTGCAAGCAATTGATACGGTTGCGGCAGGAGATGCCTTTAATGGGGGACTTGCGGCTGGACTCGCAAGCGGTTTGTCGCTTCAAGCGGCTCTGATTCAAGCGGCTGCGGTTGCTGCCCTTTCTGTTACCCAGACGGGGGCGCAGCCTTCGATGCCAACCCGAGAGGAGGTTGAGCGGTTTCTTGAAGAGATGGGGAGATGAGGGGAGGAGGAAAGTAAAAGCGTTAGAACAGTAGGATGAGTGAAAACTATGCCGCGCTAAACCCCAATGTCTTTTCCTGATGCCCGTCAATATGCCCCGGCAACTGAGCGAAACCGTGAGCCGATCTTAAATGTGCTGCGTCAGGTGTTGCCGCCGGATGGAACGGTTTTGGAGATTTCGAGCGGGACGGGGGAACACGCTGTTTTTTTTGCGCCCCGGCTTGCTCCGCGTTTGTGGCTGCCTTCTGATCCTAATCCGCAAGCCCGTGCCAGTATTGCGGCATGGCGACAGCAAATCCCGGCTGAAAATCTCTATCCGCCAATTGCTCTGGATGTCCGCGATCCGGTGTGGGCAGTAGAGCAAAATCCCCTCCCCGAGGAGCTGCAAGGACTTAACCTGAACCGAAATCCGATTCGGGCGATCGTCAACATCAATATGATCCACATCTCGCCCTGGTCTGCAACGCTGGGACTGATGGCAGGCGTGTCTCGTTTGTTGCCAGGGGGTGGAATTTTGTATCTGTACGGTCCCTATCGGCAGAACGGCAGGCATACGGCCCCGAGTAATGCCGCGTTTGATCAGAGCTTGCAAATGCAGAATCCAGACTGGGGCGTGCGTGATCTGGAAGCGGTGGTGGCGGCAGCAGCGGCAGAAGGCTTGTCGTTTCTCAAAACCTGGGAAATGCCTGCCAATAATTTTTCGGTGGTGTTTGAAAAGCTTTAAGCCGACAGCCGATCGTCTTTGGACAAGCGAAGCAGTTGAGAAATCTGCTGACCAATCATAATAGAAGGTCTAAGTAAGCAAAACGGTTTTAGACCTTGACCCCGTGCAACGCAACCTTCACCCAGCGCAGGAGCAACCCCATGCCTAGCCTCGATCGAAAAGCAAACCGCAAGATGGAGCAAAATATTGACAAAAATACGATCCGAATCGAGCCAGTGACTGTCGTGGTGGCAATTTTCGCGCTGCTGCTGCTGCCCCTGCTGCTGTCGGGCTTTCTGTTTCAGTAAGTTTCAGTCAGTTTGAGTGAGTTTCAGTTATTTCGCGTATTGAGGCGTTTGCTTTGACTTCTTCTCCTCACCCCCAATCTTCCATGAATTCGCTGCTGCGCGTGTTGGGCAGTCTCAGACACTATCGTTGGCTGGCAAGCGGCGCGTTGCTCAGTTCTTTGCTGCTGACGGCTGCCTATGCAGTCACGCCTCAATTGTTTCGGTGGGGGATTGATCGCGGCATTGCAGCGCAAAATTCCAGGGTGGTTCTGCTGTGCGCTGGGGCAATGGTGCTGGCGGCGATCGCGCGGGGACTGTTCAACTTTGGGCAGAGCTACTGGGCAGAAGCGGCATCGCAGGGGGTGGCTTACGATCTACGAAATCGGATTTTTGGCAAGATTCAAAACCTTAGCTTTAGCTATCACGATCGATCGCAAACGTCCCAGCTTCTAACCCGCGTCACCAGCGATATCGAGCAGATTCGATCGTTTCTCAGCACCAGTTTGATCCAGGTGATTAGTGGCCTAGTGACACTGATTACGATCGCCACCATTCTAATTTTGATGAACTGGGAGCTTGCCCTGATTACGCTCACCGTTGTGCCCATGTCTGCCTGGCTCATGGCGCAATTTCTCACCCGCAATAGCGATTTGTTTCGGCGGGTGCAGGAGCAGTTAGGCGATCTGAATGCGGTGCTGCAAGAAAATCTGTTTGGTGTGCGAGTTGTGAAAGCCTTTGTGCGTGAACAGCCGGAATCCGATCGCTATACGCGACTGAACGATCGCCTGATCCAAACCAATATGCAGACGATTCGGGCGATTCGCAATACGTTTCCCTACATTTTTCTGCTGAGCAATCTGGTCACGGTCGTGGTCATTGGCTATGGTGGCGCGGCAGTGATTGACGGCAGGTTTTCGATCGGTCAACTGGTGGCGTTTAATTCTTACCTGCTGCTGATTTTGCAGCCAATTTTGCTGATTGGGTTTGCGGCTCCCGCTATTGCCCAGGCGGTGGCTTCGGCAGAAAGGGTGTATGAAGTGGTTGATGCGGCGGTGGAAATTCGCGATCGCCCCAATGCCGTTTTGTTTGAGACCTGCGGCGGCAGAATCACCTTTGAAAATGTTTGGTTTCGCTATCCCGGTGCCAGTACGGAAGCACTCAAGGGGATTTCGTTTGAAACCAAACCCAGGGAACTGATCGCGATTTTAGGCATGACTGGATCGGGCAAAAGCACGATCATGAACCTGATCCCGCGATTTTATGACGTTACCCAGGGAGGCGTGCGAATCGACGGACGAGATGTGCGCGATTTTCAGCTCAACAGCCTGCGATCGAAGATTGGCACCGTCTTTCAGGAAACCACGCTATTCTCCGGCACGATTCGCGAAAATATTGCCTATGCCAAGCCCGAAGCTACCCTGGAGGAAGTGATCTCCGTCGCCAAAACCGCTCAAATGCACGACTTCATCACTAGCCTGCCCGACGGTTACAGCACGATCGTTGGAGAACGGGGCATTGGCTTATCTGGCGGACAAAAACAGCGAATCGCGATCGCCCGCACCCTGCTCACCAACTACAGCATCCTCATTTTGGATGACAGCACCTCAGCTGTTGATGCTCGCACCGCTAACGAAATTCAAACCGCCCTCGATGATCTGATGCGCCGCAAAACCTGCACGTCTTTCGTGATTGCTCAGCGCATTAGCACCGTTCGCAACGCCGATCGCATTCTGCTGATGGACAAAGGCAGACTAGTCGCCCAGGGAACCCACGAAGAGCTAATGCGAACCAGTCCGCTTTATGGAGTCATTCTGGAATCGCAAGTGAAGCGGGGTAGAGCAGCAGAACTGTCCCAAGAGTTGAAATTTTGACCTGGTTTCACTCGGTTCCTGCGCCGTTCAACCTGTCATGATCCCCTTTCACCCGTTCGCTTCCTGACTCACCTACTCCCTTCCTTACTCACTCACTACTAAATTAATCCCAGCCAGGACAATAACCCTTGTCCCGTGAAATATTCGATCGCGATCGTTGCGACGAAACCAATCATCGCAGCTCGACCATTAAGCTTTTCTGCATAAGCGTTGAAGCCAAACTTGGGTTCTGGCAGGCTAGGATTTACGGTTGGTTGAGATTGAGAAGAGACCATCGACTAAGTTCACAAAACTTCATCCCTATTGTAGAGGGTCAGCTTCCGATCGTGAGCAGTCGCAACCCGGAAGTTTTTGCTTGTAATGCTGAACCGATCTGATAAAGCTGCTGTGAATTTGTTGGGCAGCAGAGAGGCTGCGCTGACTCGTCCGCCTGAAATTACTTTGAGATGAAGCGCAAATTTCCTTTTAGGCTGGTGGGTTCAAGTTGTTTTGCCCATTGAATAAACTGCGGATCAAGCTGAGCCTCGCTGCTGCGAATTAGCAAAGCGGTGTAACAAGCCTCCTGCCGGACAACGATCGCCTGAAACTCGATGCCATGTGCAACTGCATAGCGCAGTCCCTCTAATCGCAGAGAAGATCCAAGCAGGGACTGCAAGCCGAGTGCCTGAAAAATAGCCTGCACCCAGCTCAAATCAGGATTTTCCTGAGAGGCTAGATATTCTTTAGGCAGACCGCTCAGATCAAAAATTGCTGCACCAATAACAGCATCTAGATAAGGCATGGAGAATTCCTCTGCTAGAGGAGCTAGAGGAAGGGAGAAACCCGGGGAACGAATACTGAGTAAATCACGACTAGCAGTCATATTGGTTAAGCAGAGATTGCCAAAGCGAGGAAGTTACTTGCAAAGCAACTCGACTTCCAGTGTAAAAAGCGGGAAATCAACAACGCGACCGTAGAATCCCTCTGCGATCGTGAATTTTCGATTGAATTGGCAGCTTGGTCTGTCATAGCGGAGGACGAACCGTAGAATAACTCTGTTGGAGACGATCGGTGGAAAGGCTGCTAAATCTAGGAAATCAACTAATTAAAGCGTGCTTGTCCTTAGTTCAAGCTGCCATGAAGAGTGCTCAACCACTTTCTTATCTTTTATTGCGCTGCGATCATCGTTTTTGTCAACTTTAAACACAACAAATTCGGTTTTCTGCTTCTGACTGCTTATCTTATTTACACAATCGTAAGTTTTAGCAGCATTCAAACCCGCTCGTCGTCTACCCACTTCCTGAGGCGATCGGGCAGGAAATTAGCGATTACCCTTCGGGCAACTGCGAAGTACCTGGGTACAGCGTGCAGCCCACCTAGATATTCAAAAAAAGATATTCACAAAAAATAAGGGGGCAAAGCCCCCTTTCAGGTAGATGACGAGCAAGCTGAATCAAGGAAACAGTTGCTACCAATCCTCTATTCAGCTTTTACTAGCCCGAATTACCACAGACCGCGAACTGGAGCCGCCGGGCGAGTTACACCTGTGCTGCCCGTGCCTGTACCCAGACCTGTGCCGCTCGTGCCTGTACTGCCTGTGCCTGTACCGAACCCTGTGCCAGATGTACCCGAAGTTCCGGTAGTGGGGTTTTGCTCAGGGACAACCCGGCGAGTATCGTTGTTGAACGTACCATTTGTTCCGGGAGTTGTCGTACCGGGTCGAGTAATGGTGCTGGGAGAGGTCGTCGTGCCACCTGCCCCTGAGCCAGAACCGAAGCCGCTGGACGAACCACCCGTATTGGTCCGGTTTTGGGTGCCAAAATCCGGTGAGTTGGAGTTTGGTACATTAGGATTGGACTGGGAAGGAATATTGCTGGGATTGTTGAAAACGCCCCGCGGATCGTTGGGTCCAGTGCCATCGGATGAGCCATCGCCATCGCTACCAACACCGCCATTATCGCCGCCACTGCTGTTGCCACCAGCACCGCCGCCACTGCTGTTGCCACCAGCACCGCCGCTGTCACCACCAGCATTGCCACCAGCACCGCCACCAGTAGCGCTACCGCCGCCACCGCCGCCGCCACTGCTGCCACCAGCACCGCCGCTGTCACCGCCAGCCGTGCCGCCAGCACCGCCACCAGTGCTGCTATCGCCACCGCCGCCGCCACTGTTACCGCCGCCAGCACCGCCACCGCTATTACCGCCGCCACCAGCGCCACCGCCGCCGCCAGCACCGCCACCGCCGCCAGCACCGCCGCCGCCACCGCCAGTAGCAATGAGCTGACTTTCATCAGCATGAGACGGAGCTTCATTTAACTGCCCCAGTGCCAGTGCTGGGAGGCTGACTAACACACCTGCACTCAAAAGTCCTACAAAGCTAAGCAGCTTCTTCACCGCCATTCGATCGCGCTTCTGATACATAAAACGTTCCTCAAGAAAAGTTGCTGAATATGTGTGAAATCCGCTCATGAACCAGGATGAGCAGAAAAGGTTTGCTGACAGAATTAATGGCAAGTCAGCCGCTGAAGTAGCCTAGAAGAATGAACAAAGGAAGGCTTCTTTGTTATCAGCTTGCAGTGCAGAAACATCTTTCCTTCTCTTGGAAGTTAAGGACTATAGCACTGCCTTCGCTCCTATTAAGACACAATAAAACAGCCCGTTCTTTTATTTGTCTATCGAAAGAATGAATCTCTTGCTTCTCGCTATAAACCCTCTGGCAAAGGGCCTATTCTGAGTATGTTTTAAGTGTTGACTACTTAGAAGAACCAAAGAGAAGAACCAAAGGTTTGTATAAACAAACTACAGTTTTAATTTAAATAATTAGGACAGTTTAATGACTGTAATACAATTCTTATCTCTGTAGAAACAGCAATAAAAGGCTGTAATTAATACAGCCTCCAAAGTCCGCCTTTAGATAGACGCTGCTTTATTGGCAGCCTGTAGATCGTTAACAGTTATTTTTTACCGAACTGTTCCTTTTAATGCTTCTGTGTTTTTGGATGCAACTAGATAGAACCGGAGCAAATGACCACCGATCGCCCACTGGAAGCAACTTTCGCAGCGATTTAAGCCATTTGGGGTAGTCTGCCTGCTCGATCGCCATGCGCTTTAAGTTCAAGTCAGCGCAGTGATACAGGCGGCGGAAAAACTGCGAGCAACCGTGTAAATAATCCAATCGATCGGGAAGAAGGTGTCGCTGCGGGCTTTTGTGAAATAGCCCAGGTCAAGCGTGCGGTTGAAATCTTCCATCGGTTTATTGAAAAATCCAGCAGGGCGAGCTTCATCTCGTACTATCAAATGAAACATTTCAGCCAGGACAAGATTTCGATTTTTTAGCTTACGAGACAGTTCTTTAAACGGCAGAAATCCTGAAGATTCAGAAACACACGATCGCTTTAGATAGTGAACAGATCCTTGTCGAGTTTTGCCGTCAATTTGTTCCCGGAATTTTTCAAAAGTAGCATCGCATCCGCAATGATTAAGATTGTAGTCTGCCCACATTGCTTCAAACTCAGCCGCCTGAAGAGATAAATCAAGGTTTGCAGCAACGCCAAAGTTTGTAGTATAAACGCGGGGAGTGATCAGCGTTTCTCCGATCGCTTTGCCTTTAACGCGATCGAGTCTAGGAGCCGTTGGCAGCCCATTAACCCTAATGAACTTAGACGTGAAGCGGCAGCGTTAGCAGCGGTAGCAGTCCCAGTCCTAGCCAGAGCCACGATCGCCCCTGACGCCCTATCTGCTGATCAGGAGAGAGCAATGCCTCGATTCGTTCTTCCAAACGATCGAGCGTTAGATCAGTGTTGAAGCCTGCCTGTAGGGTGGGAAACGGAGTTTGGATGTTCTGGACAATTTGCAGCAGAGATTCTGCAACGACGATCGGATCAACGCGCTGAGCTGCCCAAGCGTCTGCCCGCAGTTCTCGCAACAGCAGCAGTTCTTGCCAGAGGGCTTCGGTTTGGGGCAGCCAGAAGGTGATTTGTCCTAACCAGCCCAGCCAAAAAAACCAGAAAGTATCGCGATAGTGGGCGTGTGCCTGCTCATGGGTGAGGACGGCTTCGAGCTGTTCGGAGTTGAGCTGATTCAATAAGCCGCGACTGACCACGAGTTTCGATCGCCAGAAGCCTACCTGCGCCGCAAACGGAATCTCGGTTTCAAGCAGATGACCGCTCGTTTGAGCCACGGCTTCACAGGGGTAGCATTGAACCTGCTGCGCCGATCGCCAGCCTTGCCACGTCCGGTAGAACAGCGTGAGCAGCGCAAATCCGACAACGGCAATCGAAAACAGATAGCCAATCCAGCCCGTGGAAAAGCCCAGCATTGCCCCATCCATGCCCATCCACACCACTGCCCCACTCATCGTCAAGAGCAGCAGCGGTGGCAGAATCAACCGAGTCAGGGCAAATTGCCAGCGCGTTGCCCAATTGCCTTCACCCGGAACAGAACCACAGCGCAGCAGCAAACCGATCCCGATCGCCAGTCCTGTCAGCAAAAAGTGCATCAGTTTCCCTCCTTGGCTTGGCGGGCTGCTTTTAACCGTTGGGCAATGGCATCTAGCTTTTCGATGCTGGCGCAATCGAGCTGATCAGCAAAGGCAGCGACCACATCGGGATTGCCTACTGCCAAAAATCGCTGAAGCTGATCGTGTGCCTGAAACATCTGCGCCTCGCTCCGAGACACAAGCGGTCGCCACTGGAATGCCCGATCCTGCCGATCGCAGGCCAGCCAGCCCTTTTCGCTCAGCCGCCGCAAAACCGTTGTGACAGAGGCATAGGCAAGCTCACGATCGGGATCAGTGAGAATGCGATCGTGAATTTCCTTCACCGTGGCCAAGCCAAGCTCCCACAGAATTTCTAGAATCTCGGTTTCGAGGGGTCCGAGGGACAGGTGTTTCGGGCGACGGGGCGGTAAGGCAGACATGAGAGGTGAA
This sequence comes from Leptolyngbya sp. GB1-A1, assembly GCF_039962475.1. Classification (NCBI taxonomy): domain Bacteria; kingdom Bacillati; phylum Cyanobacteriota; class Cyanophyceae; order Leptolyngbyales; family Leptolyngbyaceae; genus Leptolyngbya; species Leptolyngbya sp. GB1-A1. The sequence continues at coordinate 418,443 of NZ_JAMPLI010000001.1, read as the reverse complement.
TCACAGAATGAAATTCGTATCTCCCAAAGTATAGCTGCGGAATGTCAGCTACTGAGCCAGACCCTTAAACACAAGCTGGCTGAACATTCCCCAGGCGTTCCCCTTGCGGGACGATCTCCCCAGTGAGGCTAAATGCGCGTGCTTCAGTGATCTTGACCTGCACAAGCTGACCCCGCAACTGCTCGATATTGCCCTCAAAGAAAGTGAGTCGATTGCCGCGTGTCCGCCCCATGACTTGCGCTGGATTTTTGGGATTGGGTTCTTCCACCAGGACTTCTTCGATGCGTCCGCCATAGCGCAGCGATCGTTCTGCCGCTTTGGTAGCCACCAGATGATTCAAGCGTTGCAGGCGATCGGCCTTCACGTCTTCAGAAAGCTGATTGTCCCACAGGGCGGCGGGAGTGCCAGGACGGGGCGAGTAGGCAGCCGTATTGAGCTGATCGAAACCGATGTCTTCGACGAGCTTCAGCGTGTTCTCAAACTGTGCTTCTGTCTCGCCAGGGAAGCCGACGATCGCATCTGCGCTAATGGCAGCATCGGGCATATAGCGACGAATCGTGTCGATAATCCGGCGATATTTTTCATGGGTGTAGCCGCGCGACATTGCCTTCAGCACCTCGTTATCGCCCGACTGAAACGGAATGTGGAAATGCTCGCACACCTTAGGCAACTCAGCGCAGGCACGAATCAGCCGTTCAGTGAAATAGCGAGGGTGGCTAGTGGCAAACCGGAGGCGATCGATTCCCGGTACGGCATGCACAAAGTAGAGCAGATCGGTGAGCGTGTGCAGATGCCGCCCGTCTGCGGTGGCTCCCGGTAAATCGCGTCCGTAAGCGTCGATGTTTTGCCCCAGCAGCGTCACTTCTTTGTAGCCCTGCCGTCCTAGCTCCTCCATTTCTGCGCGGATTGCCTCTGGAGTACGAGACTGCTCCACTCCCCGCACATTGGGAACTACGCAGTAGGTGCAGCGTTCATTACAGCCGTAGATTACATTCACCCAGGCAGTCACGGCACTATCGCGGCGCGGCTTGGTAATGTCTTCAAAAATATGGACAGGCTCGGTTGCCACAATCTGATTTCCGGCAAACACCTGCTCTAGCAAATCTTGCAGACGATTGGCGTGCTGCGGTCCCATCACAAGATCCAGTTCAGGAACGCGACGCAGCAGCGATTCTCCTTCCTGTTGAGCGACGCAGCCCGCCACAATCAGCGTCAGGTTAGGCTGTTCGTGTTTGCGCTTTGCCTGCCTGCCCAGGTAGGAATAAACTTTTTGCTCGGCGTTGTCCCGAATCGTGCAGGTGTTGTAGAGGATAACGTTTGCCTCATCAGGAGACTCTGACCACGCAAACCCCATGTTTTCTAAAATGCCTGCCATCCGCTCGGAATCAGCTTTGTTCATCTGACAGCCGAACGTGGTGATGTGATAGCGACGGAGAGAATCAGTCATAGGTTTGTGAAATCAGAGCGTGCTGAATCAGAAAAGAGAAATGAACTGGGGAATTGTCCGTTTCTTATTATAGGTTTTGTGGTAGGTTCCTCTTTCCCTGGTGATCGTTTTCCCTCCAAATTCCTTCTAAAAATTTCCCACAAAAAATCCCGGCAATAAAACCGGGAGATGTCCAATGGTGTGCTTGAGTGGCAGTGTTCCCACGTCTGTCCCGAAACAAACAGCAGTATCCAGCAGTAGCATCCGAAGCCCACAAAAAACTTGCCCCCGCATGACTGCCATGAGGCGGCTACCCGATTTGCAGGGCTGTTCTATGTATGGCTCACGATCACGCTATGCCTCAAGATCGCGACGCTCAGTCTGTTGCCTTCAGGGATTTCCTGCTGTTATTGGTTCTGGAAAAGCTACAAACCAGTAGTTTTCCTTCCTTAACCATCCTCCCTTAACCCAATTAAACCCACTCAATTGGAGAATGAAGCTGCAGACATTTGTAAACATTGTTTGCGTTTTGTAAACAATTCGTGCAATATATGCGTAGAGGTGAGTACGCAAGAGTTCTTCTCTTGAGTCCAAATCTCAAGTTCAACTTTGGAGCCAGTATGGTTCGGAGTCGGTGTGGTTCAGAACCAGTATCGTCTGGAACCAGTATTGTCCAGAGCAGCAATTCGGGAGGTTGAAATGGGGAATCGATTTGAGGAACCCATTTAAGACTAGTTCTCAGGACTCGTTCACTCCCTTCTAGAACTTGAGATACGAAAACGATTCGGCGATCGCTGAACGAATTTACTGCAAACTCACTGCAAATTCACAGCTCAGCTCCATTAGGAGCGATCGCAGCCACTCTTGCAAACAAGCACTCTTGTAGATAAGCACTATGACTTACAGCACAGATTTTCGTCTCTCTATCGTTTCCAACCCTTACCTATCAAGCAATCTAGCGGATCCCGTTACCGCAACCACTGCTCAGTTTAAGCAGCTCACCGTTGACGACCAGCTTGCTGTGCTCTGGTATGCCTATACGGAAATGGGACGATCGATCACGCCTGCCGCTCCGGGTGCTGCACGGCTCCAGTTTGCAGAGGGCATTCTGGCACAGATCAAGAAAATGGCTTACGACGACCAGCTTCAAGTTATGCGCGATCTGGCAAGCAACGCAAACACCCCGATCAGCCGCTCCTATGGGGTTCTCAGCGTCAACACTAAGCTGGCTTTCTGGTATCAGCTAGGCGAAATGATGGTGCAGGGCACAGTGGCTCCCATGCCTGCGGGCTACCAGCTTTCTGAGGCAGGGCGATCAGTGCTGGAGATGATCAAGCAGCTCGATATGGGTCAGCAAATCACCGTCCTACGAAACACCGTGGTTAATATGGGCGTTGATCCGCTGGCTGACTAAGCTCCGGCGCATTGTTCAGCAAACCAATTGCTTAATCCAGCGGGGTGGGTGAATGCCTGCTCCGCTTATTTCTTGATCGACAGGTTTCCCTCGAAGGCAGGATGTTTGCAGTCGCTCAATCGCGTTTGATCAGAAAAACAAAATTTCGATCGGGCTGTTTGAGAATTCATTGCCGTTACCCGGACTGCTCCCTAACGCCACTTCTTGGGGAACCGAGCCTGCTTTAGGGATTCAAAGTCCCCTAAGGTTGACGGGCTTTAGGGGGTGTAAAACTTTTCCCACTGCTCAAACATCCTCTAAGACTCTTGCCCTCGAATTTTTCCGACCTCAAATCTTTCAGAAAGGAATGGAGAACCGCATGGATCGCGTTAGCCCTGCTGATCAAGTTACTGCTGACCAGACCTATCCAGATACTGCACAGCCGATGCTTACCCCTGATCAACCTGATCAAACCGATGCTCAGCCTGAGAGCCAAATCGACCGTGAGACAGAAGCCGTTATTCAGCAGTATTTTGAGACGTTTAACACAGGAAACTTTGCCGCGATCGCAGGACTTTTTGCCCCAGAAGGTGCGCTGTATCCTCCGTTTGAATCGGCTGTAGTCGGACCGGATGCCATTGCTGCTTATCTGAACCAGGAAGCGCAGGGAATGACGATCGAGGCGCGGCAGTGCGTTCAGAACCTGACGGAAACGGGCGAAATCGAAGTTCAAGTGGCAGGCAAGGTGCAAACGCCTTTGTTTGGGGTGAATGTCAGGTGGTTGTTTGAGTTGAATGATCGTCTCGAAATCCTTAGCGTTCGCATCAAACTACTGGCTGCCCTGGAAGATCTGCTAAAGCTAAAGCAGTAGAGGACCAAAACAGCAGGAACAAAAGAGGCTGAACTGGCGTAATACACTTTATTACTAGTTGCTATTTCTGGTACTGTCGCTTCAATCCTGCTCGATCGTCCTCGTGTCTCATCGGAGTCAAATCGTGCGACGATAGAATCTCTGGTGTTTTTGCTTTGATAGGATTATCCTGTGAACTGGATCACGCTAAGAACAGCCAGTACGCAGTGGGAGGCGGAGCTAATGCAGCAAATGCTAGAAGCTCAGGGCATTCCGACTCGCCTTGTGTTTGACCGGGCAATGCCGCACTGGGGTTGTGGTGTGCCTTTTACGCTGCAAGTCCGCGTTCAGGATCAGTGGACTGCTCTCTTCCTGCTCAGCCCCATCGAAGAAAACCTTGAAGAAAGCGTTTGAGAAGCTAAATGTCTCTATTTGACTGGTTTGCCAATCGACGAAAATCGGGTTCGACGAACACGGAGCGACAGGAGCGCGAAATCGCAGACGGCTTGTGGAGTAAATGCCCTGACTGCAGCGTTCTGACCTATACCAAGGACCTGCGGGCAAATCAAATGGTCTGCGCCGAGTGCGGTCATCACCTAAGAATTTTTAGCGAAGAACGCATTTACCAACTTATTGATCCAGGAACCTGGAAACCGCTGGATACCCAAATCTTGCCAACCGATCCGCTGTCGTTCCGCGATCGAAAATCCTATGGTGATCGACTGCGAGAAACCCAGGAGCGGATTAAGCTTACCGATGCCGTTCAAACCGGACTGGGACAGCTCGACGGTCTGCCGATCGGCTTGGGCGTGATGGATTTCCGCTTTATGGGCGGCAGTATGGGATCGGTGGTGGGCGAAAAGCTGACCCGCATGATCGAGCGATCGACCCGCGAACGGCTGCCAGTCATGATTATTTGCGCGTCGGGCGGAGCCAGAATGCAAGAAGGAATGCTGAGCCTGATGCAAATGGCAAAAATCTCTGCTGCCCTGGAGCGACACCGGGAATCTGCGCTGCTGTACGTTCCGGTTCTCACCCACCCCACGACGGGCGGCGTGACGGCAAGCTTTGCCATGCTGGGCGATGTGATCCTGGCAGAACCCAGTGCAACGATCGGCTTTGCGGGGCGGCGCGTCGTAGAACAAACCCTGCGCGAAAAGCTGCCCGACGATTTCCAGACTTCGGAATATCTGCTGACTCACGGCTTTGTGGATGCGATCGTCCCCCGCACTCAGCTCAAGAAAACCCTGGCACAGCTTATCCGCCTGCATCAGCCCTACCCCTCGCCAACCGCAACCCATCCGAATCATTTTGTCCATGTGCCGGAGACGATGCCAGTGAATAGCAGAGTACAGTAGGGGCGATTGCTAATTTAATTTACGGTGACGTAGGATGTGTTAGCGCAGCGTAACGCGTCACTAGAAACCAATCTGCCTCGCCCCGTGTTTCCTGCCGAGTGCCCACCCGATCGAACAGGTTTTAGATTCAGATTTTCTGCCGCAGTAGGACGATCGTATCCAAAGTTAATTGGATTAGTGGTGCGTCATGCTGCTTGCGCCAAACCAGTCTTTCAGCCAAGCCTGCATCTGCTGAATTTCCTGCTGCTGGCTGGAGGCAATCTGTTCGGCGAAGGGGCGGACGGGTTCGTGCTTCACTAGATTTTGGCTAAGGAGCTGTTGCGACATCGTTACGGCTCCCTTGTGATGCCTGACCATGCCTTCAAGGAATGCTCGATCGAGCGCGTCTCCTTGAAGCTGGGTTAGATCGCCCATCATCGGCTGATAGTTTGCCTGGGTTGGCTGTCCGGGATACCATTCGCTCAGCCACTTTTGCATTTGCTGAACTTCTGTGGACTGCACCCGGATCACTTCTTGAGCAAACTGCTTCATTTCAGGACGATCGCTGCGCTCCAGCATGATTTTGGCAGAGTCGATCGCTTCCTGATGGTGCGGGATCATTTGGGTCAGGTAGTCTTGCTCGCTGCTCACCTGCATTTCGTGCATCATTTGATTGTGAGCATTCCCGCCCTGAGCCTGCATTTGCGGGGAGTGGTTGGAATGATCCATCTGCTGAGCCTGATTTTGTTCGGGCATTGCACAGCCCATCAGGGTGGTGAGGGCAGTTGCGGTCATTAAAATGAGTTTCGATCGCATGATTCTTTACTCCACAGAAATCTAGAAGTCGGGTCAGGATGCACTTTTGCGGCTGAATTTGCCCACCGATCACTTCATCGCCCTGCCAATCAGCTTGCGAATTGCCTGGGAGGTTTGTCTTTTAGCGCAACTTGCCAAGAGACAACCGAGGAGAACACAAGCGATGGCGATCGCAGGCGTTTTATCATACCCCTGGGAAACGAGTTTCTGAACGGTAAAAAGAAACAGAAACAGCGTGACAAATAACAAAGAAAAGTACGCCGCGCTTGTCCCCAGGACAATCAGCATATCCATCGTTGTGGAATGTCGCTTGAACGTTTTAGAAGTTAGTAAGGAATGAGAAACGGATTAGTTAACGGTGTAGCCTGCGGCGACGATCGCTGCTTTCACAGTCGTTTCTGGGGCTGCAGTTTCGATATTCACCTGCTTGGTTGCTGGATCAGCCGCCACTTTTGCACCCGGATCGATCGCTGTTACCGCATTTGTGATTGTCGTTGCACAGGCAGAGCAAGCCATATCGGGAACCGTATATTGTAGGGTCATGATTTTGTCTCCACTAAAAAAAGTCTTCGATTCAGGTCAAATCACTGCTTCAGGAAAGCTCGATCGGCATGACTTGAACTCCCACTTCTATCCTGAAGGCTCCAGTCGGGTGGAGAGTCAAGGGGGAACTGTAGAAGAAAATGGGTCGGGGGAGCAAATGGGTCGTTTGTTGTTTGCAGAAGCCAAAGAAGCACAACTTTCAGCACTCGCTGCACAGCAGAGCTTCACTAAAGTTTACTTTTTCGGCGGTTCAAACCTGTTCTTCCGGCAGACGAGAAATGGTGAGAAATTGCTTAATTTACGATCGACAAAGGTTCAAGCGGCGTCTTCATTTCTCTAGGAAATGGGGATTCAGGAGGGTGTGAGGCAAACAGCATGAAGCGGGAATCCAGTCGTTTTTCGCAGCAGGCCATTAATCGCATTGCTGAAATCGCGATCGCCAGTCAGTTAAAGCAGGACGTTGACCTCAGCGTTAATATTGCAGCAACACTGAAGCAATTGGCAAAGGGGCAAATTGATGCGATCGTCATCTTGATCGAGAGATTAGTGCTGTCTAGAAACTTGAAAACCGAGGCATTTCAGCTTGATATCGGTGCGGTGACGGTGAAACCCCTAAGTGCGCTGAAGGGACAGATCAAACTGCTGCATCCTTCGCAGGGAAAGCTGAGCGTTGTGATTAACGAGAACGATCTGACCACTGCGCTTAACCAAGCAATCGCGCAAAATTCTCCTCAATTGAATCAAATCACTTCACCTGTTCGCTGCTCACTGGTTAATAATACAATCACGATTCAACTCAAGCCGAATCCCTTGTCTGATGAAACAGAATCGATCGTGTTAATGGCATTGCCCCCTTCAGAACAGGAATCCAAACAGGGAATTGTCTGGCAGCATTCACTTTCTTCTCATCCGTCTTCTCAGCAGTCAAATCCAAGCTGGGCTTCTGACGTGATTGCCAGCCTCGATCGGCTTTTGAATCTAAAGGACTTTGAACAAAAAGGGCTATTTCTCACCGTCCAAGAAATACAAATTGCTGACGGTAAGCTGCGGCTTAATGCAGATGCATTTATTCAAGAGTTTCCTCCTGATTAAGCGCGATCGTCTTTTATTGTTTTTAATTTAATCTCTTTAATCTCCAATTGATTCACCTGACTATGACTCACTTTGGTATTATTTGCCCTCCGCTGTCCGGTCATCTTAATCCCCATGCTGCGCTAGGACGAGAGCTACAGGCTCGTGGGCATCAGGTCACTATGCTGCAAATCCCCGATCTGGAACTCAAGGTGCGATCGGAGGGCTTGCAGTTTGCGCCAATCGGCTCTCGCTATCAGCCCGGAATGCTGGCAAAGACAATACAGCAGCTTGCAACGCTAAGCGGTATCCCGGCACTGGAACAGTCGGTTACGTTTTGCGCTGAAATCGCCACGATTTTGTGTGAAGATGCTCCTGCTGCGATCGCTGCTGCCGGAATCGAATTTTTGATTGTGGATCAGCTTGAGATTGTGGGGGAGACGATCGCCGAAGCGATGGGACTACCGTTTGTGTGCGTGAGCTGCGGTCAGCTCATTCATCGTCGTGCCGAGATGCCGCCTTTTTTCATGGGCTGGAGCTACAATCTGGCAGCCTGGGCAAAACTCCGCAACCAGTTGGCTTACTGGATTTTCGATCGCCAGTCTCAGCCGATTTTGCAGACGATTAATCGCTATCGAGAGCAGTGGCAGTTGCCGCCTTATCGCCAGCTTTATGCGTCTCGCGCTCGATTGGCGCATCTGTGTCAGCAGCCTGTCGCCTTTGATTTTCCCTGTCCTGATTTGCCGCCACATGTTCACTATCTGGGACCGTTTCGCAATCCGTCTCCCCGCGCTGTGCCGTTTCCGTTTCATCGTTTGACAGGACAACCGCTGATTTTTGCGTCGCTGGGCAGCATTCAAAACACCAAGCAGGAAATTTTTCGTCAGATTGCGGCTGCCTGTGCCGAACTCGATGTGCAGCTTGTGATTGCTCACGGAGGCGGCATGAGCGAAATCGCGATCGCAGAGCTTTTTGGAGAGCCGATGCGAAGCACTTCCCCTGATAAGGTAATTGTCGTCGAATATGCCCCCCAGTTTGATGTGATTGCCCAGGCAAGTCTAACCATTACCCACGGCGGATTAAATACGGTACTGGATTCGCTCAGCCACGGAGTGCCGATCGTCGCAATTCCGATCACGTTTGAGCAGCCCGGAACTGGGGCACGCATTCGCTGGACGGGCGTAGGCGAAGTTATGCCGGTCGATTACTCCTTACGAGGAAGTGCGCCGCATCAACTTGATGTGCCAATGCTCAAAGCCACGATTCAGCAGGTTTTAACCGAACCGGTCTATCGCCAAAATGCCCGACGAATTCAGCAGGCGATCGAACAGGCTGGAGGGGTGCGCCGGGCAGCGGATATTATTGAGCAGGTCATAGGACGGAATCGAAAGGCGATCGCCGTCTCAGCCGTTTAACCATTTCAGCCGTTTAATTGGACAGCAACGCCATTCCCCGATCAAACAGCATCCGCGCATAGTCTGTCCAAATTCCCTGCCCCCAGTAGCGAAAGCAGCTTGTTTGCAGCAGCAGGTTGTAGAGTAACGCTTCCTGATAGTCAGGCTGGCGCGTGACCGCAGGATCTTGTTCGACTTGCCGATCGTATTTCTGATGAAAGGCGACGCTGAGCTGTGCCATTGGCTCCAGCACGTTTTCATAGCCCTGAACCCAACTCAGATGATTCGTCCAGGAGGCTCCGTCCATGTGAAAGTGGGGGTCGGTTTGCTGGAAGTGGGCGATCGCTTGTTGGACTGCTTCAGGCGTGGTGTGCTCCAGGTCAATAGACTGCCAGATTTTGTGCTGCTGCACTGCCTGACAGGTCGGGAAATCTGCGGGATGAATGCCTGCCGCTTCAATCAGTTCTAAATACTCTGTGCCGTTCATCGGAACTGTTCCTGTTGTGCCGCCGCCTCCGTCACGAATCTCGTGATAAACGCGAAACAAATCACGCGGATACTCATTCATCATCACGCCGCCATTTTCGCCGTCTGCAATTTGGGTGACGAGTGAGGGAATGGCTTTATCTTGTAGGGTTTGGCTATTTTGGATAACCTGTTTACCGCGTCCTTTTGCCTCAAAATAGGGCTGCATCTGGGCGACTAGTTTGGTATCCGACCCCTGCGTTTTGACCAGAGCTGTAATGCTAATGATTTCACCGTGGGAGTTTCGCGCAACCAGGCGATTCGGCAAATATTTCTGATCCTGAGACAGCGGCGAACCGTCCAGATTTTCGATCGAATGTTCCTGCACCATCAGCCAGCGATAGCCGCAATCGAGCAACGCTTGAATATAGGCATACAGCGTATCGGGATGATTGGGCAGGTGCATTTCGGGCGGCGAAAAACCTTTGACTCGCTTTAGCGCATCGATACCAAAGATTGCTGCAAACTGATGCTGCCATGCTTGAAGATGTAACTTTAAATCGGCGATCGGCGTAGAAGGTACAACGGCATGACTCCACAGCGTTCCCAGCCATTCCACATGGAGGTAATAGGCAGGATCACAGGCAATTCGCTTCAGCTTGTCTAAAACGTCCGATCGCTCCATTTGGTGCAGTCCCCAGAGCAAGTTTCCCGAATAGTCAAGCATAATGCGCGGATTGCAGCCCTCACTCACCAACTGCGGAATGAAATCCCCCATGCGCCCATAGCACCAGGCAAACGGATCAGCGTTGTGGTTATCTCCTTCGTGAGGATGTTCATACATATGTTGGAGATTGCTAATTAATCCTCCGTTGATACCTGCGGGAATAGTAGGCTGGTGCATATGTAGGGCACAAGCAAATCCAGCAGTGATATTTTCCAACGATAAATTGGTAATGGGCAAAAATAATGGTTCTTGATGGTGGGTAATCGATCGCAGTTCGTTTTCCCATCCACTAATTTGAGGAAAGTTCGATCGCAGTTCAGGTGATGAAGAGAGGGATAACATAGAAATTCTTAGTGTGCAAAAAGAGGTGAATCAGAGTGGAGAGAGCGTGAATCAGGGTGGGAAGCGTGTGGAGAGAGAGATGAATCGAATCGCCAAACGAGTAGATTTAAGAAATTGAAATTTTAGAAACTGATGGGTATTTCTGCGGCGATCGGTTTCAGCGTTCTACTTAACGATACAGACAATTCCTGATTCTGGCTGAATCTTCCCTGCTCTAAGTCCTAATCTGGATTTCAAAGCCCCCTAGCATTGGGGAATTTAGGAGCAATGTAGAACCTCTGAAACTCCTCAACCAGCCTCTCAAGCCTCGCTAACGTTTCAGCAAATTCGGAATTCCCTCACAGCCGCCGGGAATCGTTTGGCGTGTTTTGGAGCCACCCCAGGCACAGCAGTAAAATCGCTGTTCATCCGAGAGCCGCTGTACGCCTGTAAAGTCAGCATCTTCGATCACGGCTCCGGTGTATTCACCTGTTTCGTAGTCTGGAAAGTCTTTCGGCGTGCGCGGCGTGGCAGTTTTGACCGAACCATAGTAGAACCGGACATGAGACAAGTCAGACCCGGCAAAGTTGGCTTCACAGAGAACCGTCCGGGCAAAGTTGGCACGAACCAGCTCACACTGGCTCAGATTCGCTCGAATCATATTGATGTCGCTGAGGTCAGCCCCCCGCAGATCTCCCCCTGCCAGATTTGCCCCCGCCAGCATTACCCCCAGGTTAATCACGCGAACGCCCGTCAACCGATCTTCGGCATAGCCACCGGAGCCATCGAGAATGGCGCGTCCCAATCGCTCATCGCGTCTTAAAGGAGTAAGCAGTCCAGCCCCAGAGAGAAAGCGAAGAACTTTTGCTTTACCGCCTGCATCAAGGCTGCCCAAAATCGCGGCAGTGCGCCCTTCTGCGATCGCCCGCTCCATTGGGAAATCTTCCAGTAAGCCGTCGTCGTTGAGGGTGAGTTCGGCGATTCCCTGAAAATAGGCGTCGATCGTCTGCTGCTGCGTAATGATATTTTGCTGGCTGGCAAGGCGATTTTGCTCGATCGTCAGCCGCTTCGAGGTAGTGTACTGCTCCCAGGTGACATACAGCGCAACAATCGCAATCAAAATTTGACCGATCGCACTTAAAAGATTGCTGAACACATCAATGCGCTCCCAGCCAAGCTGAGCAATCTGATTTCGCACCGATTCAGCCCACGGACTGGTCCAGAGTAGCACCAGCGTTGCAACAACGACTCCTGCAATAGCAGTAATCAGCCGTCTGTGCGATCGAGTCACCTTTTCCAGATGGGGCAGCAGCGTCACTGCCAGCACCCAGAGCGATAGAAACAAGGCAACTCCGGCGGCAATTTCTCCCAGCCAAATCAGCCCAAAGCTGAAGCTAATCACCATCAAAATTAGGGCGATCGAAATCAGTAAACCCACACGCAACTCCTCATGCCAACTGTCCTTGTGTTTTGGATTAATGATCTTGATGGGTTTATTGTGCAGGAATTTCGTGGCGATCGGAAAATCGTTTTGCTAAATCAATCCAACGAAGCAGTTCTGATGAAGGATTAGCAATAGACAGGTTCGCGTTAAAATAATTCTTTTCCAGAAGTGCAGGTAGGGAAGGTATCAAAGTATGAAAAAAAGTATGAAAAAAGAAGAAAAAGAACAACTTTCCTTTAACAGTATTCATGAATTAACGGAAAATTTAACATTAGGTGAACTAGCTCAGCAAGTGATTACTGAACAGTTTCACCGAATGAGCAAGCCTGCAAAACGTGTTCTGGAAGATACCGATCCTGAACACCTGCATCAAATGCGGGTCAGCACACGCCGCCTCAGAACCGCAATGCAAATTTTCGATCGCGCCATCCTGCTGCCCAAAAGAGCTGACCGCAAACAAGTTCGTAATCTGGCTCGAATTTTAGGCGCAGTGCGTGATCTCGATGTGCAAATTGCCAGCCTGCAAAATGAGTATCAGCCCCAATTCGAGCAGACTGAACAAAAACAAATCCAATTTGCAATCAAGGCATTAAAAAAGCAGCGAGTTGCCGCGTTTCAGGCTATGAAAACTGCGCTGAACGATCGCCCCTACAAAGCTCTACAAACTGCGTTTACAAACTGGATTGAGCAGCCCAAATTTCACCCGATCGCTCACCTGCCGCTGCTCACCGTGTTGCCGGATGTACTGAGTCCTTTGGTTGCTGAAGTGCTGCTTCATTCTGGCTGGACAATCGCACAAGACAACATTGCCGTTGAAAGCGAAACGCTGCACGACCTGCGAAAAGTCTGCAAACATGCCCGCTATCAAACCGAATTCTTCAAGCCGTTTTATGGCGAACCATTTCATAACTGGATCGAAGAAATTAAACAAATTCAAGATCGGCTCGGCAGCTTCCAGGATACACAAGTGCTGCAATCGTTACTAGATGAGGCGATCGGCAATCAGGCTGAATTACCCCAACTCCAGGAAAAAATTCAGCAAACGCAAGCCGAAGCCCTCTCCACCTGGGATGCAACCCGCCAGAAATATCTGGATCAAAACTTCCGCTATCACCTACACCAAATGCTGCTGCACCCCACGCTGCACCGCGATCGAGTTCATCCAGAACTTGTGGGGGAAATTTCCTCGAATTGAGAGAAGACGTTGCAGCGAAAACAGCCGATTCCCATTGAATGGGAGCGGGCATCCAATCCGCCTGGCCAGGCAGCAATGTAGGAGCTTGGCGGCTCCGCAAATCTCTTCTCAAGTTCGCGGAATCGATTTGTGTAGAAACATCTGTCGCGATCGTCCCAGCAGAACCGAAGTTAGGGTGGTGTCAATTCGTTCCACTTCATAGCCTGCTTTGCTATAGAGCCGTTGGGCGCGGGCGTTGTCCTCCAGAACGTGCAGATACAAATCCTGATAGCCCCAGTCGAGCGCAACCCGCTCGCAGACCCGCAAAAGCTGCTGAGCTACTCCCTGCTGCCGATATTCTGCTAGCACCGCCAGATTTGACAGATAGAGATAGGGCGATTGGCGCAGAAAGGGCGATCCGGTCTTGAGCGAAATTTCGACCGTGCCGACCAGTCGATCGCTGCCCGCTACAGCAAGCTGAGGCGACTCCGAAGCCCGCGACTCAAACACCGCCTCTTGCGAAGACATCCGCCGCACTGCCACTAGACAGGCATAATGAGCCTGAGTCGATCGCTTCGCAGTTCCCCCCTGAGATAATCGCATCCGCATTCGCATATCTTCGTAGATCCCCTGTCGCAGCAAGGGATACAGCCAACCCATCGTCCCTGTGGAACTATGAAAGCTGCTGGTCAAAACTTCTGCCAGGTTGGTTAAATCCTGCTGTCTTGCTGCCCGCACGTAGAAAGGCGAACTGCCAGACGAATCGATTGCTCGCTCGATCGACGGATTGGGAGCAGCATGAAACAGTTCCTCTTCTTGCGAATCTGGCAGTTGGGAATCAGAAAAATCTGGGAAAGCGTCAGTGGGCAAGGTAGACATCTCGCAACGGAAAACAGGGGCAATATTTAGGACTCGGCGAAGAGACTGAACCGGAAAAATGAGAATGGAGGGGAATTTCCCTATTCTAGTCTCTGAAAAACTTGTCCTGACTGTGCAATGCTGCCAATTTTTGATGTGCTGGGAGAAATCTGATGAATTTATCTATAAGCCCATCGCTTCTTATACCGCAGCCTTAATTGCAGTTCGATCGTAAAGGTTGTGCCCCGCCTGACTTCAGAGGCAACGCTCAGTTTGCCCTTATGTTTCTCCAGAATAATCTAATGGGCGATCGCCAGTCCCAGCCCTGTACCTTTGCCAACAGGCTTAGTCGTAAACAGCGGCTCAAACAGTCGCTTTTGGATGGAATCGGAGATGCCATTCGCGTTATCGGCAGTTTGAATTACAGCTTGATGATCCGCGATCGAGGGTCAGTCTCCTGCGCCCTTGAGTCGATGCTGCAAAATCATCAGCGTACGCGCAAAGGCGGGATGTTGCTAACGATGCCGAATGTTGCTGACAATAAAATTAATGGGGTTATTAATTTCATGGACAATTCCTGCCACTATGTCCCCCAGGCTAGAGCGTTTTTCCTGCTGCACGAGCTGCACCTGTGCCTGTTGCAGAGTTGTGGTTCGATCGGTTAAACAAAAACACCCCCATTAAGGAGGTGTCGTCAACCAGCTAACTTAGATCAAACTTGAAAGAAGATCGAACTTGAATGAGAAACTCTAGTGGCTTAACCCCATTCGCTGATCAGAACGAGTCAGCATGGACTGTTGCCGCTGCTTTTCAGAGCGATGGTGATTCATCATCAGCACCCGTGCCCGCTCTTGAACCGACTGTGCAGGAGTCTGCTCGGTTTGAGTTTCAGTGGCAGGAGTTGGATTTGCCGTATAAGCCACGCCGCGATAAAGCAGATCTAGCGTTGGCTGAAGCACCAAAGCCTTGTTGGATTTACGGAACCGAATGTCTAGCCCGCGATATTTGCCAACTTGGGTGGCATCGCCATATTCAACTTGAGGAGCGTTGTATTCGTAGCTCACGCCGCGATAGGTCAGTTTCATAGTCTTCGCCTCTTTTCTGCGTAGATGATGGGAATGAAATGAGGCGCGTTCCTTCAGGAAAATTTCTGGGCTTTTGTCTTTTTAGCTTCTGGTTTTTTCCCTACTTCCGTCCTTTTCGATCGCCCCCGGTGCTTTGCTGACAATCTAGCTTTAGCAATCCAGAATTTACGACCTAGATTAGGATGAACGATTCACTTTCTGTATCTATTGTTACGGTTTCAGATTCTCCTGTCAACAAAAACTCGATCGGTTGTCACGAATCTTTAGTATCGGGTTGCCCCCCTAATTCAAACTCCGATCGCACCTGCCACCGCTGCCCCTCATGAATCAGCAAAATTAGGCGATTGCTTACAAACTCAAATTCAACCGATCGCGCCTGAAGCTCTGCCCAAGCAGCCTTGAAGATGGGCTTGTTGATATTCCGTGAAGCCACCGTGAGATGGGGCGAAAAGCCGCGCTGTTTGTTCTTCGGGTCACGAATGCCAATCTGCTCTAAATCCTGTATAAGGACAGCCTGAAGGGCTAGGAGTTCCGGGGTTTTTAACACGTTCACGTACAGTACCCTCGGCGCAAATGCTCCAAAGCCAGAGATGGTCACCGGGACGGGCGATCGGGTTTGGGCAAACTGCCGCAAGCGATTCTCTAACTCAAAAACCTGCTCGAATTCCCACAGAAAAGGTGGTTGAAGCGTGACGTGGGGCGGAGCCTTGGCAGTGCGAGTCTGAAAGCGATCGGTCAGCTCCTGAATAGTGCGATCGGCGTAATCCTGGACTGCTTGAGGGGGAATGAGGGCGATGAAGAAGCGGGTAGACATTGGTGCGTCTCTCAAATTTTGAGTACACTATGATAGCCCTACAGTTAATTGCCCACGCTGTAAAATCAAGCAACCTTACTCTATACCTAGCGTATCAGTCATGAAACTCACTCTGTTGCCTGCACTCGCCGTTCTGACCGTTACTGGCTGGGGATCGGCTGCAATCGCTGAAAACTTGGAGCACGTTCAGCAGTTGATTGAGACCAAGCAGTGTTCGCAGTGTGAGCTAAGCCAGGCGGGATTAGTTTATGCCAGTCTCTCAGGGGCAAATTTGCAAAATGCGAATCTGGTGCAGGCAAACCTGAGCCGATCGAATTTGAGTGGGGCAAACCTGCAGGGGGCAAATCTGGCGGGGGCGGCACTGGTGAACGCAAACTTAAGCGGAGCCGATTTGAGCGGGGCTGACTTGAGAAATGCAGATTTGCGGGGGGCAATTTTGAACGGGGCAATGATTCAGGGGGCAAACCTGGACGGGGCAAATGTGCTGCAAGCGGTAGGACTTCCGGCGATGATCGCCACCCCTGAAAATCTTTATCGCTTTGGGCTGGCAGAGGCGCAGCGCGGCAACTTTCGAGGTGCAATCAGTAATTACGATCAGGCTTTAACGCGGAACCCTACCTTTGCTCATGCTTACCTGGCGCGGGCAATGGCACGGATGCGCTTGAGTGATGATGCGGGGGCGATCGGTGATGCTCAAAGTGCCCAAGAACTTTACACCACCCAGGGCGACAGCCAGGGACAGGAGCTTTCAGCTCAATTTATTACCAGCGTTCAGGCGTATCAGGAAGCAGAGCAGCAACGGCTTAAGGCGGCAAACGGTCAGGGCGGCGGCGGGGGCGGCAATTTCTTCAGCTTCCTGGGATCAGTGGCAGGACTGGCACTGCAAATTTTTCTGCAAGGTAGCATGGGTGGCTTGGGGCTGTAGAGCTAGCTAGACGCGCTGGTATAAAACCGCAGCGCAAACCGCCAGAAAGAACGGGCAAACAGCAAAAGCACGATCGCCAAAATCCCCGCGCCAGCGATCCACAAAACCTGCGCCCGGCTCAGCAGCACTTCAGCCGGAATCGTGGTCAGGAACGCAACCGGAACCACAAAGGTAAAAAAGACGCGGTACGCCACTGGATAAGCCGCCATCGGATATCGTCCGGCTTCTAGCAGCCCCCGCAGCACTTCGGTGACGTTGTAGATTTTGACAAACCAGATGCTCGTCGCGCCCAAAATAAACCACAGGCTATAGAGAATCAGCAGCCCAAACAGAATCGGAATCACACTGGCAACATAGGCGATCGGCGGCAGATTTAGCCTTGTTCCCGCATAGCCAATCAGAATCAGCCCAAAGATCAAATCAGGCAAACCCCAGGGCGAAATCCTCCGCAGCGACAGCCAAAACTGAGAGCTGATCGGTTTCAGCAGCACAAAATCGAGCGTGCCTTTTTGCACCTGATCCACAATTTGATTCAGGTTCGGAGCCAGCAGCGTTGCGGAAAATCCTTGAAGAATGGTAAACACGCCCAGCACCAGCAGTGCCTCTTCCCAGCTCCATCCCTGAAACTGATAGCCCGTCTGATAAAACAGCGACAGACTGAACAAACTACCTGCCAGACTGCCAAAACTAGTAAGGGCAGCAATCAAAAAATTAACCCGATACTCTAGCTCGGCTTCCAAAGCGGTTGACCAGAAAAGTTTGAGGACGCGCCAGTATTGCTTTAGGGGATTTGGCGATCGATTCGATTGCTTTTGAGTCGCACGGGCTTGAGTCATAAGGAAATGAAAAAATGTTAGGGCGGTTTGGTCGCCGATTAATTGGGGGTGAATTCAGTGTGAGATTTCCTCCTATTATCAATCTGTGACCCGGCAACCTGATCTACCGCTCTGCACAGCTTCCGTAAATTTGCTGCCTTCAGGTGCAATCGATCGCTGTCATTATGGAGCAATGCCCAAGGCGTTAGCCAGTCTTACCCCATCGTAAAACCCCATGCGAGAACGGATTGAACAGCTCGTTCAGAATTTAGGACAAACGATCGTCGGCAAAGAAGAGGCAATTCGGCTAGTGCTGGTGGCTCTGTTGTCGGGTGGACATGCGCTGCTGGAAGATGTGCCCGGAGTGGGAAAAACCCTGCTGGCAAAGTCTCTGGCGCGATCAATTGAGGGACAGTTTCAGCGAATTCAGTGCACGCCGGATCTGCTGCCTGCCGACGTGACGGGGACGAATATCTGGAATCCGCGATCGGGCGAGTTTGAGTTTTTGCCTGGACCTGTGTTTGCCAATGTGCTGCTGACAGATGAAATTAACCGGGCAACGCCTCGCACCCAGTCCGCCCTGCTGGAAGTCATGGAAGAACATCAAGTGACGATCGACGGCAAATCGCGTCTGGTTCCCCATCCATTTTTTGTGATTGCGACTCAGAATCCGGTGGAATATCAGGGCACGTTTCCCCTGCCCGAAGCGCAGATGGATCGATTTGCGCTGTCCTTTAGTCTGGGCTACCCAACCGAAGCAGAAGAACTGCAAATGCTTCAGCGACTCGGACAAAAACCCGAAGCCCTACATCCCTGTATTTCTCTGGCAGAAGTGCAGTCGCTTCAACAGCTTTGTGCCCAGGTGCGAGTCGAAACGCCGCTTCAGCAATACATTCTCGATCTGGTGCGCGCCACCCGTGAAGATGAGGAAGTCTTACTCGGCGTGAGCCCTAGAGGCACAGTTGCACTGCATCGGGCAGTCCAGGCACTGGCGTTTCTGGAAGGCAGAGAATTCGCGATTCCCGACGATGTAAAATTCCTCGCGCCCTATGTCCTTTCCCACCGCATGATTCCGGCTGCCGGACGCAAATCGCGGATCATTGTCGATCGTCTGCTGCGATCGGTTGCAGTGCCATAACAAGCAACTGCTTATCCTTCGAGACTGGTCATTGATCGAAACAAAATGTTATGAAGTTTGTAGAGTTGATCTGCTGATAATCCTAAGGACTTCATGCGCTGGAAACGATTGCTGCGCTACTTTTATCTGCGTTTTTTGCGACTGCGTGGCACACCGCCCGAAATTGCCCGCGGATTTGCCTTTGGTGTGTTTTGGGGAATGTTTCCGCTGCCGGGGCTGCAAATGGCGATCGCAATTCTCACCGCAGCCGTTTTTCACAGCAGTAAAATTGCTGCCGCTGCCGGAACCTGGCTCAGCAACCCGATTACCACGCTTCCCTTTACTGCGCTGAATTTTCATGTCGGGCAAACCTTGCTGGGGCAGAAGTGGAGTGATTTACCAATCGATAGTTTGCGATCGATCGAGGGGTTTCTGGCGTTGGGAGGGGACATCCTGGTTGCCTACTTGCTGGGCTGTGCGGTGGTCGGTTTCTTTGGCGGTTTGCTCAGCTATGGTGTTGCTTTGCCTGTCGTCCGTCGGATGCAAAAACAGGTGGCAGAACGGCGGCATCAACGACGCATGCGTAAGTATCGGGCAAGATAAGCACCGCACGATCGAAAGCGTGAAGCCCAAACTTCAAGCCCAAACTCCAAGTCCAAACTTCAAGCCCAAACTTGTATGAACGACTCTTGCCTTGGGCAAAATAAAGTGGTCTGATTTTCAGAGACCAAACCTACTGCATCTACGGGGACTAGGCGACTGCTGCATCGAATGAAGTGGAAGGAGTTATCGAACGGTCGCCTGGTGCTGTGGGTGACGACGATTTTGAGCGTCCTGGCTTACGGAGTTTTCTTTGTCCGAATGCTGCTGGCTCCGTTGTTTCCGGTGGGCGCGGGCTTGCTGACCGATCCGTTTCTTCAGCTCCCAGCTGCAAACTCGGTGCGAGTGGTCTGGTTCACTGAATTTGCCGGGCGCGAGAGCTTTGTGCAATATGGCAGCAATCTTGACCAGACGACGATCGCCCAAACCACCCAGCTTTCTCGGATGCGGGAAGACCAGCGATCGCGAGTGGACAATCAGGAAGAAGACGGGCAGGTTTACACTCAGCCGACCGATCGCCCCATCTGGCGACACGAAGCTGAGGTGCAGGGACTCACTCCCAGCCAGCGCATTCCTTATCGAGTGGGCAGCATGCGCGATAACGGACGGATGGAATGGAGCGGTCGCTATACTCTGGCAGCCGTTCCCGCCCCCGGACAGCCGCTCAAGATTCTGCTGACTTCTGATCATCAGCTCATGCCAATGACCCCGGCAAACCTCCAAAAGGTGACTGAAACGATCGAACCGATCGATGCCGTGTTTCTAGCGGGCGATCTGGTGAATATTCCCGATCGCGCTTCGGAATGGTTTGACGACAATCGGGGCGGCGCGTTTTTCCCCAGTTTGCAGGGACGAGCAAATCGGCTGTTAGAGCAAAACGGGGTTGGGACTCGCTATCGCGGCGGCAAGATTTTGCAGTCGGCTCCGCTGTTTCCGGCGTTGGGCAACCACGAGGTGATGGGACGCTTTTCAACCGAACTGCCATTAAATGAGCAGTACAACGATCCCGTGCCGATCGAGAATGCAGTCGCACTCTACGCCAAAATTGCCGCTCAGATTAACCCTGGAAATGATCCGGCAATCGCCCAAACCTGGATCAAGAATCATTCCTTTAACAGCGACACCTACGAAGAAATCTTTTCCCTGCCGAATACCAGTCCGGGTGGCGAAAAATACTATGCGATCACGCTGGGCGATGTGCGGCTAATTTCCCTCGATGCCTGCAATACCTGGCGTGTCCCCAGCTTGGAGCCAAATGCACGCGGACGCTACCGCGAACGAGATGTCGATCTCTCGGATGCCAACAAATGGGGCTACGGACAGCACATCTTTGAGCCGATCGCCCCCGGTAGTCCGCAATATAGCTGGCTGGAAGCAGAGCTAAACCGCCCCGAATTTCAGCAGGCGAAATACAAAATCGTCATGTTTCACCATCCGCCCCATTCGCTGGGGGATAACGTGGTTCCGCCCTACACGAACCCGACGCAGATTATCGATCGCTTCCCGGACGGGCAAATTAAATCCGTGCGCTACGAATACCCGATCGATCGCGACTATCTGCTGCGAGATCTGATGCCGCTCCTGGAAAAGGCAGGCGTACAGCTTGTGTTCTATGGACATTCGCACCTGTGGAATCGGTTTGACAGTCCGGGCGGAATGCACTTCCTGGAAAGCTCGAACGTGGGCAACACCTACGGAGCCTTTCTGGGTGAAACTCGTCGCTCAATTCCGATCGGTTTTCAGCCCAACTACGTGCCTAGCGGAGATCCGGGTGGACTGACGGCGATCGTACCTTCGATTAGTGCTCTGCTCGATGAAAATGGCAAACCCCAGCCCTACATTGCCAGCAACGAGATCACCGTCTTCAGCATTCTAGACACTGCGACCGGGCTTGTCAGCAGCTACCGATTTGATGCCCGCCAGCCCGAGGGGGACGTGGTGCGCTTTGATGAGTTTCAGATTGTTCGGTAGCACTCAGGTGCAGAGAAAAGCCATTCCCCAGAAAACCTAGGAGAATGGCTACCGATGAAAGGAGTTAATCGTATCCGCACCCAAACTTAAACGCTTGCTAGCCACCCATCCCGGGGATCAAGCCTGCTGTCAGCCGCTTCAGGGCACGGCTTGCGACGTCGCTATAGCGCAATTGACCACAGAGAATTTGTCCCATGCGCTCGGTTGCAGTCGGACGTTTCACACCGATTTTGTAGCCGAAGCTGGGAATCCGGTAAAATACGCCTGCCAACCGCTGTGCCCAAACCATATCTGCGCCCCATTCCTGGTTCATCACTTGGGAATAGCCAGCGAGCGCGTTTGCATTACCGCCGATCGCCTGATCGATCGCTTCGGCTGCCT
This sequence comes from Leptolyngbya sp. GB1-A1, assembly GCF_039962475.1. Taxonomy (NCBI): domain Bacteria; kingdom Bacillati; phylum Cyanobacteriota; class Cyanophyceae; order Leptolyngbyales; family Leptolyngbyaceae; genus Leptolyngbya; species Leptolyngbya sp. GB1-A1. Next base: position 396,916 of record NZ_JAMPLI010000001.1, on the reverse strand, counting down.
TGACCCCGCTAAAAATCGAGGGACGAATACCTTCTGCCGTAAAGGGATCAACCACACAGGCAGCTTCTCCTGCCAGGACGGCATTTTGGGTATGTAGCTTTTGTTCGCCGTCCCACAGGCACAGAGGATGCCCGTACTGCTTGCAGGTTTGCAGGTCGATACCAAACAGCGTCGCGTATTCGGTCAGAATGCTCTTAAAGTCCTGCGGCTCACCGCCTCGGAAGGTCCCCACACCGATCGAATAGCCCTCTGCCTTGGGAAAATTCCAGATGTAGCCGTTTTTGACCATGCCAAACTCAAAGTGAGCGGTATCTGAATTTGCAACGGTAGCTTTTGCTTCGGCTTCTAAGGCTCCAGCGAGGCGACGCTTGCGATCTTTAAAGCCCAGCCATTTTGCTGTTTGCCCCTTTGCACCGTCGGCAGCAATTAAATAGCGTCCTTCAACTGGACCCTGCGCTGTGTTCACCTGCCAGCGATCGCTCTTAAACTCGATGCCTTTGACTTCGGTATTGTCTCGCAGTTCTGCGCCTTGCTTTTGCGCCTGTTGAATCAGAAAATGGTCAAATACATCGCGCCGCACCATCCAGATCGGCTCCAGGCTTTCGAGCTTGGCAGTCACCGGATCGTCCATTTTCCAGGTATAGCGGATGGTGTCTACCTTGAGGGAAATGGCAGGCGAAAAGTCAAAGTCAAACCATTCGGCAATTTGGGGGGAAACGCCACCTCCACACGGCTTATAGCGCGGCAGCGACTCTTTTTCTAAAACCAGAACCGATCGCCCTCGCTTTGCCAGATGGTAGGCAGCCGATCCGCCTGCGGGTCCTGCGCCGACGATGATGCAGTCATACATAAAGCTTCAATCTCACTTCTAGATACGCCAATTTGCTGTGGAACTAGAAAGGGATTCCCCCTTAACGAATAACACTCAAACCAGTGTCCCTGCTGAAGTCACTCACGGTCAATCCGCAACCGACAACCCCCATCACTCCAGAGCAATCGACAAGCTTCAGCACAGGCTGAATTCAGAGGACGTTTGAGCCGTATTCTTTGTTCTACACTGTCCCTTAAATTGCCCCAATCTTGGAAGACTTTAGAACCCCAGAGCTAGGGCAAGTTCTTCAGAATTGAGAGGATAGGGCAGGTCACAAGCATTTATTTTCATAACATCCTGCTAGGCTTCTCCTCAGTGTAAATTCCACCTCTCTGTTTTGCTGTGTTTTTCTAGGTAAGATCGCTGGGATTTCTTTAAAGCTTACTTAAACTGCAAAGAGCAAATCCGGCGGGATTACTTCGAGTTCCTGGGTTGCAGCCTCGACCCATTCCTGCATCAAAGGAAGCGTCCAGATTGCGTCTGCGTAGGTTTGCGCCTCTGAGTCCAGCTTGACGTTATAGGTGACAAATCGAGACACGACGGGAGCGTACATGGCATCGGCAATCGTGAAATTTCCAAACAAAAACGAACCCTGCTGCCTATACTGCTGCCGACAGTCTCGCCAGATCTGGCTGATGCGATCGATATCTTTCTGAACACTGGGTGTCACGCGATCGGTTGAATAACGCGATCGACAGTCCATTGGGAGATTCCGGCGCAAATCGAAAAATCCTGCGTGCATTTCTGCACTGACTGACCGGACGACTGCCCGAACTGCCGAATCCGCAGGCAACAAGCCAGAAGCAGGGGCAAGCTCAGCAATGTACTCGCCAATCGCGATCGATTCCCACACCCTCAAATCATCGTGCAGAAGAACGGGAACTCTGGCTGAGGGGGAATATTGGGAGATGCGATCGTAGAATTCTGGCGTATCGAGCGGCAGCCGAATTTCGGTAAACGGTAAGCCCGAATATTTCAGCGTCAGCCAGGCTCGCAGCGACCAGGACGAGTAATTTTTGTTGCCAATGATAAGAGTCAGCATGAGGAGTTGATTGTTTGAGGGTCGTTCGGGTTTAGCTCGTGCTGTTACTTGTTCGATTGCTTAGGAGCTGCGCTGCTGTCGGGATTACTCGAATTGACCATTCTATAAAAACCGTAGCATTACCCTCCCTTGCCTTAACAAATTTGTTTAGACTGACTCTGTGTCTTTCACCAGTTTCTAAGTTCGCCAGAAGACAAAATAGAGCTACAAAACAAAGATAATGGACAACGATAGGCTGCCAGAAAAGCTGCGGAGAAGTTTGGAAAAAGAGCTTTCGCCAAATGAGCAGATTCAATGGATTGAGCAGCCTATTGCTCGTTTTTTTACTCGTTCCGTCCTGGGTGTTTGTTTAGTTCTATTCGTTTCCTTACTATTTTTTTCTTTTACCAGCTTTAGCACCTATCAACAAGCGAGAGACATGGGAAGATCTCTGCTTGAATTTGTAGGTGTTCCAGGTGCTCTAGTTTTTCTCATGGGAACTGTTATTCCGCTATTTCTTATCTTTTTTATTCCCTTCCTGAATTGGCTCACAGCACGTCAGTCTGTTTACGTCATAACCTATGAACGAGCCTTTATTCTTACAGCGGGACGGTCGACAACAGTAACATCTTTTATGCCTTCTGAGCTAAGGGTTGTCTCTCGTCGAGAAGATCGCGATGGCAGTGGTGACATTATTCTTTACGTCCACAGATCAAAAGATTATGACGGCGATATCCAGACTCAAGAGATAGGGTTCAAGCAAGTTCGTAATGCAAAAGCCTTTGAAAGGATGTTGCGCCAAATTGACTTAGGATAACCGATCGCCCTTTATTGGGTGCTTTCAATCTAAAGCGCGATCGACCGCAATACCCAGCCAATCACAATTCCCAGTCCGCCAAACCGCACCGCCTGCCAGAATACTTCTTTTAAACCGCTCCAGGAAAAAAGCTGACTTTCCAAGGCGACTTCCAGTGCTTCGAGCTGCTGCTGGATCTGTTTGAGTTCAGCTTTCAGTTCTGGGGTTTTATCACGGCGTAGATTACCGCGTACATCATCCAGGCGGTTCTTCAGCTCGATCTGTCGCTGCTGGTCTGCCTGCACCTGGGCGTAGCGAGCTTTGAGGCGCAGTAAATCAGCTTCGGCTTGGCGTAAGCCTTGTTCCAGGTCGATCGCTTCATCGGGGGCAGGAGCCATTTGGGGAAGGAAAAAAGTGAGGAACAGGAGAAGACAATAAAGAATTTTGGGAAGGAACCAGATGCTCGAACCTGCATAGTACATTAGGAGAAAGAATCCGTCTTCCTAACCCGATCCTAATATGCCCCAATCTCCCATGTCTCAATCTATGCCCGAACCACTGGCATCCGAAGGCTCTGCGCTAACGGCATCTGCCCCTGCGCCCAAAGCCGCCCTCGCCGAACTCAGTACCCTGGAACTGGCACAGGCACTTGCAGAACGGCTCTCGATCGCCCCGCAGGATTGGCATCGGCTCAAGGCAAACCGCAACGCACGGGCAAGCGAACAGGCTGCGATCGCGCTGGTTTATCTGCTGCGAAACAACCCACAAGAGGCACTGCCCCGACTTCAGCAGGCAAGCGGCTGGCTCGATCGATCCGTTTCTGCACCGCCCTGCCCAACTCACGGACATTGACTGATTACAGCGGAAAAGCCATAACTGAAGAAATGACAGCAGAAATGGCAGCAGTCGAAATTGAGGAATTGCGATGGTTGGACGATGGCTTGACATCTACCCTGACGGGCGCGTGTTTGAGATGGAAGGCGGTAAGCCGCTGCGCGTGTTTCAAACCAACGGCGAGGTCAAAAAGCTGCTGAATGCTCTTCAGCAAACCAATGCCGGACGCTATGCCATTGCTCCACCCGCAAAAGTGCCGCCGACGATCGAAACCGAACGCCGCGTGATTCGCATTACCCGCACGAACCGCACCAATCCCAGCGGTTTGGTGTTGCTGAACGTCGCGCTGATTCAAGGAAATCGGGCGATCGATCAAATTCCAGCAATATCGGGTCAACCGAGAGAGCAGAACTTTCGCACCGTCAATCAAAGCCGCGCCGGCTCGATGGAACCTCTACCCGAAGGCTACTGGCTGGTGGGCAATGTGGAATGGGCAAGCGGGGTGCGCGACGATTACTCTAAAAGCTGGGCGGATGATGCAAACGGTTTAGGTCCAGTCTGGGTGGGAATGCGCTGCAACTCTCCGACTGAGCGAACGGCGATCGGCTTTCATTTGGATAACAATGCGGCAGCTTCTCCTGGTACAAATGGCTGTGTGGGAATTTCATCGCTGGCTGATCTGAAAAAGTTTGTCGGCTGGTTTAACGATCCGCGCTATGCGCCCAGGGTTGCGATCGTCAATTGGGGATTGGGAACGGTGGAGACACTCAAAAGTTAAATCAGGGTGAAATGAAACGCGAACTACGGACGATACAACCATGCGCCTGATCATCTGCGATTCCGCGGATGGCGTCGCGAATTGGGCAGCGAATTATGTGAAACATCGCATCAAAACCTTTGCACCCACGATCGATCGCCCCTTTGTGCTGGGATTGCCGACGGGCAGCACACCGCTCAAAATGTATCGCTGCTTAGTTGAATTTTATCAGCAGGGCGAATTGAGCTTTAGAAACGTGGTGACATTCAATATGGATGAATATGTCGGGCTTCCCGAAGATCATCCGCAAAGCTATCACGCCTATATGCACCAAAATTTTCTTGATCACATTGATATTCCACGAGAACAGATTCATATCCTGAATGGAAATGCGATTGATGTTGATCAAGAATGCGATCGCTATGAAGCAAAAATCAAAGCATTGGGCGGCGTTAAATTATTTATCGGCGGTGTGGGCGAAGATGGGCATATCGCATTTAATGAGCCAGGTTCGTCATTACAGTCAAGAACGCGAATTAAAACCTTAACCTACAGCACCAAATTAGCAAACGCTCGTTTTTTTAATCAGGATGTCAATCAAGTACCGAAATTTGCGTTAACGGTCGGAGTCGGCACGATTAACGATGCAAAGGAAGTCATGATCCTGGTGCAGGGATATCACAAAGCGAATGCACTGCAACACGCGATCGAGGATGGTGTAAATCACATGTGGTCGGTTTCTGCGCTTCAGCTTCATCCCCGGAGTGTGATTGTGTGCGATGAAGACGCGACGCTGGAATTGAAAGTGAAGACGGTAAAATACTTCAAAGAGCTGGAGCAAGACAGCCCGACGCTGGAAGGCAGAGAAACGCATGGGTGAAAAGGTTTGAGGAATGTTCGAGGTGCAACATTGCCTCTGAATCCCTCAACTCTGGAGGTTCTGAACGCGATAGATTCCTAACACATCCTCCAAGTCTAGATTACAAACTTCTTCAGGCTAACAAAGTAGAAAATTGGGGGGCAGGGGTTTTACCCTGAGCGAGGGCGAAGCCTCCACACCCCCCCGTCCCTTGCGTGAGTAAAAAGGCTGTAAGAGCGCAAAGCAGCCCAACTTGTTAATCATTTCACTAATGGATGTTAGGTGTCAGCGGACGAAAGCCAGCTTTATGTTGGAATGAAACAGCAATCTAGGGTAATACTCCACTGCACCACCAAGCGCATCGTTGCGAAACGGTATTCTGCTTCTATTTGTGTTGGGGTAGGGCAGTCGCCAGCCAGGGAGTAATTTCTCTGTTTTTCACAGGGATTGCTTTTGTTTCAAAATCCTTTTTCTATCAATCATCCAACCTATCCCTTCTACGGTGAATATTATGTCAAGGGCAAAATCGATCGCTCAAAAGCTTGCTGTATTGGTGACCCTGTTACCTTTTAGTGCTGGAATTGCCTTGAATCCCATTCACAAGGATCGAGCAGTGGCTCAGCCAACTCAGGGGTCTTTAGGGCAATGTATTTTAGATCTACGAGAAGCTAACATCTATGGTTCTAACGCAGCCGATCGCTGTATTAATCAACTGCAAAATCTGCCGCCTACGCAATCACTAGGGCAATGTATTTTAGATCTACGGCAAGCTAACATCTATGGTTCTAACGCAGCCGATCGCTGCGAACGCTTGCTTGCTGCTCAGCAACGCAATGGAGGTCAAAGTTCTGTTAGCCGCCCAGGTTCAAGTTCGCGTCGAGCAGTGCGAATCAACAACAATACAGGAGGCAACATCATTGAGCTTTATCTTTCTCCTGCAAGCAGTGATGATTGGGGAGCTAATCGGCTAAATGGCACTTTTAATTCCGGCTATTTTATCAACTTCACTTTGGGCAGTTCTGAGTGCATTTATGACATTAGGGCAGACTTCGATGACGGTAGCTATGTCCAGGATCAGTTTGATGCCTGTCGCAGTAACACCTATAACCTGAACTAAGTTTCGTGAAGTAATCAGTTCTTTGCCTAAAACCTGATTTCACCCCTGATACAGCCTTTTTCTAGCCTTTTTCCAGCCTAATGAAGTATAAGAAATGGGGGGCAGGGGTGAAACTCACAGCAAGGGAAGCAGACTCCACGCCTCTATCTTAACTAGAGCGAAAAAGGCTGTATTAGCGGAATGCTGGCTTTAACGAACGCAACGATCTACACCTCAAAAGATGTTTTTGACGATCGCGCCCTGCTGATCGATCGCGATCGAATTGTGGATCTGGTTCCGGCGGATGCGCTGCCCGAAGTAGATGCGGTGATTGATCTGCATGGACAAATTGTTGCCCCTGGGTTTATTGATTTGCAGCTTAATGGCTGTGGCGGGGTGATGTTTAACGATGCAATTACCGTCGAAACGCTGGACATCATGCACCAGACGAATCTCAAAAGCGGTACGACCAGCTTTCTGCCCACGCTGATCACCACCTCTGATGAAGAGATTAAAGCGGCGATTGATCTAATCAAAATCTATCGCAAAACGCACTCCGCCTCGGTGCTGGGGCTGCATTTGGAAGGACCATTTCTGAACCCGAAACGCAAGGGGATTCACAATGGAAATTACATTCGTGCTGCCGATCGCATAATGCTAGACATAATTGCAGTCGCCGGAAAAGAAGTCGTGCGTCTGGTTACGCTTGCGCCAGAACTGGCAGCGGTAGAAGAAATTAAACTTCTGACTGATCGCGGCATTGTGGTTTCGGCAGGACATACGGATGCGACCTACGAAGAGGCGATCGATCGATTTGAGGCCGGGGTGAACATGACCACCCATTTATTTAATGCAATGTCGCCCTGGCAGGGACGTAAACCGGGCATGGTGGGAGCCGTGTTCGATCACCCAGAGGTGTATGCAGGCATTATTGCAGACGGTCATCATGTGCATTTTGCCTCGATCGCCCTTGCCCATCGGCTGAAGCAGAACAAGCTGATTCTTGTCACCGACGCGACGCCGCCCGTTGGCACAGACATGACCTCGTTTATCATCGGCGGCAACGAAGTGTTTTACCGGGACGGCAAATGTGTCTCGGCAGATGGAACCCTGGGCGGCTCAGCCCTAACGATGATCGAAGCGATCGCCAACTGTGTGCAGCACGTCCGAATTCCCCTTGCAGAAGCTCTCAGAATGGCATCAACCTATCCGGCTCAACTGCTCGGACTGCATCACAAACTCGGTGACATTGCTCCCGGATACGTGGCAAATTTGGCAATTTTTGATCGCGAGTTTCAGATGGGTGGTGTGGTCGATCGCGGCTGGTTTTACGGATTGCGATAGCATGGGTTTCATGGCGCATTCCTGGATTCCGCAAGCCACCGACGACGGCTCTTTCACCTTCTTCTCGGAAACCTTTGGTGAAACGTTTCACAGTACGCAGGGCGCAAGGGCAGAGGCGTTTGTCAAATTTGTAAAAGCGACCCATCTGGCAGAAAAAGCGACTCGCGATCGGCTCAACTTGCTCGATGTCTGCTACGGTTTGGGCTACAACACAGCAGCCGCTTTGGAAACAATCTGGACGGTGAATCCAGCTTGTCAGGTGCAGGTGTATGGGCTGGAGTGGGATGCGACTGTTCCTGCGGGAGCAATCGAGCCGCCGCTAATTCAGTCCTGGTCGCCTGCGGTGCAGACCGTTCTAAAATCCCTGGCAGAACAGCACGTTTGTCAGACCGATCGACTGCAAGCCACGCTGCTAATTGGCGATGCCCGGCAGACGATCGATCCGGTGATTCAATCCGGCTTTGCTGCCGATGCCATCTTCTTTGACCCCTTTTCGCCCCGTCGTTGTCCCCAGCTCTGGACAGTGGATTTTTTTCAACGAATCGTGCGCTGTCTTGCCCTCGACGGAACGCTGGCAACCTACTCGCGCTCTGCCTGTGTTCGATCGGCTATGGTTGAAGCCGGACTGACGATCGGCACAATTCCCATGAACGACGAACTGCATCCCACCCACGAATGGTCACAAGGGACAATCGGCGCGTGGACAACAGCAGGTCTGCATCCCCTGACACGAATGGAGCAGGAGCACCTCTGCACCCGCGCTGCCATTCCCTACCGCGATCCGAATTTGACCGGCTCAGCAGAGGCAATTCTGAGCCGCCATCAGCAGGAGCAGAAAATCTGTAGGCGAGAATCTACGTCAAGCTGGCGCAGACGATGGAAGATTACCTGAAATTACAGGAGAAGCGTCATGGTTCCTGACTTTTTGCCTGTCTCAGCGAATGAAATTCAAGACCCGTGGGCGATCACCCTCCTTCATCAGATTCAGCGGCAGACCGTTCAGGTTGCTTTTCCTCAGGGCATCACCGCAATCGATACTGCTTTTGTTCACGCACGTATTTCTGAATTTCGATCGGGCATTCATTCACCGCTCTTATTTCTGAATGGCTTCGACAGTTCCCTGTTAGAATTTCGGCGAATCTTGCCGTTGTTACCTACTCAAGATATCTGGGCGATCGATTTATATGGCTCTGGATTTACGGCGTACTCTGCTCAAGTTCCCGTGAATCGTCAAACGATCCGTCTGCATCTTCAGCGTACGATGGCTGATTGGATTCATGAACCTGTGATTTTAATTGGCGCATCCTTGGGTGGAGCAGTTGCCCTTGATTTCGCGCTGCATTATCCAGAGTGGGTGAAGGCGATCGTTTTAATGGATAGCGTGGGATTTTCTGGGAGTTTTCCGATCGGTCAATTTCTGCCTGTCCCGCTCATTGAATTGGGAACCACATGGCTGCACTTTCGCAAACAGGCTGCGCTGACGGCTGCGACTTTATTGTCGGCAGGAGTTCTGCCCATTTTTCCGGCGCTCGATCCCGGATTAGCAGATGATTTGCGCTGTTTGCTGCTGCATCAGGAAATGCCGGACTGGGCAGCCGCAATCCGCTCTTTTACCCTGAGTGGTGGGTATAGCAATCTCGCTGAGCAAATTTCTCAAATCCAGCAGCCGACGCTGATTTTATGGGGAACCGCAGACGATATTCTCGGTATCGCCGATGCAGAAAAATTCAGGCGAGCAATTCCCGGCAGTCAGCTCGAATGGATTCAAAAAGCAGGTCATGCCCCTCATTTGGATCAGCCGCAGCAGGTCAGCGATCGGATTCTAGATTTTTGTCGGTTGCAGACTCGCTAAATCTCATCAAACGATCGCACGACTCCAAAACCCTCAGAATCCGAGGAAGAATTGCCCGGACGCAGCGAAAACAACCCCTGCATTCCCGCCAATCGCGCTGCTGTCAGTTCTGCGACCACATCAGAAACAAATAAAATTTCGGCAGGTGGAACTTCGATCGTTGCTGCAATCTTGTGATAGCTCTCCGGTTCGCGCTTCATGCCGATCTGCGTATCAAAATAGCCGCTCAAAAACTGCGTCAGATCGCCTGCTTCCGAGTAGCGAAACAAAAGCTGCTGCGCCTGTACGCTTCCCGACGAGAAAATATACAGCCGCTTGCCTGCTGCTATCCACCGCTCAAACGCGGGTTTGACATCGGGGAAGATCTGCGATCGCAGTGTTCCATCCTGATAGCCCTGATTCCAAATTTTGCCCTGCAACGATTTGAGTCCGGTTGATTTGCGATCGATCGCGATCAGGAAATGAATGTAGGGCACTGCCGCCGCAGGCGCGTTTCCCTCCCAGGCAGGCCAGTTTTCTGCACGATTATCCCTTTGGGGAACTGCATCTCTTTGAAAAGCTGCCAAGCAATCGGCTTCATACTCCTGCCGCAGCCGCTTCAGATCCGCCTGAACCGCTTCCTCCTGCCCGTGCTTCTGTAAAAACGCTTCAACCTGTTCTTCTGCATAGGGAAACAGCACCCCAAATACATAATCGACGGGGGTCGTCGTGCCCTCAATATCCAGGAGAATCACGCGGACTGCCTGAGAAATGCGATCGATCATACCAACCCCGAAAAGAGCCTAACAAACCAAAGTCCCCCCTCGCTCTTTTAGAGCGGCAAGTCAAAGGTTGGGGGATTTAGGGGGCGATGGAGAACACCCCTGAGACTGTTCAAACCACCGCTTAAACCGCTGCCATCGCAGGCGCACTAAAACAAAGCGGCGCAAACCCCTGCTCTTTACCGCTCTCGGTATAGTGAGGCGTCCAGCCTACGGAGTCTTGGAATAGCCGAATTGCGCGAATTCGCCGATCGCCACAGAGATCAAACCAGTGCAGCGTTCCCTGGGGCACAACGAGCAGATCGCCTGGTTCTACCTGAATGCTGACCACTGGGCCCGATTGGGGATTGATGTGGAACAGTCCGTGTCCCTCGATCGTGAAGCGTACTTCGTCTTCGGCGTGAGCATGTTCGCGGCTAAACTTTGCCAGCATGGCTTCCAGATTGGGCATGTCGGGCTTAATGTCGATCACATCTGCGGTGACGTAGCCGCCCTGCTGCTTTAACACCTCAATTTCTGAAGCGTAGGCGGCGAGAATTTCTTCGCTGGTTGCTGCTTCGCTCAGCGGGTGGCTCGGCTGCCACCGGGCAAAGCCAATGCCGATCGCCTTCAAATATGCCTCAATTTCGCCAGCGTCTTTAATTTGCCGATTTTCCTCTGGAATGGTGAGAACTGCCATTGTTTCGTCCCTTAACGCAAGTCACAGTATTCCAGCTTAGCGAAGTGTGAGCTTACGATAGGTCAACTCAAACAAAAATTCGAGAATCTCAAGATGCCGCCGGGCGTGAAACAGGGTATCGCCCCAGGTGTATAGCCCGTGCCCGACCACCAGAAAACCGTAAGAACGCGCCGTATCCGACAAAAACGGACGCACCGACTGACTCAGGATTTTCATGTCCTGCGAATTGGGCACAACGGGAATTGTTATCGTCTCTTCGTGGCTCTGGATGCCTTCTAAGCCCTTTAGCATTTCGTAACCAGAGAGCATGATTTTGCCGCGATCGGCATAGTATTCCGACAGCAGCGTATTAAAGACTGAATGGGTATGCAGCACGGCTCCTGCTCCCGTTTCTTTGACGACCGTAAGGTGCAGCAGCGTCTCCGCAGAGGTGCGCCCTTTCCCCTGCACTACGGTGCCCTCACCATCGACTTCGATTAAATCTTCTGGCTGCACCAGCCCCTTATCTATCCCACTCGGAGCCATCAAGAGCGTGAGCGGGGTGCGGCTGATCACTGCACTAAAATTACCCCCCGTGCCCTGTGCCCACCCCTGAGAGTGGATGTCTTGAATCACCCAGCTTAGCGTATCCCGCAGGTCTAACGAGTGCAGCATAGCGTATGACATTGTTAACCCAAACATTGTTAACCCAGTAGTCCAACCTAACGAGTCCAACCTAACAATTCACGAATTTCAGTCTGTAAATAAGCCCCATCGTCGATTAACAGTATCGTAATCGGGGATCAAGCGCAATGAGATAATTGAGCCGGATGCCAATTGGATTGGTGTTTCTGGGGAATTTAGCCAGGCAGCATATTCCCAGCAGTTTGGGTGAGAGTTGCTTTGATTTGAGCCGGAGCCAGGATCGGGTTTGCGCTGAGCATCAGAGTCGCAATGCCAGCCACAAAGGGAGCCGCAAAAAACGTACCGCCGCTGAAGCTGATAAGATTGCTGCTGAATAGAGGAATAGGTCGAGAAGAGGTCTTTACCAGGAGCCGTTATATAGTCGAAGTCGATCGCCTGGTTGCCCACCGGATTTGAAAAGTCTGCTATCCAGTTCTAAGGGCTGGGGGACAGTGGGAGAATTGTCTACCGAAGTGACCTGATAGCGAAGCTGATACCGACCGACCTAGCCGGGACGATCGCTCAAGACGCGCAGCTTATACAATTCGCAAATGAAGCTGACTGTGCGGCTAGCTTGAACGGCTTGAGTTCTTAAAACGATCGGGGCTTGAAGCTCAAAGTGTTTCTGCTGAAGTAGGTTTTGATGCTACGGACGGCAGTAGATTCTCAACGATCCCTGAGTTTGGAAGCAGTATGGACTGAGTTCAGTGAATGACCTGCGCTTCCTGGCTCGCTTGTTCCGGTTGCCGCATTGCCGCTTTTAGCTCACTGCAAATCCTCGCCGGGTCTGCCGATCGCGGATCGTGTCCAAATTGCCTAAGGGAATTGCCGCAATCAGGTGCTTGGTATATTCCGTTTGTGGACGGCGATAAATCGAATCGGCAGTGTCAATTTCTTCGATCCTGCCCCGGTTCATCACCATAATGCGATCGCTCATAAACTTAACCACGCTCAAATCGTGCGAAATGAAAATATAAGTGAGCTTAAATTCTTCCTGAAGTTCTTTCAGCAAATTCAGCACCTGCGCCTGCACCGACACATCCAGCGCAGAAACCGATTCGTCGCAAATAATAAATTTCGGGTTCAGTGCCAGGGCACGGGCAATGCAAACTCGCTGCCGCTGACCGCCGGAAAACTCGTGGGGATAGCGATTGCTAAATTCTGGATTGAGTCCCACCCGATCGAGCAGGTAAGACATTCGCTCCAGCCGATCGCGCCGGCTCTTGCCGACCTTGTGAATCATCAGCGGTTCCATGATTGCTTCGCCGATCGTAATGCGCGGGTCGAGCGAACTAAACGGATCTTGAAAGATAATCTGCATTTCGCGTCGAAGCTGCCGCAGCTTGCCACCGTTGGCGCGAGTAATGTCTTTGTTTTCAAAAACAATTTGTCCTGCCGTTGGCTTGACCAGGTGCAGCAGCGTTCGCGCCAGGGTCGTTTTGCCGCAGCCGGACTCGCCCACCAGACCCAGCGTTTCCCCCGGATACACCTGAAATGAAACGCCGTTGACTGCCATCGCCAGTCGCTGTGCCCGTCCAAAAATACCGTGAATCGGATAGCCCACCTGCAAATTCTGCACCGACAAGATGGGGGACTGCTGCTGAAGGGCGATCACCCGCTGATGGTCTTCTTCCGGGCTGATTGCCGCATTCGATCGCAATGCCTGATCCACACTCAGTGACTTCTCGCGAATGATCATTTCCCCACTGGGACTGGTGCTCACTTCCATAAAGTCGGTGATGGTCGGCAAAACTCGCAGGTGGCGCGTGGGCTGGGGACGGCAGGCAAGCAGTCCTTTCGTATAGGGATGCTGCGGATTCGAGAAAATATCCCACACCGCACCCGACTCCACAATCTTGCCCTGATACATCACCGCGACCTGATCGGCAATATCGGCAATTAAGCCCAGATCGTGCGTGATAAACATGATCGACATTCCCCGTCGATCGCGCAGTTCCCGCAGCAGATCCAGAATTCGCGCCTGCACGGTGACATCTAGCGCAGTGGTTGGCTCGTCGGCGATCAGCAGTGCCGGATTACAGGAAATCGCCATCGCAATCATGACCCGCTGAATCTGTCCGCCCGAAAGCTGATGGGGGTAGCGTTCCAGCATGGCGTACTTTTGCTCGTTGACCAGACTGGTAATTTCTCGATCGCCCAAACTGCCCTTCACACTGTCTCTCGAACTACTGCCCAGATGCTCTTTTTGCCAGGAGTCAATCGCCTGCTGCTGAAGTTCTTCATCAGAAGGCACGAGCTTCACTTCCTGCAATAAGCCGATCGCCCGTCGTCGCGCTTCTGAAGGGGAAATATTCGGTTCATGCTGCCGAATTGCCTCGACCAATTGAAAGCCACAGGTGTAGACCGGATTGAGCGAACTGAGCGGCTCCTGAAAAATCATCGATACCCGACCGCCGCGATAGTGCTGCATCTGCTCTGACGTGAGCGATCGAAGGTTCACAGGCTCCGCTTCAGGGTTGGGCTGAAACCAGACTTCGCCCTCAGGAATCCGCCCCGGCGAGGGAATTAGCCCCATGACTGCCAGCGAAGTCACTGACTTTCCAGAACCAGACTCGCCTACAATTCCCAGGGTTTGCCCGCGTTTGACCTGAAATGAGATGCCGTCTACGGCTTTAGTAATGCGATTAGAGGTCTGAAACTGAACGTGCAGGTTACGAACATCAAGAACAGTGTCATTCATGGCGGCAGGCAAACAGTGAGCAGAAAAAAGTGGGCAGTGAGCAGCAAAGTAACGTGGGCAAAAAAGCGAGCAATGGAATGAAGCGGATTAGCAGGATCTTAGCAACTTAGCAGCATCATATCGAGATTAAGGACGAAGCGAAGCAGTTCCCCACCTCTGGCATCACCCAACAGGCAATGTCACACCCAAAAGGCAATGTCGCAACTGTCACATTCTTGAAATTAGGCAAAAAATCCAATCGATAAGATGAAAGTCACCTCGCTTCTACACCTCACTCGTATGAAAGAACTTCGAACCGCTCAATCTCATAGCCAAGCCTGGATTATCCAAACCTGGCTTTCGTTTGCGATCTCAACTTCTGCTACGGCGATCGGCATTCTTTATTTGCCTGTGGATGGCTGGGTGAAGGGCTATCTCGGCATGGGCATGGCGTTCACGCTCGGTTCCACGATCAGCCTCACTAAGACCGTGCGGGATGAGCATGAGTCGAAAAGACTGCTGGCAAAAGTCGATGAAGCAAGAGTCGAAAAACTGCTGGCTGAGCATCATCCACTGCGCTAAACAACCGAATTTTTGGGGAAAACCAGAACATTTTGAGCGAACAGGGTGGGTATCTCCCACCTTTTTTAATCCTTTTCAAAGGACAAAACTATAAAAGTCTTTTCGCTCTTGTAATACTTTTTTTGCGATCGATAAATCTGCTCAAACAGCAAACTAATCTGAACGAATTACAGCAAGACGCAATTTAGTAGGGGAGTTTCTGAAAGCAACTTTGCCATTTCCTAGTTGATTGCCGCTGATTAAATTGCAATGATCGAGTTAGCTAATTGTTATCCAACTTTTCGATCGCTTCTCCTTTGAAATCAACCAATTGCGCGCTTTCTAGCCTGCCTAGAGCGAATCTGGAAATTCTTATTGATCCCTTGTATAAGAACAGAAATCAATCAGTGTCTTGTCGAATAGAATTGAGTGCAATTGAACTAATTTTAAGAAGGAGTTATTACCCGTGGAAGCGATATTACTCTCAGTTCTGGCAATCTTTGGAATTGTTTTTTGGCAAGATACGGCTCCTAAGAAAAAAGATGAAAAACCAAAGACCCCAGAACAAAAACTTCTGGAGGCACTGGCTGAATACGAACAAAAGAAAGACGGCGGCAAAAAAACCACCAAAATTGTGGTTGAGATTAACGATCGCTAGCTGATGCGCGGGTAGGAGGATTGATCAGGTCTGTTCGAGGATTAGCCAGGAGGATTAGCCCAGCGGTCGATAAACCCGATAGTTCACCTCTGGAAAGATATTGTCGATCGCTTCAACCTTTTCTAACCAGCCCGAATCAATTTTGCCCTGGTTTAGGTCTTCCCACAGTTTGTTAAATCTTTGGAGGTGCGATCGGGTGCGGCGGACAGCGTAGGGAACCATTGTTCCGGTTCGCATAATAAATGCCCAATCCGAAGATTGCGCCAGCAGCAGTTCTCTTGCCGCCTGGTTTAGGGCACGCCATTCGAGTTCGTCGCTCGGTTCGCGGTGCGATAGATCGATCATGCGCTCGGCAGCTTTGTGCAGATGAGGATAGATCCAGGCGTTGGTTTCATTCAGCCAATACTCGTGGAAACCACGAAAACCCCAGCTCGACTGCGACGGACGACAAACCTGCTGCGACGGATGACGTTTCAGATAGTCCGCCAAGTGAATCATTTCGTAGGCTTTCTGGTCGTACCAGGTTTTGCGGAACAGGTAGTCGAGAAACCACGGACCTTCGTACCACCAGTGACCAAAAAGCTCTGCGTCATAGGGCGAGACGATAATCGGCGGACGCTGCATAATGCCGTAGAGGTGTTCGACCTGCTGTTCGCGGTTATACATAAAGTTGCCCGCGTGTTCGGCGGCTTTTTCCCGTGCCCAGTAGGGGTCGTAGAGGGATTTGTCGCTCAGTCCCAGTCCGCGTCCGGTGATTTTGTGATATTTAATCCCTGTGTTTTTGCGCTGCCCGTTGGGCATGATGTAGGGCTTGATGTACTCGTAGTCCGCATCCCAGCCTAGATCGCGGTAAAACTCGCGATATTCCGGCGCACCTGGATAACCCACCTCTGAAGACCAAACCTGCTGCGATGATTCGTGATCGCGCCCAAAGACTGCCACACCGGTTTCAGTGAAAATGGGCGCATAGGTTCCAAAGCGGGGACGGGGACGGGCGTAGAGAATGCCGTGACCATCAGTGAGAAAGTAGCGCAGTCCGGCATCGGCGATCATGCGCTCTAATCCGTCGTAATAAGCACACTCCGGTAGCCAGATGCCATTTGGCGATCGTCCAAAATGCTGTTCATAATGTTCACAGGCAACTTGAATCTGTGCCCAGACTGCCTGCGGGTACATTTTCATTAAGGGAAAGTAGCCATGCGTCGCCCCACAGGTAATAATCTCCAGATTGTTACTGTCTAGAAATTGCTTAAATCCGGCGACTAAATCATGGTTATAACGCTCCCATGTTTCGCGTACCTTGTTAAACTCAGTGGCATAGAATTCAGCCAGATATCGGAGATGTCCATTTTGGGCGTAATGCTCGACTTCTCTTTCTGCTAATTCTTCGAGTTGAGCCAAATGATGATCGTAGCGTTCTTGGAGTAATGGATCTCGCAGCATCGACACAAGCGGCGGTGTCATGCTCATGGTCATTTTGAAATCGATTCCGTCTTGCTTGAGTCCTTCAAAGACGTGCAGCAGCGGAATGTAGGTTTCAGTAATCGCCTCAAATAGCCACTCTTCTTCTAAGACATAGTCGCTTTCAGGATGTCTGACGAAAGGCAAGTGGGCGTGCAAGACCAGGGCAAGATAGCCAATACTCATAGGTTTAAGGTCTGACGGTTAAGACAGGCAATGGAACGATTTAGCAGACAAGACAGCAAACAAGGTATGTAGGGAACGTAAATCGGGCATCCTATACCGGATCGGGAAAAGCCGTTGCCAAGATTGTAAAGCAAAAGTTAAGCAAAACGATTGATGGGGCAAAGGGAGTTATGGCAGAACTACGTTTAATCGAACTGGCACAGCAGGGTGATCCGCAGGCGATCGCAGCTCTGATGAATCAGTCGCTTCAGCCCAAGGGCATGACGGCAACAGTGGAGCGGCAGGGCAATGCGCTGGAAGTTACCCTCGAAGCCGATCGCGTCCCCAATCGTCAGGCATTGACTGCGTTTGTCGAGAAGGGCATTCACAATCTCGGGATTGAGTCGATTCGATCGATTCGCATTATGGGACAGCAGACGGGCGCGAGTTTTCCTGCCTGGATGCAGGAATTGTATCTGGAAGTGTCCCCGGCTGATTTGCTGGGTGATGTGCCGAATCAGTCCATCACCGAAGCGGGTTCCCTGGCCGATGCCTCAGGGGCTTCACAGTTTTCCGAAGAGACGATCGCGCCCAGTTTAGAACCCGATTTCCCTGAATCTGATTTCGCTGAAGGCATGGCTTCACCGTCTGCCGCATCTGAGCCGTTGCCGGATTTGCTCTTTCCAGAAGCTTCCGACGTTCAGGGTTTAGCAGGCTCAGACTTATCCGCTGCTTTAGAGGGATTGAGCGAAACGCCGCTGCCGCCGTCGAGCAATCAGGCTGATCTGGAAGCCGAACTCGGAGCAATTTGGGATGAGCAGGCGCAAGACCAATCGAATGATCTTCTGCAAGATCTGTTTGCCGATTCAGACGCGACCCGTTCAGAAAGCGATCTGGATCAGTTTTCGGCTGAATTGGATGTCAGTCCTGACCCTGCCGCACCCAGTGCCCTCGATGACCTGAGCAGCTTGCAAGACTTGTTTGCCGACGAATCGATCGAGACGAAGCTGCCCGACCGTTCCCCTGACCCGGTGCTGACTGACCCCTGGGAAGACCTGCCTCAGGCTGATGCTGCTGGGTCCGATCGTCCTGCGGCTGGAATGATCGACGATCTGTTTGCAGACAGCCCCAATGACCCGGCAACCACCGACGAGATGGAGTTTGAGGCTGCCGCAGTTCCGTTGACGAGCGTTGATGATTTGCTGGCGGCACTTGATGGCGAGGAAGACACTGGAATGAGTGCGGATGAGGGTGGTCGCAGTGAAATTGGCGATAGCAGCGATGAATCTGCTGATGCGTTTGAAGCTGCATTCGGGGAAACGCAAAATCCTGATGACGCGCCTGATTCCACCACTGTCCTGGTCGATCTATTTTCCGTGGATGTCTCAGCAGAAAATGGAGAACCGCTTTTTACAGAAGAAGTAATTCTGATTGAGGAAACGATCGTCTTTGATTCATCTGATGATTTTGCTGGGGATGAGCTTGTCGGGAATGACGCCAGCGAGGACGTTTCGGTTGACTTTGGTGCGGGCAACGAAGCCGCCATGCTTGATCTGTTTTCAGAAGACGCTTTTTCAGAAGACGCTGCACCCGAAATCCAACCAGACGAAGCCGCCATTGCCGATCTGTTTTCAGAAGCGGCAGCCCCAGAAGAAATCGCTCCACCTGAAACAGCAGACGACGCACTCGATCGGGCACTGTTTGGCTCTGACGATTTTGAGGCTGGCATTTTTGAGGCTGGTATTGATCAGGGTAACGACCCTGGGATGAGCGAAGCAGATTTCGCGATCGATGAAATGGGCTTGCTGCAAACCGATGACAATTTTGCGTTTCCAGCGCAGGAAGAAGGGGACAGGGCGATCGATGATCCAGCGATGCCTCCAGGTCTCTCAAGCGCGATCGATGAGAATTTGTTTATGGTTGCCTCTGAGCCTTTAGACTTTGACAGTCTGGAGTTTGGCATTTCAGAATCCGAAGCGTTGGATGCGAATTTGATCGATGAGCTAGGTTTTGAGCCAGGTTTTGAGTCAGAGTCTGAGTCAAATTTTGATCCAAATCTTGAGTCAACTTCTGAGTCGCTCGACTTTCTAGATGAAATGGCAACCGAAGCCGAAATGCTGCCCGAGGTGATGCTCCAGGATCAGTGGATCGAATCTTCGCCCTCTGAGGAGTCTCTTGCAGGGGAACTCGGACTAGAAGGATTTGCCCCAGAAGAATTCACTACTGCGTCTGAGCAGGATGTTTTGGCTCAGGAGTTTCCCACGGGCTCCGACCCGATCGATTTCCCAACTGATTTTTTCCCCGCTGAAACGCCTGCTGAATCGGTTGGTTCGCAGTTTCCTACAGCGGGAATTGAGGAATCTGCTGCCACCGCAGAACCTTTTGCAGATTTTGGGGAAGCAGGCGATTTGGAAGCCAGCAATTCAGATGTGGGTGATTCGGACGTAAACAATTCAGACGTAAGCGATCGAAATAATAATGACAATCTCGATCTGACCGATTGGTTTGCAGATCAGATCGATTCGGGCGATCCGGCGGCAGAACTCTCGACTGCACCCTCCGAGGACTTTTTGATCCACGAAGATATGCCCAATTTTGGCTTCAGTGGGGAAGCTAGCTCCGAAGCCGCCGCTGATGCTCTGTTTAACGATGTGCCTCCCGAACCCTCGTTTACCCCCGAAGCCGATCTTCTGGAGGAGCTGACTTTTGAGGAAACGTCTGAGGACCCTTCAGAAAACGCTTCAGCTGAATTTGCTCCATTAGAATTTGCCCCATCAGACATTGAGCCCGAACCCGCTCAGCCTGAGATTACCCAGGAGCAGCTCGAAGCCCAGATCGAAAACCTGTTTGCCGAGGAAGAAGACAGCGTGACCGAAGACAGCTTCCAAAACTCCTGGGAGCTTGCATCCGATGATGTGTCTGACGACTCTGCTGATATCGCAGCTTGGGGCAGCCCACTGGATTTAGACCTGGGCGAACCTGCTGACCTGGAAGAACCTGCTTTGCCCGATTTTGCAGAGCAATCTAGTTTTCCTGAAGACCTGACAAATGCGGATCTCATCCTGGAGCCGCTTGTCCCGGAATATTCCGAAGAAATCATTGCTTCGGACTCTGTTCTGGATGATGCGCCCTCGACCGCAGAAACCGTCCTGCCGGATTTGAGCTTTGAAGACGAAGTGACGATCGTAGAGCATGATTTGGCCGACAACGATCTGCCTGATTTGGCAGTCTTGACCGATATGCCAGACATCGACCTCCCCGATGATCAGGTCATTTCTTCGCACGAAGACCCGTTTGCAGCTGACCTCGCAGGCTTTGACGCTGCTTTGCCCGAAATGGCTACCGACGATGCCGATACCTCGCTGGCAAATACTCTGAGCTTGTCGGAGGCGATCGATCCAGATCAGCTTGTGAATGATTTACAAGGTGACGATTTACAGCGTGACGATTTACAGGACAATCCGTTGGAACTGTCGCTCGGCTTCCAGAACAGCCTAAATCAGGAAGATTACGGCGATCTGACCACGCTGGAGGAGCCTTCCTTACTGGAGGAATTAACCGACGAACAGCTTCAGGAGTTGCTGGGCAACCAGCCGGAGGATGTCGCGCCTAATGACTTTGCCCTGGATAATCCTGCTCTAGATAACCCTGTTCTAGATGACCCTTCAGAAGACCCTGTGCTTCAGCAGTCCTTCTCGGAGCCATTTGCCGATTTCAACCCGGAACCCGTTTCAGAAACCCCGGCAGATCTTTCAGATCCCGTTTCAGCTTCCCCTGAGAACGAACCTCTGCTCGACTTCCTTAATCGACAGTTTGGCCTGGAAGAAGAGCTGTCCCCGGTGGAAGAACCGGAGCTAAGCTCGGAGCCAGTAGCCGATCGCGAAATCCTCGCGGAAACCGAGTTCCTCGATCGATCGGAGAATGCACACCAGCCTACACAAATTCCGTTTGCAGCGACCCCGTTTGCAGCGGCCTCAATGGCTTCCTCTGACGTGCCTGCTGCTGTCGAACCGAATCTGGATCTGTCTGACGATTGGCTGGATGATACCAGTCCCGCAATGCCTGCCCATTCTGAAACTGCTCCTGCGATCGGGGCAGACGATTCAGAGTGGCAGGAACAGTCTCAGGAAGATCTGGAACGCCAGCTTGAATCTTCTGATTTTGTCCAGCCTGTACCAAATGAGGTGTACCCTCCTGCTGAGCCGAGTGCTGCTCCGCCCAGAGTTGTCGTGTCTTCCTCACCGTCTCGCCCAGCCTCTAGTTCAACCGGGATATTTACGCTCATTCTGTTTTCGATCGTCGGATTTATTGCCGCGCTGCTCGGATTCTCGCTCTGGTCAGAGCTTTCTGCTCCGCCTGAACCTCAACCGCAGCCTGTGCCTGCCCCCACTGATCCCCCGGCTTCTCCGGTAGCTCCCCCGACAGCTCCCACCGCGCCTCCGGCAGCCCCAGCGGTTCCTCCTGTCCAAACTGCTCCTCCTACTGCTCCAGTGGCTCCTCCGGCAGATGCTCCCGCCGCGCCCCCGCCAGCTCCGGCAGATGCTCCAGTGGCTCCCCCGCCTGTTGCCCCCGTGGTAACACCTGAAGCATCCCCAGTTCCTCCTGCTGCTCCAGTGGCTCCTCCGGCAGATGCGCCCGCTCCTCCAGCGGCTCCTGCTTCACCGTAGAAGAGAAATTCTTAAGTGGGGGCAAAATCGCCCTCACACCTCTTCCTCTTTTGATGCCTCACGCAATCGGGTAACAGTAATCCGGCAACAGCAAAGAACACAAAACAAAAATCCCCCGATCGACTCAAAATGGATCAGGGGATTTTTTCGATTAAGACGATCGCTAACGTTTGTTGTTATCCCTTATTGTTGTCCTTCTACCGAGAATTGTTCAAAACTAAACCGTTCAAAACTCGATCGGCTACACCGAACTTTTTGCGCCCAGTTCACCTAAATTAGCCGTTGAGTCAGCATTCGCAGCCCGCTCTTTTTCAAGCCGCCGCTTCCGTGCATAGAGCTGAATAATTGCTGCCATTGCCACAATCATTGCCACAATGCCCCAAGCCGTTGCTGACGTCGGTAAACTATTCTTAAAGACTGCCAGCAGCACAATTAATACAAGAAATAAAGTTGGTACTTCGTTGAGCCAGCGAAACTTTTGTCCGCTCCACTGCATATTTCCGGCTGCAAGCTGTTTCATCCAGCGACCGCAAAGGTGATGATAAACCACCAGCAGCGCGACCAGACTGAGTTTGACATGGAGCCAGGTTTCGTGTAGCAGGCTTGGCGCAGTAACCAGCATTGCGATCGCCATTGCCACGGTCAGCACCATTCCAGGCGTGGTAATCAGGTTATAGAGACGCTTCTCCATAATCTGATACTGCTGCTGCAAAATCGTGCGAGCGGGTTCGGGCTGCTCATCTGCCTCAGCGTGATAGACAAACAAACGCACAAGATAGAAGAGTCCGGCAAACCACACTACGACTCCGATGATATGAAACGCTTTAAACCAGAGATATGTCATGGGATGTCTTTATCTATTGTCCAGCCCTCATTGTATCGAGTGGGAAGGGGATCAAGATAGATGAAAAAACAGCCGCAGCGACAAGCCGATCGTTAAGTTTAATGCGTACTCAGATACCAGGGAGATAGAGATTTTGACAAGCGAATCGCAACTAGAAATAAGCGAGACACGATCCAAATCGGAGTCAGTGAAAGATTAAGAAGTGAAACAATTCAAACCGCGTTAAGCCACGTTAAACCGCGTGCTTAAACAGCGTATCTAGATAAACCCTGGCAGCCCGTCGATAACTGCGGGAAGAATCGGGAGTCGAGCTTGTGCCGTTTTGCAGCAGGAAGAGCGAGAGCGCGGCGCAGAAGACCCGGTCATGATCCCAGTCAGGGTGGGTTTCTAGATAGCCTTGAAGCGACTCGTGCAGTTCTTCCGGGATTTCTGCCAGGATGCTAACCGTTGCTTGCATGGGAACCTCGTTGAAGATGAGTAACTGTAAAAGATACCTCTAGTTGCTTCAAATGAAGCAAATTTGCTCACAGCTATCGGTACAGGGCGATTAACTCAAAGGAAAACGGCTTTGTACCGCAGCAGAAAGCTGAGCGAACCTCATCTCGTCCAACCCTACCGAATCCTTGCTGGAAGCGGCGGGAATGGCTTCGGTGAGCTGCCCTTAACTTTGGTGGTCGCATCATTTTGCGCTATGGGGGGGTAGGGTTGTCAATGCCAATTTTTTGTGGCATGAAACAGGTGACGAAATATCCTTCACGAAGGAATGAGGGTTTCAAGCTAATTTTTGTTACATTTCTTCACAAAATCCAGGAAAAATCTTGTGAAATGCTTGTCTGCTCCGTAATCCACAGGAATTCCCCAACCCCCGATCGCACCGTTGCTGCCTGTGGAAAACCCAGGTTAAGCCTGTGGAAAACTGCATCATGCCTGTGGAGAACTTGTGGAATGGGTGGGGAAAAGCCCTTCTTCTGTAAAGTTTTGTAAAGAATTCCTCAATCTGTTCCGGTTCACCCCTGGCAAACCCTTTGGTTAAAAGCATTGCCGCGATCGAGCCTCCTTCAAAACAATTGTGCTGAGTCATGAATTCTTAACTTCGCTGCACGATTTGGGAGCATTGTATAACAGTATTGTCAAGATTCACATGAACTATCCCTCACCTCTTCACCCACCTTTTCACCCATCCCCCTCCTCAACCCCTACCTTCCCTGCTAAGCAAAACACCATCCGCTAAGATATAAAGCGGAATTGCTCAGACAAGACTGAATCAAACGATCTCATTTAGGCTTAATTCGGGAGGAAAGATTGCCTACACTCGGCGTCAATATTGACCATGTGGCGACTATTCGGCAGGCACGCCGCACCGTTGAACCCGATCCTGTTGGGGCAGCCGTCCTTGCGGAACTGGCAGGAGCCGACGGCATCACCGTTCACCTGCGGGAAGATCGGCGGCATATTCAGGATCGGGATGTGCGTCTGCTGCGTCAGACCGTGCGAACCCATCTCAATTTAGAGATGGCAGCGACCGATGAAATGGTGTCGATCGCCCTGGAGATTCGCCCGGACTATGTGACGCTGGTTCCCGAACGGCGCGAAGAAGTGACGACCGAAGGTGGGCTAGACGTTGCAGGGCAGATCGATCGAATGCAGCAGGTGGTTGATGCCCTTCAGGAGGCAAATATTCCCGTGAGCCTGTTTATTGACGCTGATTCGGCTCAGATTGACGCGGCCGCGATCGTTAAGGCAAAATTCATCGAGCTGCACACCGGACGCTATGCCAAAGCCAAAGACGATGCCAGCCGTGCTCAGGAACTTACCTTCCTCAAAAAGGGCTGTCAGCAGGCACTTGCTGCCGGAATCCGGGTGAATGCAGGGCATGGCTTGACCTATTGGAACGTCTACCCGATCGCCTGTCTTCCCGGTATGGAAGAACTGAACATTGGGCACACCATTGTCAGCCGTGCTGTTTTGGTCGGGATGGAGCGAGCCGTGCGCGAAATGAAGCAGGCAATTCGAGGGGAGTTTTAGAGGAGGGTAGAAAAGTATGATTAGACTCGCGCCCCCTGAGTCCCCTGGGTACTGGATGGAGCCGAGCTATCTTTCTCCTGAATTTCAAAGTTCCCCAGCATGGGAGGATTTAGAAGGCGATGCAGAATTGCTGCGGCTGATCAAACTGCCTGCTGCCATTCCGCTTATTTCGCCCTAGTTCGAGCAATTTCATCGATCGTTTTTTAACCTGTTATCACTTGTAATCAAAACTTAAACTTCAAGCCAATGCAAACCTACTACTATGCTGTAGCAAGCCAGCGATATCTGCTGGAAGAAGAGCCGACCGAGGAAGTTCTCAAAGAGCGGATTCGCTACTATCAGGAACAGGAAAAAGAGCGCGACTTCTGGCTGGTGCTTCAGCCCGCCTTTCTGGATGCTCCTGAACTGGCAGAGGTAAAAGCCAAGTGTCCTCAGCCTGCGGCAGCGATCGTGTCGACGAATCCTCAGTTCATTACCTGGCTGAAGCTGCGGCTAGAGTATGTGGCAACGGGAGAATTTCAGGCTCCTTCGGCAACGATTCCAGACCCGCTTGCATCCCCTGCTCCCACCGCCTAACAATATCGCTCGACTGAGCGCAAAGCAGCGATAACTGTCCTAAACGGGAACCGTCTTAAACGGAAACTGTCCTGAACGGATACAGGCGACGGAGAAAAGGGTAGACTACGAGTCCCTTTTGGTTTGAGGAGTTTGAGCAATGAGGCAACGTTGGATTGCGCGATCGAGTTTCGTTACGCCGCTGATTCTGGTCGGAATTCTGGGCAGCACGCCGGGACGATCGATCGCGCAGCCCTTGCCAACCTGCAACCCGCCTCGCCCAGATGAATATCTGCTGCTGGTTCGCAACCCGAATGCCGATACGCAAAATCAGCTTCGGCAGCTTCTTCCCAGCAATGCTGTACTCACCGACTGTCGCTACGACAATAACCCGGTGGTGCGGGTCGAAGGGTTTGTCAGTGCGGACATTGCCGGCGCCTGGGCGCAATATCTCAGCACTTCTTCAGGGCTTGAGGCGATCGTTGCTCGTCCACCTGCCGCTTCCTCGACGGCGACGAATTTTCCCAGCCCAACCCAGACAACTCCTAATTCCCAGATAACCCCTAATGCAGGGACAAGCCCGGCAACTACTCAGGCAGCAAATCCGGCAACAAATCCGGCGGCTGCACCCAGCAATCCGGCTCCTGCCGCTCTGCCTACTACTCCTGCGGCAAATGCTACGGCTACGGCTACAGCTCCTGCCCCGGCTCCTCAGACCACCGCAGCGAGACCAATGCCTGCGTTTAATCCTCGACCGCTTGGCGGGGGCTATGCCGTGGTGGTGAACTATTTTAATCGTCCTGAAGTGGCTCTAGACGTGCAGCAATTCACCGATGGCGATGTGGGCTTGGTCGCATTTGAGCAGCGTCCTTATTTGCTGGTTGCCTACACACCTGATCCGGCGGCGGCTTCTGCAGTGCTGCGAAGCTTGACCGAGCGTGGATTCACAGCGTCGATCGTGGATAGCCAGAGAGCAATCTTGCTTACCCCGGCAGTTGCTCGATAAAGCGTGGTGATGCTTAAACAATCCATGTTATTGGGTGGGGCGGGAAACCTCATAGCGCAGCTCTGCAAAAGCGTTGCCATAGGCCTTTGCCGACAGAAGCTTTAGCGGAGGAGTGATAATTCTGCGGGGGAGGAGCGGTGCCCCACTCCCCAGCGTCACGGACGCGATCGTCACAATAATTTCATCCAGCAATCCCTGATCATAAAACTGACCGGCTAAATCTCCTCCGCCCACGATCCAGATATTTCGATCGCCCGCCACCTGGGTCATTTCTTGATGCACTGAGCGGACATCCCCTTTGACAAATTGAATATCTGCGCCTTCAATCAGGGGCAAACTGCGCGAGGTAAAGACCCAGGCGGGTTGTTCATACGCCCATGCTGGCGATCGATCGGCTCCCTCGCCCGTTGGATGGTTGAGAATCCATTCGTAAGTCGTCGAACCCATTGCGATCGCCCCAACGTCACGAACGAAATCTGGATAGCTGCTGCTGTCGGGTTCGCCAAACTGAAAGAGCCACTCCAGGGAGTTCTCTGAATCAGCAATAAAGCCATCTAAACTGGTGGCAGTGTAATACTGAGTTTTCATTGGAACATGCTTTCAGTGAAATACAACTTAATAGGCAGGCGAAGCGATCCAGGAGATTGCTGCTCCCAGGGCAGAACCCACAATGACCTGCACGGGCGTGTGTCCCAGAAGCTCTTTCAGCCGATTTTCATTAAAGGTAGGATGCTCACGAAACAGCTCATCAACGATTTGATTGAGAATTCGCGCCTGCTTTCCGGCTGCCTGCCGCACTCCGGCTGCGTCGTACATTACGATCACCGCAAACACAAAGGCGATCGCAAATTCGCCGCTTTCCCAGCCTGCGGTTTGTCCAACTCCGGCAGCCAGAGCCGTGACGAGCGCAGAATGGGCACTGGGCATTCCTCCGGTTTCAACCAGGGTGCGGAAGTTAATCTTACCGTCGCGAATTAAATCAACAAAGACTTTGATAATCTGCGCCAGCACAGAGGCAAGCAGCGAGACGAGCAGCACGTGATTGTCAAGGATGGCGGGAAAGTCCTGCATGATGGCGGGTAGCGAGTTTTTGCGAATAGCCTAGTTTTTGCGAGCAGTAATGTAGTCAGCCAACGCCATCAGCGGATAGGCACTTTCTCCATAGGCTGCGAGATTTGCCTTTGCCTCGTTCACGAGCTGATCTGCCTGACGCTTTGATTCCTCAATGCCCCAAAAACTGGGATAGGTCGCTTTTTGGGCTTGCAGATCTTTGCCTGCAGTTTTGCCCAGCTCTTCTTGCGTGGCGGTGATGTCCAGCACGTCGTCAATAATTTGAAACGCTAGCCCAATGTTTTGAGCGTATTCTGCCAACCGCTGGCGATCGCCTTCATTTGCCCCCGCCAATATTGCGCCGCACACCACCGCTGCTTCCAGCAGTGCTCCAGTTTTGTGGCGATGAATATAGGTCAGCGTGTCCACCGTGACATCCGATCGCCCTTCGCACTCCAGATCGACCACCTGACCGCCGACTAGACCCGCTGCACCCACCGCACGGCCCAATTTAGCAATGACTTGCAGAACGCGATCGGCTGGGACATCCTGAGTTTGGGCCGCGATAAATTCAAAGGCATAAGCCAGCAGCCCATCGCCTGCCAGAATCGCAATATCTTCGCCGTAAACTTTGTGATTCGTAGGTTTGCCGCGCCGGAAGTCGTCGTTGTCCATTGCGGGCAAGTCATCGTGGATCAGCGACATAGTGTGGATCATTTCCAGGGCGCAGGCGGTTGACATTGCCATTGCAGTCGTACCGCCGATCAGCTGACAGGTTGCTAGACAGAGAATTGGACGCAGCCGCTTGCCCCCTGCCATCAGTGAGTAGCGCATCGCCTCATAAATTTTTTCGGGATACACCACGTCGATCGAGCGAGCGAGGGCTGCCTCAACCTGTGCCTGCTGTGCTGCCAGATAGCGTTTGAGGTCGAATTCGAGATACTGCTGACTGTTGGTTGCAACCATGCTTTAATCCGCTTGAGCCACTAAACTTGTCATTCCTACACCATGAACGCGCATTTCTGAACGCGCACTTTAAACGCACAGCGGCAATGCAAAGCAGTTCCTGTTTGGTAATCGGCTACAGGCGCTGGCGATAACTCCATACTGTATTGTGCAACAGCATGGTCACAGTCATCGGTCCAATTCCGCCCGGAACCGGAGTAATCCAGCCTGCAACAGCTTTGACCGCTTCATAATCCACGTCTCCAACCAGCCGGGATTTTCCCGTTGCCTCATGGGTGACACGATTGATTCCCACATCTACCACAACCGCGCCCGGTTTCACCATCTCCGGCGTAATCAGATTCGGGCGACCAACTGCCGCGACCAAAATATCTGCGCTGCGGGTGACTGCGCTTAGATCTGGGGTGCGAGAGTGGGCAATCGTCACCGTGGCATCTTCTGCAAGCAGCATCAGGGCAATCGGCTTGCCCACCAGAATGCTGCGTCCGACTACGACTGCCTGTTTGCCTTTTGCCGAGATGCCGTGTTCCTGAAGCAGACGCATTGACCCAGCAGGTGTACAGCTTTGCAGCCCCGGTTCCCCGCGCACAAGGCGACCCAAATTTACCGGATGCAGCCCGTCTGCGTCTTTGTCGGGATTGATTTGATTCAGCAGGGCGACAGCGTCCAGATGATCGGGCAGGGGCAACTGC
Source organism: Leptolyngbya sp. GB1-A1 (assembly GCF_039962475.1). NCBI lineage: Bacteria > Bacillati > Cyanobacteriota > Cyanophyceae > Leptolyngbyales > Leptolyngbyaceae > Leptolyngbya > Leptolyngbya sp. GB1-A1. The sequence goes on along the minus strand of NZ_JAMPLI010000001.1, from coordinate 368,053 downwards.
ACCAGAATCCCGTCTACGCGATCGTCTTCGTTTAAGCTCTGAATCGTCTGCTCTAACTCTGCCTGGGTCGCGTCTGCCGAAAAATGCTTGCCGAATGAAGCGATCCCCACCCGCGCACAAGCCTGCTCTTTATTTCGCACATAGGCAGCACTGGCAGGATTATCGCCCACCATCAGCACTGCTAAACCGGGCGGTCGTCCATAGCGATCGCTCAAGGATTTTACCTCGTCGGTCAGTTCTGCTTGAATTTTGGCTGCGAGTGCTTTGCCGTCCAGGATGCCTGTCATAGTGAGTTGAGGGTGAGCGTCGATGGGCAAAAATCCCTTTGATTATCCAAGGTTGATTCGCGACTGCTGAATGCTCAAAGTCCTTAGTTTAGCGTCTATTGTCGCCCTCGTATCTCGATCGCAGCCGGGAGTTAAGATTCGTGATTCCTGGGCAGCTCATTCTAGCTGTAACGTCAATTCAATCAGAATGAAATCTTCAGTCGGAGCAGTCGTGCAGAATTCCCTGGTGTGGAGGTGACGTGAAAAGCCGCAATCATGCTGTCCTGTTGCTTAAAAGCCTTGCCTCCTCGCACCGATCGATCACCCTAACCGGAAAATGGTTTCGCGTTGCTCCGGGTCTTGCCGCCGGAACCCTTCTTCTTGCCCTGCTGCTTAATAGCTGTAGCCGCTTGACAACAGTACAGGATGTGCAAACCCGTCCCCGTCGGTGGTCTTCTACAGTGCAACTTGAGGGAACAGTGGGCGATCGAGTACCGCTGATTGGGGCAGAAGTGTACGAGCTGAAAGACCCGACAGGCGAGATCTGGGTCTTAACGGACGATCGCACCCTGGAAACAGGGGAGCAGGTGAAAATTCGAGGAAAAATTCGGATTGAGGAAATCACGATCGAGGGGCAAACTGCGGAGGAAGTGTACATTGAGCAGCACCTGATCGAAAAACAGCCGCGATGATTGATCCCACAATCCAACTCGACTCAAGTTCCCAGGTGGCGATCGCCATTTTGCACCAGAACAATGGCTCCTCGAGGGGAACGGCTTCACTGCGATTTTTGATGCAGCTGCGGGATGACAAGCCTCAGATTCGCTATCCGGGCGTATGGGCGTTTTTTGGCGGACATCTCGAACCGGGGGAGTCTCCCGAGCGGGCAATCTGGCGCGAACTTCAAGAGGAAATTGGCTATCAGCCGCCCTACGTTCGATACTTCCGCGCCTACAGGACAGAGATGCAAGTGATTCGGCACGTTTTCGCGGTTCCGCTCACGGTTCCCATCACCGATCTCGAACTCAATGAAGGAATCGACTTGAGACTGCTTACCATAGAAGAAGTAAGGCGAGGCGACTGCTATTCCGATCGTATCGGGCAGATTCGCGCCCTTGCCCAACCCCATCGGCAAATTCTGCTAGATTTTCTTAGAGAGGGATTCTCGATCGCAGACGAACCTGAGACCTAATGGCAGCGAAATTCTCTAAATCGAAACCCTATCGCATCCGGGAAAGCACCAAAGCAAAGCACGTCAGCATCAAAGTGACGCATCTGGGCGACGTAGAAATTGTCGTGCCGAAGGGATTCGATCGCCGTAAGCTTCCCGAAATTTTGGAGAAGCGCAAAGATTGGATTGCGAAAACCACCCAGCGGATTGAAGCTGAGCGGCAGTCTTTTCCGGGGGATGCAGCAGAGCTGGGCAGCGACGGCATGATTCCTGAGCGGTTGTGTCTCCGAGCGATCGATGAAAACTGGACGGTGCAGTATCAGCCCGGCAATTCTTCGGTGAAGACGATCGCTGCTAGCTCCCAGATCCTGCTCTTTGCTCCTACCCAGGAACCTGCTGTTACCTACAAACTCCTGCGCCACTGGCTCAGCCGCCGAGCCGAACAGCAGCTCGTTCCCTGGCTTCGTCAGCTCAGCTCCGAAATCAATCTTCCGTTTCAAACCGCAGCCGTACGTGGGCAAAAGACGCTGTGGGCAAGCTGTTCGGGCAAGAAAAATATCAACCTCAACTACAAGCTGCTGTTTCTGCCGCCGCATCTGGTGCGTTATGTTCTGATTCACGAACTCTGCCACACCATTCACCTGAATCACTCAGCAAGCTACTGGGCACTGGTCGCCCGTAAGGAACCGCAGTATCGGGAGCTTGACGCAGAGCTAAATCGTGCCTGGGTTTATGTGCCGGAGTGGGTGGAGCGGTTTTTTGAGTAGGAATGTGGATAGGTGGATGAGGAGATCAGAAGATGAGGCGAAGGCGTAGTTGGCGAAGGCATAGGATGGGTTAGCGTAGCGTCATGCATTGAATCTAGAGATGGGGCTGTCGCTCAAAAAGCCGAAGACAAGCTGTTTCTGGTAGTTCTGGCTATCTATTTACGCTGCATTGTGTGAATCTTCGCTCTCAAGAATCGATCGATGCGAACATAGAACATAGTGTTCCTGTTGCTTATCAGTACAACTCAGTACAACGTACGACCTGCTATGACCGATCGCCCCCTAGAGGAAAGTGCTTCGCACCCTGCTGCTCCTGACCAATCTGATTTGCTTGCTGCACTGGGTGAACCACTCATCCCGATCGCCCCGCCTGGCTATCGGTCGGGCTTTGTGGGCATCATTGGCAGACCCAATGTGGGCAAATCAACGCTGATGAACCAGCTTGTCGGGCAAAAAATCTCTATCACTTCTCCGGTTGCTCAAACGACACGCAATCGCCTGCGGGGAATTCTCACGACTCCAGACGCACAAATTATCTTTGTCGATACCCCAGGGATTCACAAGCCCCATCATCAACTAGGCGAAGTCCTGGTTAAAAATGCTCAAATTGCGATCGACTCGGTCGATGTGGTGCTGTTTGTGGTTGATGGGTCTGTGCCGTCAGGCAAGGGCGATCGGTTTGTGACTGACTTGATTCGGCGTACCGAAACGCCTGTGATTTTGGGACTTAACAAAATCGACCAGCAGCCTGAAGACCGCGAGGCGATCGAGCAAATTGATCAGACCTACGCCGAAATCGCTCAAGAGCGCGACTGGTCGCTGGTAAAATTCTCAGCGTTGTCAGGAGCCGGGCTAGAGGAACTGCAAGCTACCTTGGTTGGCGCACTGGAACCCGGACCCTATTACTACCCGCCCGATCTAGTGACCGATCAGCCCGAACGCTTCATTATGGGCGAACTCATCCGCGAACAGATTTTGCTGCATACCCGCGAGGAAGTGCCCCATTCGGTTGCCATCGCGATCGATCGCGTCGAAGAAGCCCCTGACATTACCCGGATTCTGGCAACAATTAATGTGGAGCGAAACTCCCAAAAGGGGATTATCATCGGCAAGAGCGGACAAATGCTGAAAACCATTGGGTCAGCCGCCCGGCAGCAGATTCAAAAGCTAGTGATGGGCAAAGTGTACCTGGAGCTTTTTGTTAGGGTGCAGCCGAAATGGAGACAGTCGCGTAACCAGCTTGCCGAGTTTGGCTACCGCGTTGAGGAATAAAGTTAGATTGGCAAAAACTTTATCTCGTCCATGCTCCGTGGGTTTCACCCGGATCGTCCGGTTGATGAATTGCGACCGTGATTTCATTTCACCTGTGGGCACTCTAGACCGGGAAGCTCATTCGATGACTGGTGCGCCTAGCTGCTACCTGACGCGGTGAAACGCCACACTTGTGAAGTCGCGCAAGGCAAGTACTCAGCCGCTTTCGCTCTCGCCTTAATTTCGCTTTCCGTTTCATGCTGTATTTTTCGCTGAGCCTGTGTCTGATCATCACCTTGAAGCCGATTTCAATTTGCCTTTGAGACAGGGTTTGACGCCTGCACTGTCTCCCATTTCCGCTACGAATCCTGAACCGAGTATTTCTTCTCAAGACTGGGAGCGACAACAGGCAGAATGGCAAAAGCTCGTCCGGGCGATCGCCCGTTCAGCCAATCAATCGCTGGATCTGCATCGAATGTTGCAAACCGCGACCGATAAAGTGCAGCAGGTTCTCCAAACCGATCGCGTCCTAATTTACCACTACAAACCGCGCAGCAAGGGCGACATCCTGGCGCAGTCGGTTACAGAAGCGCGCTGGCAAGCAGAGCCCCGGTCCGACCTGACGCGTCAGTTTCGGGCACTCTGTCGTCAGATCAACCGATCGAAGGCACTGGTGCAATCGGGCGGATTTAATATCGACACGTCGAGCCGCCATCACTTTCAGATTCAAGCAGAGGTGAGCATTCCGGTGATCGTGCAGGATTCGCTCTGGGGTCTGCTGGTGGTGCATCAGTGCCGTGCCGATCGCCAGTGGAAAGCCTGGGAACTCAACTTGCTGCATCAGCTTGCAATTCACCTGGAAAGCTTAATCCAGCAGGCAGAACTGTATCAGGAAGTGCAGCGGCTCAACACCAACCTGGAACGGCAGATTCAAGCCCGCACTGCAGAACTTCAGCTCGCGTTTGAGTTTGAGGCAACGCTGAAGCGAATCACCGACAAAGTGCGCGACAGCCTGGACGAAGATCAGATTCTTGAAACCGTCGTGGCAGAGCTGGCAAAAGCAACGGGCGTTGTTGGCTGCAATGCTGCCCTCTACGACCTGGAAAAAAGCACATCAACTATCCACTACGAATACACCAACGATCTTTCTCCCTATCAGGGGCGGAGCGTCTCTCTGGAAGCCTTTCCCGAAATCTACAATCAGCTTTTGGAAGGTTTATCGTTTCAGTTTTGTTCGCTCATGCCCAACCCAGTGCGGGGGCGAGTTGCCATGCTCACTTGCCCGATCGTTGATGACCAGGGAGTTCTGGGTGATTTGTGGCTGATTAACCAGGCGTTTTGCCGCTATACCGAGCAGGATATCCGGCTGGTGCAGCAGGTAGCAAACCAGTGCGCGATCGCCATTCGACAGGCGCGGCTATTTCAGGCAGCCCAGGCGCAGGTCAAAGAGCTAGAGCGGCTCAATCGGCTCAAGGACGACTTTCTTAGCACCGTGTCTCACGAACTCCGCACCCCGATGGCAAACATGAAAATGGCGATTCAAATGCTGTCGGTCGCGCTCAAACAGGCAGGAACTATGGAGGGGCAGGAGCAGCGCATCGCTCAATATTTCCAGATTTTAAGTAAAGAGTGTCAGCGTGAAACCAGCCTGATTAATGACCTGCTCGACCTGTCCCGCCTCGACTCTGAGAGTCAAACGCTCAACCTCACTCCCGTTGACCTTAAATCCTGGCTACCTGCCATTACGCAGTCCTTTACTGAGCGATTGGAGGAACAGGAGCAGCAGCTCAAAATTCAGGTCTCTCATCCTTTGCCGCCGATCGTCACCGACCTGGGCTATCTGGAGCGAATCCTGCTCGAACTGCTGCAAAACGCCTGCAAGTACACCCCAGCCAGGGAAACCATTACGATCGCTGCCTCTCTCCTGCCTCCTAAAGAAGCCGATCAGCCCTGGATTTCGTTGAGCATCAGCAACACAGGTGTACAGTTGCCCGCTCCAGAACTATCCCGCATCTTTGAAAAGTTCTACCGCATTCCCAACAACGATCCCTGGCAGCACGGCGGAACTGGACTGGGACTAGCACTCGTGAAAAAACTCGTTGAACACCTGGGCGGAAAAATCTGGGCCGAAAGCAACACCAACGAAACCTGCTTTTCCATCCTCCTCCCAACCCCAAAAAACGCCCTCTGACCCCCTCACCCCTCCATCACACACTCAGCCACCTGTCCTGAAATAAACGGAAGCAGCTTCTCGTTCTGACTCTGAGTTTTTCCTTCTGTAAACACGACCAGCACATAGGGCAGAGCATTGGGCAGTTCCACATAAGCGGCATCGTGGCGCACCTGGCTTGTCCATCCTGCCTTTGACCACAGTTTTGCCTCGGTCGGCAAGCCTTCCCCTAAAAAGCCCGTCACCTGGTTTTCAGGATCGGCAGCGAGATCCGCCGCATTCAGGCTGCGCTGCATCAGAGTCATCATTGCCTGCGATCGGCTAGATGAAACTGCGACTCCTCCAATTAGACTGTGCATGAGTCGTGCGGTCGCCTCGGTGGTCAGGGTATTGCGATTTTCCCGCAGTTCACCCAAGAAAGCCCGCTCGCGTCCGTAAGGTCCATCACACCAGGTTTTCTGATTCACATTAATGCCTTCTAGCTCAATCCACCCCAGGGATTGAAAGTAGCGGTTTACAAGATTACGCTGCGATTTCCAGGTCTCAAATGGCTCTGGCGGCAGTTCTGGACCGCTCGTGGTTCCGGTCAGCATATCCATCACCAGGCTGGTCGCATCATTGCTCGAATCCACAATCATGTCTCGCACGGCGCGATCGAGTTCTGCCGAGGGCTGAATCATGCCCTGCTCCAGCCATTCTGCTACCGCCACCAGGTAAAACAGCTTCACCACGCTCGCCGGATAAATTTGCTCTACTCCCCGATAGGAAAACCCCCGCACCGGATATTTCCAGAACTCTTCTGGCGTTAACGCTCCGCCTGTATTCACCGGGATCGGCTCATCGTAGATCAGCCAGGTTATCGCAAGCTGTGTGCGCGTCAGTCCCGGAAAAGCAGCCCAGGTCGCCTCCAAAATCCGATCGCCCCACTGCTCAAGCTGTGCATCTCGATAGAAGAAAGGCATGATTAGACCTCACAAGTTCACCCACCAAAGATTACATCAGGAGTAGGAGATATGGCGTGAGGGAATAGGAAGGGAGTGGATGAGTGAAGGAAGCGGGGTAAGGGGGTGAAGAGGTGGAAAAATAGAGGGAGTGGACAAGTAATGGGTGAGAAACTGCTGTGCTGACGCTTCCTTTGCTAAAAGTGGCAATCGACAATAACCCGGCTCAGGAGTATGAGTGTCAGGGCAATCTCAATTTGTATGATTCGCCTGATTTGCGATCGCTGGCAACCCAAGCAATGCCAGGGCGACAGCTCAAAATTTTGGCTTTGCCCTTTGACGAAGCAGGACAGGTCAACGGCACGGTGATTCAGGTGCGGCTCTGTGAAGATGACTATCCGGGCTGGATTGCGGTTGAAGATCTGGATTTGTTAGAGGCGGCTGAGGCAGCTTATGAACCGCTTTTTCTACCCGAAGCTGAGACTCGTGCCCGGATGTCGCAGGTAATCGCCTTTACCTACAGCGCAATGAATCAGCCCAATCGCTATTTGTGGGGCGGGACAGTGGGACCGAACTACGACTGTTCTGGGCTCATGCAAACTGCCTTTGCCTCGGTGGGAATCTGGATTCCCAGAGATGCCTATCAGCAGGAGGGCTTCGCCCAACGGATCGCCCTTCAGGAGCTTGAACCGGGTGATTTAGTTTTCTTTGGGACTCCCGATCGTGCCACTCATGTCGGTTTGTACATCGGAGAAAGCTGCTATCTGCACAGTTCTGGCAGGGATCAGGGCAGAAACGGAATCGGCATTGACACCCTGGCTGAAACCGAAGATCGAATCAGCCGCACTTATTCTCAGCAGTTGCGGGGAGCCGGACGCATCTTGAGCAGCTATCAATCGACGCTTTCGATCGGTAATCTGCTTTAGTTTGCTGTTTCCAGATTGAGTGCAAGGGGGTGTTTTAGCAGGATCAATCATGCTGCATCGCCCCTCAATGGTTCAACGTCAGGGGACTGCGAAACTAAGCGATGGTTTGGTTCCCCAGCCTTGATCCGCGCGGGGGTGGTTCGGGTCAGGATGATGACTTTTCAGACAGCCTCTCGAACACCCTGTCACCAACCTGCTGCGAACGATTACAAAAAAGCCGATCGAATCGCGCCAGACCGGACTCAACCAGAACTCAAATTAGGGATTGATTGAGTAATTTATCGCAGGATCTGTGCTGCTGATCTAACTCTAATTATTTCTCGCTCGTCACGATCGCCACTTAAATTTCTTGTACTTAAAACGGGTTCTTAAAACTTAATTGGAACCAATCTAATACTAATTAACTTTTTTAATAAAAAAATAGCAAAGTATTAATAAAAATCCGACAAAGTGAGAAAAAATTGATATCAGAAAGGGCATCGACGACTGACCGTGTTTCGTCTCGATGCCCTTGCTGGTTCGCTCCTCACACATTGGATAGAATAACAAACCTGTTTTGATTTGTCACGCTTTTGGAGAAAATCCGTCAGAGGCATGATGTCAGATTAATAATAGAAGTAAGCGGCTGCCTCTCAAGAATGATGCTTGAGCTGTTAGAGAAACAGGGGAGTTGGCAGTTCGATCGAGCGCAGCAATTCGTGCAGCAACTTTTGAGTAATCCAAGTTAATCCCAGTCGAAGCTGTGCCTGCGCGGGGTCGTTTTGCCCTACTTCGTCGGCGATGCGACACGCCGCATAAAATAGTTGCCAGCTCTGGCTGAGGCGATCGGCTTGCTTAAGAGTTTCTTTTATATCGGAGATTGGGTTGAACTGAGCGTCTAGCTCCGCTCGTTGATCCAGAGTGGCGCAAATTTGCTCAACAAGCTGCCACTCTGCGGGCTGGCTGCCGCGAAAGCCTCCGGTGGGCAGCAGCCAGGGAAAGGGCTTCGGAGCCTGAATTTGCCAGCCGCAAAAGGAAGCGTCAGGTTTAACGATCGCCGACGGAGAACAGCTTGCGATCGCCTGTATCAGCCCAAGTTGCTGACCGAGACGAAGCACACTATGACATCGGGCGTAGGTGTGCAGTATCGGAAAAACACTGGTAGAATTACGGGCAGACGCAGCCATTGGAATCAAAGATCGGGACTCCAGCAGCGTTGTTGAGGTATCCTCGGCAACTGGTAATGGGTAATCGACGAGGCATTGCAGCCAAATTGCCAAGCCAGGATCTGCAAGCCGAAAGAAGACCCAGCCGGGAGGTGCGACTTCAAGATTGAAATGTTTCTGAAGGTCGTCCAGGGTCGCGTCAGACAGTGTTCCTTGCAAAGTTGCATCGAGTTTTTCGAGCGGTTTGCTCAGCTTCTCCATCAGGTCTTTCGCCAATTGTAGTGCTGGCTTCTGCAAGGGCTGTGCATATCTCAGAGCAACCGCTGAAACGTACTCAAGCTGCTTTTGTTTACCTTGTCGGGTCTGCTTAAGCGGAAGCGTCTGGCTTTTTCCATCCTGCTGAAGCTTCTCAGTATGGAGTGCTTTTTGTATCCGATGAACTAGTCGCGATCGGAGAGCAGCAGATAGAATGGTATGCAATCTAACACTCCCGGTAGAATTATTGTGCTTCCTGAGAAGCGGGTCGATTTCGCTGAACTCGATTTTTTAACTTTGGTTGTAATATATCAAGATTCAGATCAAAGTAAGGCTTAAAGAAGCCGTTCTACGGGTATTAACTGATGCAATTAGCACAAAGCACAACTCAAAGAAATCGATTTTGTATTCTCTTCGGCCGTTCTCCCTGTTGATTATTCTCTCTGTTCATTATCGTCCAGTTCAGTTCAGAGTCCCCCATCTCTACTGATTGTTGTAGTCACCCCTTATGTATTCAGTGTCTTCACCCTCAGAAACCTCCCGTCCATTTCTTACCTGGCAGCGTATTCTCGACTGGGCACAGGAGCATTACCGCTACCGTACCTTTAGCAAAGACGAAAAAATTCCGGCACGGGCAGGTTTACTTTACCTGGTACAGCGTGGAGCGGTTCGTCTGGTTGGCGAGGCACAGGTGAGTGCTAGTGTGAGCAGCGGGTCCTCCCGTTTACCCCGGATCAATTCAGAAGAAGCATTTCTGGGATTTGTTGGGGCAGGTCAGCCCTTTGAGATTGTGGCGCAGTCGCCGTTCACCCTCCAAAGTTTTGCTCATGTCGATCAAACGGCGGTGATCTGGCTCTACTGGCACGACCTGGACAACTGGCCCCACTTTCGGCGCGAAGTTCTGGATGCCTTTCGCTATCAGCATCAGCGGAAGCTGCTCTGGCTCAGCACGCTGGGACAACGCCGCACGATCGATCGCCTGCTCGGATTCCTCACCCTGCTAATTGAAGAATTTGGCGAACCCTGCGATGAAGGCTACGGGCTGCCCTGGTCACTCACCCATGCTCAGATTGGCAGCGCGATCGGCTCAACCCGGGTTACGGTCACGCGCTTGATGGGCAAACTGCGCCAGCGCGGGCTGATTCGCACCTACGGTGATAATTTGCTGTGCTTGCCTGCTGAGGCGGTTGCGAATAAGTAGCATTCGGCTTTCTGATAGAGCTGCAGCCGTCCAGCAGCCCGATGGTTAGCTAACCGGGGTGAGCCGCTGCTTAATTTGCAGGCTGTTGCGATCGAGCGTAGTTCGAATACCAACCAATTCTGCAAGCTGATTTTTGGCGGCTTCTGCCTGTTTCTTCGCCTGCACTTTGCGTTCCAAGGCTGCTCGCGCCAGGTCTTCTCGGCTTTGCTTTAACGCCAGCGTTGCCACTCGTTCCCAGGTGGTCATGTCTTGCTGTGCCCGGTTGTATTGATCTTGCAGGGTCGATTGAGCAACAGAAATATTGCTCTGGGCGTGGTTGAGCAACTGCATCGCAGTCACCGGATCGCCTCCCTGGGCAGCTTCTTCGATCATGCGGCGGGAGTCAAGCGATCGAATTTGGGACAAGTCTAAGCCGTAGTTGATGAGCTGCTGGCTTTCGTTTTTGCCTGTTTTGCACCAGTTAGCAAAATGCTCACAGTTGTTGGTTAGCAGATTGTACTGCCGTTCGCCCAGCCGGCTCTCTGCCCGCTGAAGCACAATATCGGGAATAAAAGCAAGCGGCTGCTGTTTGGTGTAAACAGGGGTGCCTCTGGCAAATGCCTCCATCGTGGTGCGCGTAATCACGGCATCATCGCCTTTGTGGTAGTGAATTATCGTGCCATCCCCACAATCAATTCCATGATGTTCGTAAACGCCCTCAACGCTGAGGAGGGGTCGCATCACGTAAATCTGATCGCCTCTTGCCATTGCTAATTGCTTAACCTGAACGGGTTTGCCTGAAAAAGAAAAGCCAGGAACCATTCGCATGAATGACTCCTAGCCACAATCTAGCATCCCGCTTTTGCTTTCAGCAGGGTCAGAAGGAGGAAACGATCGCGGATCAGGCAACCCTGATGTGAAGCAGTGCTCGCTACGCGGTAATCGCTGCCATCAAACTTCCAGACCCAATTTCATCCAGTCCCGCAGCCGAGCGCACGTTGGCACACATCGAACAGCCGCAGCCACTTACCGTCGTGCCGCTGGGAACCAGACCCTCAGGAGCCAGCACAGACTGGGTAACGGAAAAACTATCTGCCGCGCCGTAGTTGACGTTCCAGCCAATATCTCGTAGCGAAGCAAGCGTAACCTGGCTCAGCGGCATCTTCACGGTTGCACCTTCCGCAAAGGGAGTCAGCAGCTCATCGCCAAATTTACCTTCGTCCCAGTGACCGAACGTGCCCGCTTCAACCGGAATGGCTTTAGGCGCAAGTATGCCGGAAATTTCGCCATAAGCCCTGCCTGCGTAGCTGTCTGCTTTGTAGGTGTTGCTGCCGCGATCGATCAGGCTGCGTCCTTGCTTCTCCCAAAGTGTGCCGATGCCCAGAACGTGACCCAGTTCGTGAATCACGAGCGTTTTCAGGTAGCTGGGATCAGAGTTATAGGAATTGCTGTAGCTGGTGTTGATACGGACAATTCCCGTGGTGGGCATCCAGTTCCCTTTCGCATCGGTCGCGCCCGATCGATTGGTTGCGGCTGCCAGCCAGGCTTGGGGGCTATTCACGCCCTGAACGTCAATTTGGAGCAGATGGGAACCGTTAAAGCTGCTGTGGGTGATGGCATTTTCCCAGAATTTAGCGGCTTCGGTAATCGCATTACGAACGTTGAAGTTGAGGCTTTCTATCCCGTCTGCGAAATTAACCTGCATCGAGAATTTGCGATCGTCGCTACCGGAGGGCGTGAAGTTGGTGTTGACGGTGTAGTTCATGGACTGGTTACCGTAGCCCATTACCTGCACAAAGTAGTTTCCGGCAGACAAAAAGCGGCGAACTGATTCCCCGGTAGCTCCCCATTCCCACTGCCAGCCCAGCACCTCACCGGGATCGATCGCGCCGTTATTGTTTTTGTCCTGAATCAGCCGCACATCGGCATCGCCCGTTAAGCCACTCAGGTTTGCCGTGAATGTCCCAGATTGGGAAAGGCTGAAGCGATAAAAGTCTTCCCGATTGCTGGCACTAAGCTGGTCACTGCGTGAAAAAGCGGCAGATTGAACAGATGCGGTGCTGAGCGAGGTTCCAGGAGCACTACCGCTCGAAGTGGCTCCCCCACCCGGAGTTGGACTGGGTGCAGGAATCGGGGAAGGACTTGGCACATAAGCGGCTGATGCCCCAGTGCCGCCTGTCATCGACAGCGTATAGTTGGCGCGATCGGAGTCGAACGGAGTGACTCGCACAAAATAGCTGCCCACATTAAGCTGCTGCTGAATCGTTTCCTCTGTTTGTCCATCGCTGCCCGATCGTCCCAGTTCTGCCCCGGTGCTGCTGAGCAACTGAATATCGGCATCCTCGGAAAGACCCTTCAGGTTCAGCGCGACTTGCCCAGCTTCGGATAGGGAAAACTTATAGACATCGGCGTTGTCTTTTGAATCTACCCGTCCCTGGTAACTGCGCTGAAGGCGGCTAATGTTCCCGGCATCCAAGGCAGACAGGGTAGTATTTCCGGCATCGCTGGCAAATCCTGATCCTTTCAGCTTCAGCGTGTAGTTGGTGCTAGTGGTGCCTGCCGAAACGCGAATAAAATAAGTTCCCGCCCGCAGGTTGCCTTCGATTCGCTCATCTTGCCGATCGCCCCGCAACGATCGCGCCACGGAATCGCCGTTTTGCCGCACGATTGACAGATCCGCATTGGCACTAAGCTGACTCAGAGTAAGTCGAAACCGCAGCGATCGAGACAGATTCATCCGAAAATACTGATCCGTCGTGCTGCCGCCGATCGAGCCATTCCAGGTGAGTTCCGCTCGTCCGCTCAGGTTGCCCAGATTATTGGCAGTCGATAAGCTGTTGCCAGCTAAGCCTTGATTTGCCGTTGCCGTTGCGCTAATGGGCTGAATCTTCAGACTGCCAGTACTGTTGCCTGACTGAGCAAACCGCATCTTTTGGAAGGGCGAATTTCTTGAACTGCTTACTTTCAGAAACTTGCGCTGAGTCTCTGGCTGAACTTTCTGGAATAGCGGCGAATCCGTTTGTAGCTGAAACGACGCATTCGAGCGAGCCTGAGGGAACGCCCCAGACGCAAAACGATTTGACATAAATCCTCCTGATGACCTAAGCAGGGGCAACCCGGCAAAGCAGCAAACGATATAAGGACTGCAAGAAATCCTCTCCCCGATGGGGGATGCTAGCTTCAGTAAATAAGCTGCTACCTATGACTTGAGGAGGAGCCGAGTGTTCCGCGATTCCAGAAAAAAACTTAGAATCGCTGAAAATCAAAATAGCCAGTAAATCGCCCAAATTGCCATTGCCCGCAGATAGTGGCTCGCCCTGAAGGTTCCTGCTGCTGTAATCGCCTCCGGCGTGCGAAATTGTAGTCCGTTCTCGTAAACCTGCCGCACCACTGCCTCCGTAATTGCCATCGCTTCCGATCGCATTCCCATTTGCAGCATAAAAGCTGCCAGCCCAAAATTAATCCCCGTCCAGACTTCGAGCGGATGCGTATCATTAGGATTCACCGGAGACCCATCAGCCAGCACTCCATTTGCCGCCCCGATTGCCACAAATGCCTCTCTTGATTCCCCTGATTTTTCACGGCTCGCCGCGACATATTGATTAAAGTTGACAAAACAAGCTTCATACACCGACTTTAACGCCGATCGCACACAGTCCTCTGGCACAACATCTGGCAAACTCAGCAACCGCGCGTAAAACTGCCCGCAAAGCTGATCCGCCATCACCACTGCTGAACCGCTGCCGCTATCTAGACGGTAATACTGTCCGTTCCACAGCTTTTCCTGATAAACCGATCGCGCTTGCCCCAACCAGCCCTGATAAATCTCGCTTTGTTGTTTTCGCCCGTCTACCGCTCCATCTGCTTTGTCTAGAACTTGCCCGATCGCGATCGCTGCCTCTAACGCCGCAATCCACAGTCCGCCACAGTACGCGCTGACTCCCTGCAATCGCCAGTCATCAAAGGTCTGATCGGGTGCGCCGGAGTTTTCGGGAATGCCGTCATTGTCCAGGTCAAAGGTTTTCAGGTAGTCCAGCGTGGCGACGATCGCCCCCCAGCTTTCCCGCAAAAACGCTATATCCTGGCTGCCCGTAAACACAAAATCGCGATACACTTGCAGCACAAAATCGGAGCCGAGGTCTTTCCACAGGTTGCAGTCTTGATAGCTGGTGTAGTTGGTCTTCTCCCAGACGTGCTCATTTGGCGCACCCAGATCATGCGGCGTTGCGTTCGCCGTTTTGCGCTGGGCGATCGGGCTTTCCATTTTCTGAGTGAAGTAATAGCCAATCACGCGGGGCGTATCGTCTGCGGTCGGAATCGCTCGGGCAAAGGCCCGCATCACCGCTTTATCCAGTTCGGGAAACAGCAGCAGCAGCGCAAACGAGCCATAGAGCCGCACGTCCAAGCTTTCATACCAGCGATAGTCCAGGCATTCCAGAACGGCAAATTGCCCGATCGGATCTCGATCGCTTGCCGCACTCCACAAAGTTCCGCCGCTGGTCAGGTCGTACAGCTCGTTAAATAACGCCATCTTGAACCACTGCGGCAAATCCGAGCGATCGAGGATCGGCTGCTGCCACTGCTGAATCTGCTCGCGCCACTGCGGATATTGAGCAAGGGCCGTTTGAGCGATCGACCCGGCATTGTCTCCACTCCGCCCGAAGAAATCGGTATAGCGACGAAAATAAGAAGTTCCCTCAGCAAACTCCGTCACCGGAAAATCCCACGCCAGCACAAAGGGAATCTGCTTCACCTCACCGGGAACCAGCGTGATTCGCACTGCGATGGCTGCGCCAATTTGTTCGCCTGTCCCTGCCGGAGTTTCGTCGTGAGTATTGGGCAATGATCCATCTCGACTGAAGGACTGCCACAGATCCGCGCCATCCCCGATCGGATTCCATCGGCTGTGATAAAACACTTCGCCTGCGTTGGCATCAGTGACGATCGCCCATTGCCCATCGCCTTCTGCTGGATCACCTGTGCAAACCCGACCCATCACACAGCCAATCCCGCCCCCATCCGCCTGAACCTGATTAAAGTTTCCGACACTTTCCCCGATGCGCGGCTGATACTCATACACCGGACTGCCATCATCTCGCACTTTGGCTTGGGGCGACTTTAGCGCGTTCGTAAACCAGCCCGTCATATTTTGCCAGGACAGCATCACGCTCAACGTTAAGGGACGATCGCCCGAATTTCGCACCGTCCACAAAAACACCGCCACCGGATAGCTGCTTTCTCGATAATTTTCTGCCCAGATCGGGGAAAACTGCTCACACACTATCTCCGCTCGAAACCTGTTGCGGTAAGTAAACCAGCTTCGCGGATACAGCGCAGCATAGTCTCCCTTGTCCTGTTCTTCTGCCATTTCCCCGTACCATTGCCATGCCCCTAATGTTCCATCTGTAGGGGCTTCAGTACAGAGCGCGTATGCTTGGGTTTGATTACCCTCCTGCTCAAACACACTAAATTGGCAGGCAGGCATCGACCCAAACCAGTGTTCGCCGCCGTCGATATGCCACAAATTAAAATCGCCGCGGGACGATCGCCCAATACAGCCGGCCCCAAAGCCACCCAGCGGCATTCCGTGCCAGGGACCATCATCGATATTGCTGGCATAGCGAACGGTGTAAGGATGATCCCAACCAGAACCGATCGATCGCGTCCAGGCAGAATCAGGAATTTGGAAGAAAGAGTCGGAATTGATCATCAGACGATTTTACCGAACACCTGCCCCCAATCTTCACTCTTCCCATACCCCGGTTCGTTGGTCGGGATATGTGGCAATCCTCCGATATATCTGATACAATTCCTGGGTAATCAAGGCTTTAGGATCAGGTTATTTCTTAATCTCTCTTTCCTGACTCGCATCCCGTATGGAATCTCTCTCGTCGCATCGGTTTTCCCGCAGCCTCCAAGCGATCGAACCGTCCTTTTATTACTTTGCCTACGGTTCCTGTATGTGTCCGGTAGACCTGAAGCGATCGCTCGGCGAGAAAATGCACCCTTACGTCGTCGGTCATGCAACGCTTAGCGGTTATCGACTGGGGTTTTTCCAACGATCGCAGCTTCGCAACTGCGGTGTATTGGATATTGTGAAAGACGGGCGATCGCAGGTGGAAGGCGTGCTGTATCGGCTCCCCCAGCGGCTGAGCGATCGGCTCGATGAGCGAGAAAAAGGCTATCGTCACGAAACGATCGAAGTGGTGAGCCAGGGACACCGCTATGCTCACGTTCGCACCTATACCGTGATTGAAAAGCTCACCGAAGAACACGCACCCAACGACTGGTATTTTAATGTCGTGCTGCGCGGCGCGGTTACTTGCGGCTTGCCAGAGCAATACTGCTGGAAGCTGTTTAGCCACATGCACCAACTCCAGCAAACTGAAGCCAGCCAAGCCTGCACCAGTTTGCGATCGGCATAGTTTGCCCCCTTTACCAAAAAGCGTCCTCTGGCGATCAACGGTGTTCTACAGGGGCGCAATTGGGCTGCCAGTTCTGTTGCTTCAAGGGAATATTTGAAGGCCTAATTGTTTTCCGAATTGCCTTCAGTCGTGCTGAAACGATGTCTTATTCTGGTTCTGAAGTCCTCCGTAATTCGAGGATTAAGGAGGCAATAGAGCAGCTCGAATCCTTCTGAAATCCTACTCAGAATCTCAAATATTTCTCAAATTTCTGCGATCGATTACCGCATTTCCGCTGTAAACCTTTCCTTGGGGAAACAGCTCACTAATAAGTTGTAAACATCTGTTATATCTATTCGTTACTAACTAGAGCGAGTAGCGACTGCGCTTTGCATCAAGGGCAGGGTCTTTGTAATGCCTTGGGCTGCCTAAAAAATGGCTATTGTTCGCTCGATTCACTCCATTTCACCCTGCTCTAATCTTTTTTTTACTAAACGGTGCAGGTAATTTTACGGAACCTTGATCATCACTCAACCAATAAAAGATCCTGGAAAGCTCGGAAATTCACAATCGCTTTAATTCATCTGTTCAAGATGCAATCCGTCCGGGAAGTATGGATTTATCGCACCCCCCATCGATCCCTCTCGATTCGATGGCTTAAACCTGCCTACCAAAGGAAGGGTTGTTATGAAGAACCCTGAGCATAAACCGCAATACTCGATCGATCCAGCCGTCCATTTGGAATCAGAGCAACATCGGATGCAAGCCTTATTAGAACTAGGACTTTTAGAAGCAGAAACAATGCCCATCTTTGATGAGGCAACTCAAACGGCAGCTCATTTTTTAGAAATGCCAATTTGTACCTTTGGTTTGCTTGATCGCGATCGAGTCTGGCTAAAGGCAGCAGTTGGTTTATCGCGAATTGGCTTGATGAACCAGCTTGCGGCTTCTCGTCAGCTTCCACGCACCGAAGGTTTATTTCTCCAGGTAATTGAGAGTCAGCGTCCTTTAACGGTTCCTGATACGGCGGCAGACGATCGATTTTCCAGCAGCGTTCTTTTCCAGCAGTATGGCATTCGCGCTTATCTGGGCGTTCCGGTTGTTGATTCTCGTGGTCGCTGTTTGGGCGTGCTGGCAGTAATGGATCTGGCTCTACGCCAGTTTACCAGTCGCGATATTCAGTTTCTAGAACTCATGGCACGCTGGAGCATCAGCGAATTTGAGCGAAACTGGCTGCTCAATCAGCAACCCCATCCCGGTTCTAGCGAAATCAAAGAGACCGCTCTACTGCTTCCCTCTGCTGCCAGCGAGCCAGCTTCGTCCAGTCCATCTGAGAACCCGACTCTGGTGAAAGCAGATTTGATCAGCCAGATGACGCAGGAGCTCTCGACACCGCTCACCTCGATCCTGGGCATGGCGCGGGTGCTGAGTCAGGGAATTTACGGCGCACTGACCGATAAACAGCAGGAGTACATTGACATTATCCATAACAGCGGACAATATCTGCTATCGCTGGTTAATGAAATCGTAGAACTGGGCGTGTTGAACGATCGCAGCACCACACTGACGCTTTCACCGGTCGATGTAGAAATGCTGTGTCAGCTCACCATCAGCAGCCTCAACCAGGCAGCCCACCGTCGGGAACAGCGCATTCAGCTCACGGTAGAGCCGGGTCTTCGCTTCTGGATGCTTGACAAAGACAAAGTTCGGCAAATTCTTTACCATCTTGTCTTTAATGTGATTCAGTCTTCTAGTTCTGACAGCGTGATTCGGATTCACGGTTCGCGCCGCCAGAACGCCCTTCATCTCATGATCTGGACTTCCCATCCCTGGTTAGGAGACGGCTTGCCGATTACTGACCTCGCTCCCCTGTCTTATCCTGGCTCAAGCTCCAATTCCTTTTCCTCGGAGCCGTGGAAACAGCAGTCAAACTCAGACTTAAGCTCTGGCAAGCTTTTTGCCAATCATGCTGGCAGGCAATCCTCGCTCGGGCTGCTGGATTCTGAGCCGCACAGCAATCTTTCCAACCAGTCTCGATCGCGTGAAGGTCTGAGTCTGATGCTCAGTCATCAGCTTGTCGAGATGCACCAGGGCTGCATTACGATGCAGGGATCGCCCGAAGAAGGCTTCCGCTATGTGATTCAGCTCCCGCAGCTCCAAGAAAGCACGGCTAAAAGCTAGAGCATCGGTAGGGCATCGTTATAAGGGGTGAAGCAGTTGCGGTCGTGTTTTTTACACCAGGAGATTTGTGCCCGGAGAACAGCTTGGTCAAAAGTCCTGTCGCAGCCGCCTCGCCCTTACAGCTTTTCTGGAGCAGAGGATGAAGCAACTGACGCTGCCCTTATCTCCTCATCTCTCCATTCCCTCATCCTTTCTACGGCACATTCAGATCCGTCACGGCCCCCAGACTGCTGGTAGAAACCAGCTTGGCATACTTCGCTAAAACGCCCCGTTGATAGCGAGGTGCGGGTGGGGTCCACTGAGCGCGGCGGTCTGCCAGGTCTTCATTAGAGACGTGCAGGTGCAGCAGGCGTTGGTCGGCATCGATCGTAATCTGATCCCCTTCCTGAACCAAGGCGATCGTCCCTCCCACATAAGCTTCTGGGGCAACGTGACCCACGACCATGCCGTAGGTACCGCCAGAAAAGCGACCGTCAGTAATCAGTCCGACTGCATCGCCTAAGCCAGCGCCAATGATTGCAGACGTGGGAGCCAGCATTTCGCGCATGCCGGGACCGCCTTTTGGACCTTCGTATCGAATCACCAGTACGTCTCCGGGCTGAATCTTGCCTGCCAGGATTGCGTCTAGACACGATTCTTCGGATTCAAATACCCGTGCAGGTCCGGTAATTTTGCGGTTTTTGATGCCCGTCAGCTTGGCGACTGATCCTTCCGTCGCAAGATTGCCTTTGAGAATGCCTAAGTGTCCCTGCGGATACATCGGACGATCCCAGGGGCGAATCACATCCTGGTCGGGGCGCGGGTTATCGGGAATGTCTTTGAGCAGTTCGGCGATCGTCTCTCCGGTGATCGTGATGCAGTCGCCGTGCAGCAAGCCCTGGTTCAGCAGCATTTTCATCACCTGGGGAATGCCGCCTGCCCGGTGCAGATCCGTGGCAACATAGCGACCGGAGGGCTTCAGGTCACACAGGACGGGAACCCGTTGCCGGATGGTTTCAAAGTCATCAATCGCCAAAGGCACTCCAGCAGAATGGGCGATCGCCAGAAAGTGCAGCACCGCATTCGTCGAGCCACCCACCGCCATAATGACCGAGATGGCATTCTCGATCGACTTGCGCGTAATGATGTCTCGCGGACGACGGTTTGCTCGGATCGCCTCGACCAGTGCCTTGCCTGCCAGCAGTGTGTTGTCTGCTTTTTCGGGATCTTCCGCTGCCATCGTCGAGGAATACATCAGGCTCATGCCCATTGCCTCAAATGCCGAAGACATCGTGTTTGCCGTGTACATCCCGCCGCAGGAACCCGCCCCCGGGCAGGCGTTGCGCTCGACTGACATCAGCCGCACTTCGTCAATTCTGCCTGCGCTGTACTGTCCCACGGCTTCAAACGAACTCACCACGGTCAGGTCTTCGCCTTCGAGATGTCCGGGTTTGATCGTGCCGCCATAAACGAAAACTGCCGGAATGTTCATTCGCGCCATTGCAATCATCGCGCCCGGCATATTCTTGTCGCAGCCGCCGATCGCCAGTACACCGTCCATACTCTGGGCATTGCAGGCTGTTTCGATCGAGTCAGCAATCACATCCCGCGACACGAGCGAATACTTCATGCCCTCGGTTCCCATCGAGATGCCATCGCTAACAGTGATTGTGCCGAAAATCTGCGGCATTCCTCCTCCAGCCCGGATTCCTTCCTGGGCGCGTTCGGCAAGCGGCGCGATTCCCATATTGCAGGGCGTGATCGTGCTGTAGGCACTAGCGACTCCCACGATCGGTTTCGTGAAGTCTTCGTCGTTAAACCCGACTGCCCGCAACATGGCTCGGTTAGGCGATCGCTGCACGCCTTGGGTAATGATTTGACTGCGTAAATTGTCAGGCATTCGCTTTTCCTTCGCTGTTCGATATTTTGAATCTAGGTTTGAGTTCGGCGCTCCGTTTTGAGTCGGTTGCTTCGCAGTTCGCCGAAGGGGTCATCGGTCAGGTCTGTTTCTGATTTTCTCAGATTCTCATGCGCTCAGAGCTTGTTTCCCGGAACACGCATTGCTAAAAACGAGTCCTGTGCAGGCACGCTAAATCTTCCGTACATCCATTTCTCCTGAAGCGTGAATCAGTATGGTTCTAATTTGCGCTGACTTTCTTCTGGAGAGAAGGTACAAATCGATCGACTTCTGCTAGGACAGTTCAAGTTTTTTGACGCTGTTCTAGTCAAAATTGAACCCATTGTACCAGGGCACTTCAGAGCGCACAGGCTTTTCGTCTGCTCCAGATCCTCCTTAGAAAAAGCGAGAATTTGCAGCGTTTCAGGGCAAGCTAAAGTTCATTCAGCTTCATTACCGCCCCCATCATGCTGCCTTATGCAAACCGAAGAACTGCTAGACCGCTACGCTGCAGGAGAGCGAGACTTCCGAGAACTTGTGCTGGCAGGATGTGATTTAAGCGATCGTGATTTACGCGGCATTAACCTGCGCGGAGCAGATCTGAGCCAGGCAATTTTGAAAGGGGCAGACCTTAGCTCAGCTAATCTGCGCGAAGCCAAGCTGATCGAAGCCAATTTGAGCCATGCAACGCTTTTAGAAGTCAATCTGATCGGGGCAGATCTGACACAGGCAAATTTGTTAGAAACCGATTTGAGTCGAGCCGGACTGCGGAGCGCGAAGCTGATTGGGGCAAACTTCGATCGCAGCAATTCACCCGAAGCTAACTTTGGGGAGGCAAACCTGAGCCGGGCAAACTTTGTCGAGGCAAATCTCAGTCACACCAGTTTTCACCGGGCAAAGCTGCTGGCAACCAACCTGACCCGCGCCATTTTGGAAGGCGTCAACCTGTCGAACGCCAATCTCACCGGTGCCATTTTGGAAGGGGCGACTTTAACGAATGCAATGGTGCATGGAGCCAGTCTGGAAGAAGCCGATTTGCGGGAAGCCGACCTGAGCCGCGCCCGCATTATCAATGCCAATTTAATCAACGCTAACCTGGGACGGGCCAACGCCAGAGGCATCAATCTAAGCTGGACTTCGCTGCGTGGAGCAAATTTGCGGCGGGCAAATCTGTATCGGGCAAACCTGTGTTGGGCAAACCTGAGCGAAGCGGATTTGAGTGAAGCTGTTTTAGTCAGCGCGAATATCAATCAGGCGAATCTTCAGAATGCAGATTTGACAGGTACGCTAATGCCAAGCGGGACAACTCACGGATAATTGCTCTCCTGCATAAATGGCTGCGATATCGTGAAGAAGTTCCTCCCCTGCAAGCAATCCGTCATTATGATCTCGATCGATCGCCCTTCTGCCCTACCCGAACAGTTTGCCAGCGATAACTATTCCGGCATTTGTCCTGAAGCCCTGGATTATATGCTGCAAGCCAATCAGGGAGCTGCGCCTGCCTACGGCAACGATATCTGGACAGAGCGAGCAACGGATCATTTTAGGGAGTTGTTTGAGACGGATTGCGAAGTCTTTTTCGTATTTAACGGCACGGCAGCCAATTCCCTGTCGCTGGCGGCTCTTTGTCAGTCTTATCACAGCGTTATTTGTCATGAAGTCGCCCACATTGAAACCGATGAATGCGGCGCGCCGGAGTTTGCGTCCAATGGGTCAAAGCTGCTCCTGGGCAAGGGCGCAAACGGTAAGTTAACCCCAGAATCGATCGCCAGTATTGCCGCTCGCCGCGATGATCTTCACTATCCAAAGCCGAAAGTGGTGAGCATTACCCAGGCGACTGAGTTAGGGACGGTATATTCGATCGCCGAACTGCAAGCCATTAAACAGGTTGCTCAGCAGCACCATTTGCGGGTGCACATGGACGGCGCAAGGTTCGCCAATGCGGTCGCTGCCCTGAACAAAACTCCGGCAGAGCTAAGTTGGAAGGCGGGAGTGGATGTACTGTGCTTTTGCGGTACAAAAAACGGCATGGCGATCGGCGAAGCGATTCTCTTTTTTGACAAAGCTTTGGCAGAAGACTTTGCGTTTCGCTGCAAACAGGCAGGCCAGCTTGCCTCCAAGATGCGCTTTATTGCTGCTCCCTGGCTGGGTCTGCTAGAAACGGGCGCGTGGCTGCGAAATGCCCAACACGCCAATCGCTGCGCGGAATACCTGGAAAAACAGCTTTTACAGCTTGAAGCAGTTGAAATACTTTGTCCGCGTCAGGTGAACGGCGTATTTGTGGAGCTGCCGCAGCCTGTAATTGAAACACTGCAAGCGAAAAACTGGCAGTTTTATACTTTTATTGGCTCTGGCGGTGTTCGCTTTATGTGTTCTTGGGCGACGACGTTTGAGCGAATTGATCAGTTGGTGAGCGACATTAAAGCAGCAATTGCAAGTTCTCTCGGAACTTATTCCCTGCGATAGAGCAAAATTGAGCGAGGATTGTGCGGCTATTAAAATACGGCTAATCAGTACGGTAAGCCTTACCCTTTCTGCCGGATGCTGCGATAGAAAGGCAAAAAATCGATCGCTAAAATAAAAATATCTCAGCAAGATACTTAATGCGCTTGGAGGATACAGGAATGCAAGGTCTTTACGACACAGATAAGCGAAAACTGCTATCAATTTTGGCTCACGGCTCCATTTTCTTCAGCGGTTTGCTGGTATCTGTGATTGTTCCTGCTGCCATTTTGTTTGCTGTAGAAGATCCAGTCGTGAAGCAAAATGCGAAAGAAGCTTTGAACTTTCACTTCAACGTCTGGCTATACGGCATTCTTCTGATTCCGCTTTCGTTTATTACATTTGGCTTAGCGGGTGGAATTTGGTTCCTGGTTCACTGGGGTTTGACGATCTGGGCAATCAGCCAATGCCTTAGCAATCCCAATCAGGGAGTTCACTATCCGTTTATCTTTAGACTTCTGTAGTCTTTGTCGCGATCGTTGATTGGCTTGAATTGGATGAATGGGTGGAGTCTCAGCAGGAAAAATCTTTGCTGAGGCTTTGCATTTTGTTCGGCGAATTCTTTTAGAGAATTGATCTACTTGGAGAGAGATTTTCTTCTAATCAGGTTGCGTTAAGATGCCTGGCTTGCAATCAGTTCAATTGCTTCTTTCCGCAAACGCATTCCATCGGGTTTCTCCATAAAGGACGATCGGCTTTCCAGCCTTTTTTAAGATGTTTAATTCATCGAATTCTTGTCAGAATTAAAGAGTAGTTTAAGGAGCTGAAGCATGTACGACTGGTATCGCAACACGATTCGTAATCCGAAATATCGCTGGTGGATTATTGCCGGAACGCTGGCTTATCTCTTCATGCCGTTTGACTTTTTGCCTGATTTTATTCCGATTATCGGACAGCTTGATGATGCGGTGCTGGTCACGCTGCTGTTTGCCGAAGTGTCTCAGCTCGTTCTCGATCGCGTCAAAAACAAAGGTGAGGTTGCATCCCAAACGAGTTCCAGCACGAGTTCATCGGCTGATCCCGTAGATGTTAACTCTATCCCGATCGAGTAGGGCATGGTTTTATCAGTGATGGTATTGCTGACGGTCTATCTGTGACGGGGCAGACGCATAAATCGATCGAGATGCCAAAGGATTCGAGATTTCTGGGTTTTTGATCTACGATCGCTAGAGTTAATCGATCGAGTAACCGCTTCATGAGAGGGACTGCCCCCGTCATTGCCTCCGATCAGAAGGTGAACCAGCAGATTTCTACGCTGCATCGCTTTTTGCAGTACCTTCGCCCTTATCGCAAAGAAATTCCGATTGCGCTGCTGCTGGTTGCGACTGGGGCAGCTTCGCTATCTTTGGGACCGTTTTTGATTGGTTGGTCGATCGATCACCTGATCACACAGGGAAATTTGTCCGGGCTGCTGCTGCTGCTAGCGGGGTTGGCAGGGATTTATCTGCTGGGCGTGATCGCAATTCGCGGGCAAATTATTCGCGTCGGCTGGATCATGCAGCGATTGCTGGCGCAGCTCCGGCAAGATATTTTCAACAAAATTCAAGCCCTGCCGATTAGCTTCTTCGATCGCAGTGAAGCCGGGGATTTAATGAGCCGCCTGCTGAATGACGTAAACACGGTGAATCAGGCGTTTGGCCAAACGATCGCCCAAATGCTGGGCAATTCATTCAGCCTGGTTGGCATTGTGATTGCGATGTTTGCGATCGACTGGCGGCTGGGATTGCTGAGCAATCTAGTTGTGCCGCTGATGATTATGACAACGGGGCTGTTTGCGCGTTGGGCAAGAGCCAGATTTCGCGTTACCCGTCAGACGATCGGCGAACTTTCGACCAAGCTAGAGGAAGACATAACCAGCGTTCGCGAAGCGCAGGCATTTAACCGGGTGCAGCTCAACATCGAGGAGTTTGAAAGCCTGAATGCGGCAAATCGTGATGCGAATGTGGAAGCAGTGGCAATTACGGCAGCGTTTCTCCCGTCGATCGATTTTCTCAATACGCTGGCAACCGCGGGTGTATTGGCCTATGGCGGTTATCTGGCAGTGCAGGGAACGGTCACGGTGGGAACGGTGACTTCATTTTTGCTGTATGTGCAGCAGTTTTTTCGCCCAATTCAGATTCTCAGTCAGTTTTATACGCAGGCGCAGTCGGCTCTGGCAGGGCTGGAGCGAATTTTTCTGCTGCTGGATGAACCGTCTCAGCTCAGGGATGCACCGGATGCGATCGAGATGCCGCCCATTCGAGGAGAAGTCCGATTTGAGCAGGTGCAGTTTGGCTACAAGCCCGATCAGCTGGTGTTGAAAGGCGTTAATTTGCAGGCAGAACCGGGACAAATGATCGCGCTCGTGGGGCAAACCGGAGCCGGAAAAAGTACAATTATCAACCTGATTCTGCGGTTCTATGACGTAACGGGCGGCGCGGTCAAGATCGACGGGATCGACATTCGCTCTGTGACCCAAGCCAGCCTGCGTCGTCAGATTGGGATTGTGCTGCAAGATAACATCCTGTTTGGCGGCACCGTGGCAGACAATATTGCGTTTGGCAATCCCTTTGCGTCTCAGGCAGAAATTGAGGCGGCAGCCCAGCTTGCCAACGTGCATGAATTTATCACCTCGCTGCCCGAAGGCTACATGACGCAACTGGGCGAACGTGGCGCACCCCTGAGTCAGGGTCAGCGACAGTTGGTGAGCATTGCCCGTGCTGTGCTGATCGATCCGCGCATTTTGATTCTGGATGAGGCAACCAGCAGTATTGATACCCGAACCGAGGCACTGGTGCAGGAGGCGATCGCCCGATTGCTCAAAAACCGCACTAGCTTTGTGATTGCCCATCGCCTGAGTACCGTTACCCAAGCTGATCAGGTGCTGGTCGTGCAGCAGGGACAGATCGTTGAGCGCGGAACCCATGCCGAACTAATGCAGCAGCACGGCATCTATGCCAATTTGTATGCGCTACAGCTTGGAGCCGCTACGGTCAGCGCGTAAGCTTAGCAGTACATCAGCTGATTGGCAATCGCTAACGCCCATCCTCGACTGGAAAGCCGCCAGCTACTTGGATTAAGCCGTCTGG
Source organism: Leptolyngbya sp. GB1-A1 (assembly GCF_039962475.1). NCBI lineage: Bacteria > Bacillati > Cyanobacteriota > Cyanophyceae > Leptolyngbyales > Leptolyngbyaceae > Leptolyngbya > Leptolyngbya sp. GB1-A1. The sequence continues at coordinate 341,950 of NZ_JAMPLI010000001.1, read as the reverse complement.
TTCAATCTGTGTTTCTGGCTCATCCGGCAAGGTAAAATTCTGGGCAGAATGCCGCGCAAGCCGCTGAAGCCCAACCCAACCGAGCAGTGTGGTTCCGGCAGCCCAAAACCAGCTCTGCTGACTCACCCCCTGATCGATCGCCCAACCTCCCACGATCGGTCCCACAAAATAGCCGATCGACCAGCACTGATAGCTGATGGCCAGATAAATGCCCCGCAGCGCAACAGGCGCAAATTCTGCCACGATCGCCGGAGCAAAAGGTTTATAAATGATGCTTGCGATCGACAAAACCGCAAGAGCCGCAATCATTCCGCCCAGAGGAAGCGACGCTGCTCCTGTTAGCCAAACCAGCAGAAAGCCAGCCCCCCACAGCCCCATCGAAAGCATCAGGGCACGAACTTTGCTCCAGCCGCGCAACCCCTGCACGAGCGGGAGTTGCAAAACTGCTCCCAGCCCGATATAACAGCCGGTAAAAAGCTGTGCCACATCACTCACGGTTTGTTCTGGGGAAACGGCATTGGCAGCACTCAGGCGAGTCAAATAAAGCGGCAGTGTACTGCTTACCAGCGCAATGTAGGTCGTAAACAAAATATTCACCAGGACAAACAGCAGCAGCGATCGATCGCGCAGGGCAATTCCAAACCCGCTCAGCGGATCGGCTCCCGGCTGAAATTCCTGAGTTTCGCGCATCGCAAATTGAGTCAGGATGAGAAAGAACACGATCGGCACTGCACTGAGTCCAAATAGCCATTGCATTTGTTGAGCGATCATCCCGCCGCCCCAAACGCCTAATCCGCCCCCCACGCTATCTGCCAGAACCAGCAGTGCGAATGCAGCCTGTCGCTGTTCGGGCAGGGTGACATCCACCACAGTCGCATCTGCCGCCGTCCAGTAACACCCCGCACTCAAACCCAGCAGCAAATTCGCAACCATCAGCATCACAAAGGTGGGCAGGACTGCCAGCATCAGGGCTGAGACGATCGCCAACATTGCTGCAAACAGCAGGGCACGCTTTCGCCCATAGGCAGGAGCATCCGCCAGATACCCGCCCAGCAAATGCCCGACCACGCCTGCAAGCGAGCCGACTCCAAGCGCAACCCCAACCGTGGTAGCAGACAGCCCCTTTTGACTCACAAACAGCAGCGGCGTGTAAAACTGAATCGCCGTATAGCCCACCTGATACAGCAATCGCCCGATCGCCTGTACCCAAATTGGACGGGCTGCCGCATGGCGCAGAAAGGCGATCGAGTTTGGGGTTTGTGCTGCCATATTGGTGCTGCCATCCAAGTTGGTTTCGCAGGTCTGCTTAACAGAAGTTTACTTTGTTAATTCTATCGAGAAGGCAAGGCGGCTGGCGGCAAGTTCCTGGAACCTTAAACGATGTTTTTCTAAAAGCATTTAGCAAGGCAAAAGTGTACTTAGACAGACGGATTAAGCATGTATTGGGTAAAGTTTAGAGCGTTTAGGCTGATAGTCAGTTTTGTAAGCAGACGCTTGCTGGGATGCAACTTAGAAACATAAAAAATTAGAAACATAAAAAATGGGAGAAACCGAATTTCTTCCGTTCTCCCATTGATGAATCGATCGTTGAGTTTTAAACAAAATAGAAGCTGAAGTTGAATCTACGGTCTACGGCATGGGGTGGAACAGTAGATCGGGGAAGTAGGAATTAATAATGATGAAGGTGGAGAGCGCAACGGAGACGGAGACAACAGCTAAAACAGGAGCAAGCGACAGATATTCAATGAAATAGTTTGGTTGATTGTCTGCTCTTTTACCAGAACGTTGCATAGCGAGTTTTCCCAGACACAGTAATTGTGATAAGACTACTCTCCTGGTCGATCGCATTCTTCTATCTAAAGGCGGACAGGCTTATTCCTAAAAATGAGCCGATCGATGGATTTTAACCCCGCTTTGAATCTGCTACTGCTTGCTTTGAATCTGCTGCTGCCTGCACAAACGCCTGAAAAATGCGCTGATGAGCAGGATCTTCGGGAGACAGTTCGGGATGCCACTGCACCCCAATTTGCCAGGGTTGGTCGATTCGCTCGATCGCTTCCACCAGTCCATCGGATGCGGATGCCGCCGATCGCCAACCGGGAGGAACCTGCCGCACTGCCTGATGATGCCATGACATAACGGTGACTTCCGAATTGGCCATCATTTGAGCGATCTGGCTATCAGGGACAAGCATGACTGGATGATGAATCGGGCGACGAGGATGATCTAGCCTGTGGGCGATCGACTCTCCATAAACATCAGGTACATGGGGAATCAGAGCTGCCCCGCTTGCCACGCTCAAAATCTGCATTCCTCGACAAATACCCAGCGTGGGTAAATTTCGCTTCAGCACAGCACGGGCTAACGCCAGCTCAAACTCATCTCGCTCTTGATCCATCAGATACAGCGTCGGATGATTTTCGCCACCATACATCGACGGATTGATATCGCCGCCACCAGCAAAAATCAAGCCATCGATCGAATCTAGAATGCGATCGACCTGCGCTTCGGTAATCGGCTGAGGTGGCAGAATCAACGGCGTTCCACCTGCAAGCAATACGGCATCTAGATAAGCTCCGGGAAGGGAAACTTCTCCAGCTTCGTTGCGGCTATAGGCAGTGATTCCAATCAGAGGGACAGACATATTACTTGACAGTTTAGAAGAACGTTTTTGAAGTTGCGTGAGCGACAGCGTTACATCACAAATTCTTCCTCTAGCAAATTCTTCCTCTAGAAGGTAGTAGCCCGATCGCATCATCAGGCATGATAGCCGAAATCAAAAGATCTGGACTGCACGAACGGCGATCGCGCATTTTAAGCAGGCTCACGCTTATGCCCTGTTTTGCGATCGAATCTTTAACCGGATATCGAGCCCGACCCATAACGCAATCAAACTCAATTAAATTAAACCCAATCAATTAAACCCAATCAATTCAATACATAACCCTGATAGAGGAGATCACGATGGATTGGCAAACGGTGATGCACTGGAGCTACGTTGCGGTGATGGCGATCGGTGCGCTGTATTTCTGGATACTGAGCCGCAATCCCAAGGGTGTGCCGCAGTACGAATATCTGGTTGCTATCTTCATCCCGATCTGGTCAGGGTTGGCGTATATGGCAATGGCGATCGGGCAGGGCAAGCTCGAAGTGGCAGGACAAATTACCCACTATGCCCGCTATCTCGACTGGATTGTGACTACGCCTTTGCTGTTGCTCTCCCTGTCCTGGACGGCAATGCACGATTTGAAAAAGAAAGACTGGACGCTGATTGGCTTTTTGATGAGTACGCAAGTAATCGTGATTGCGACCGGGCTAATTGCAGATTTGTCAGAGCGCGATTGGGTCAGATACCTCTGGTATATCTGCGGGGTGGTCGCGTTTCTGGTTGTGCTGTGGGGCATCTGGAATCCGCTGCGGGCAAAAACTCAGCTCCAGACCAGAGAACTTGCCAGGCACTATGACAAGCTTGTCGCTTACTTTACCGTGCTGTGGATCAGCTATCCGACCGTCTGGATCTTAGGTCCGTCCGGCTGGGGAGTATTTAATCAAACGATCGATACGTTTCTCTTTTGCTTGCTGCCCATCTTCTCGAAAGTCGGATTTAGTGTTCTGGATCTAAACGGTCTCCGCCGACTGAAAACCTATGATGCTGAAGGGATAGAAACGCCACGCGAATCCGTCCGAGATGCCTTTCGCCTTTCTTTTTTCAATTTCGGCAGGAAGCCTCAACGATCGAGTCCACGCAGACGATCGCCCTATCTCTTTTAAGAAACGTAAGAAACGGGAATTGTTCAGTTGTTCATTTAGCTTGGCAGGCAAGATGTCCACCTCACAAGCGGCCAACCGATTGGAATTTTAGGCTATTCGGGGGTGACGTAAGCCGAGGTAATGCCACCATCCACCAGGAAGGTTGTGCCGTTAACATAGGCAGCGTCATCGCTTGCTAGAAACAGAGCCGCCTGCGCGATATCGGTTGCCTGCGCGAGTCTACCAGGGGGGATGTGAACCATGCGCCGCTGCTTCCGTGCTGGATCAGATAAGAGTTCTTCCAGGAGCGGTGTCTGGACAGGACCGGGGCAGAGAGCATTGGCGCGAATCTTCTGACGGGCAAACTCGATCGCGATTTCGCGGGTCATTGCCAGAACGCCGCCCTTGCTGGCTGTATAGGCGATTTGAGGCGTTGCCGCACCCATCACTGCCACAAACGAAGCCATATTGATAATTGAGCCGCCGCCCGATCGCAGCAGTGCTGGAACGCCATATTTGCAGCCGAGAAACACGCCTTTCAAGTTAATATTCATTGTCAAATCCCAGATATCTTCTTCGGTATCCAGAACTGAGTTATCGGCTGCGTGAAAAATTCCAGCATTGTTAAACAAGACGTTGAGCTGACCGTATGTATTTTCAGCCGCTTCGATCATCGCTTTGGCATCGGCAGATTGAGACACATCGGCTTTTACAAAAATCGCTTCCCCGTTATTCGATCGAATCTTCTCTACCGTCTCCTGTCCAGCCGTTTCATTAACATCTGAAACAACGACTTTTGCACCTTCTTTGGCAAAGAGTAAAGCAGATTCGCGACCAATGCCGCTGGCTGCCCCGGTAATTAGAGCGACTTTATTTTCTAGACGCATTTTCGGTTCCTGAATAATTAACTGATTAACTTAACTGATTAACTTAACTGATTAACTTACGCTAGCCCGTTGCCCAACTTGTGAACTGGTAGCCCAGAATGCTATTCCGCAATAAACACGCTCTTAAATTCGCTGTAGTGATCCAGCACGTTTAAGCCCAGTTCTCGACCCAATCCGCTGCGCTTGACACCGCCAAAGGGAGCTTCCAGGTGAACGCTGTGCCCCGTATTGATCGACAGCACCCCCGTTTCGATTGCCTTTGCCACCCGCAACGCCCGACTGATATCCCGCGTCCAGATCGAGCCGGACAAACCATAGAAACTATCATTGGCGATCGCGATCGCTTCTTCTGCGGTATCAAATGGAATGATGCAGACCACCGGACCAAAGATTTCCTCTTGAGCAATTCGCATTTTCGGATGCACATCAGTAAAAATCGCAGGCTCTAGATATGCGCCGTTTGCCAGGAAATCCGCTGTCGGAGCGTTGCCGCCACAAACCAGCGTTGCACCCTCGGATTGACCGATTTGGATATATTCCGCCACTCGATCGCGATGCGCCGCAGAGACAAGACAGCTTAACTCGGTGGAATCGTCCAGCGGTAAACCGATCTTCAGCGATTTAAACTGCTGCGTTAATTGTTCGATGAACGAATCGTAGATTGATCGCTGGACGAGAATTCGTGATCGAGCACAGCAATCCTGACCCGCATTGCCCAACACACTCCATACGGATTTGGGAACGGCTTTTTCTAAATCAGCATCTTCAAAAATCAGATTGGCAGATTTGCCGCCCAGCTCCAGCGTGACGCGCTTAATGTCGTCGGCTGCCAGCTTCATGACGTGCATTCCGATCTCGGTCGATCCGGTAAAAGACACCTTGCGGACTAACGGATGCCGCACGATCGCATCGCCCACCGTTGCCCCCGCTCCTGGAATCACGTTAAACACCCCGGCAGGAATTCCCGCTTGCAGTGCCAGTTCTCCTAGTTGCAGAGCAGTCAGCGGCGTTTGAGAAGCAGGTTTCAGCACGATCGTATTGCCCATTGCCAGCGCAGGCGCAACCTTCCAGGCAGTAATGACGATCGGAAAATTCCAGGGCGCAATCAAACCACAAACGCCGATCGGTTCGCGAAACGTGAGATGGGTTCCCGCTGCCGCGACGGGAATCGTTTGTCCACCAATTTTGTTAATCGCTCCCGCATAGTATTCAAAACAATCTGCTGCCAGGTTCACTTCATCCCGTGCATCGCGAATTGGTTTACCCACATTGCGGCTTTCCAACTGCGCTAGCGATTCCCCGTTCTCGCGAATTAGGTTTGCCAGCCTGAGCAGCATTTGAGTTCGATCGCGACTATTCACCCTGCGCCACTCCGACCGAGCGCGATCAGCTGCCCGCACTGCCGTATCTACATCTTCCACATCTGCCGAGGCGATCGTTGCCCACACTGCTCCGGTTGCCGGATCAGTCAGAGGGGTAGTTTTTCCCGCAGCAGCTGGACGACGATCGCCGTTAATCAATAGCTCTGTTAATACCATTTGCCTTCCCTACTTCCCCAACACATCCGGCTACCCCTTGCTCCATGTTGTGCAAATGACAATCCATCCCTTGTGCAAATGACAATTCATCACGACTTCAGGCATCGCTGTCCACATTCAGCCAGAAACCTGAGGGCAGTGCTTGATACAACTGCTCTATCCAAAACAACTGCTCTACCCAAAACAAAGGTGAAATCCCTGTACTTTGCCTTCAGCCGATTGGCTACAGCGATACCGCTCAACCTGGGCGAAATCAGACACACTCAGAAGTGAATACCTTAATCAATAAAGGTTTTCCTTAACAGCCTGACAATTTGGCGACTCGAATATAGCCACCTTCAAATAATTTATCGATCTAATCTATAGGTAAACCTTTACGCCAAAGGGTTACTATGACTACTTTTTTACCCAATTTATTCGATTTATCCGATTTATCCGACTTGTTTAACCAGTTCAACCCGTCCGACTTGCTCGATCGCCCTGTTTAACTTCTTGCGGGCAGCAGGCAAACAACTACTGGGGTTGGACTAGCTCCTGGATTAGGGCAATCATTTTACCGGGATCGATCGGTTTCGTTGCGTGTCGCTGAAAGCCTGCGGCAATGGCTTGCTGCTGATCAGATTTGCTGGCGTATGCCGTCAGGGCAATTGCCGGGATCGATCGCGTTTGTTGAGAGGTACGGAGTCTTTGCATCAACATATAGCCATCTATTTCAGGCATTCCAATGTCGCTGACAATCACATCAGGGCTGAACTGCTCCATTGTTTGCAAGACATCAGCAGCACAGGTGGCTTCTGTCACCGTCGCGCCCTCATCTTGCAGCAGAAACGCCAGAAACTCGCGTGTATCCGGCTCATCATCGACGATCAGCACTCGTACCCCAGCCAGGGGATGAGTAGAGGGATAAGGGGATGCGGGGTTAGGGGAGGTAGGCGGGGTAGAGGAATTGTTTTCTCTCCATCTCCTCAACTTTCCATCTCCCTGACTCCTGATCAGGGGCAGGCAAACTGTGAACGTGGCTCCCTGTCCCTCACCAGGGCTGGCAGCCGCGATCGTTCCTCCGTGCATTTCCACCATCTGACGGGCGATCGACATTCCTAAGCCCAGTCCTCCAAACTGACGCGTTGTGGAAGCGTCTTCCTGCCGAAAATATTCAAACACAAAGGGCAGAAATTCGGGAGCAATGCCTTTTCCGGTGTCGGTAATGGTGACTTGGGTGAAGGGAGGGATGAGTGGAGGGGCGGAGGAGTGGAGGGGTGTGGAAGTGGAGGAAGGGTGAGTGGCTGATCTGCGGGTATCACGACTTCCCATCTCCCCATTTTGAGCTGCAACCTGTTCTAGCTTCACCGTAACTCTGCCGCCGTTTGGCGTGAATTTGATGGCATTAGACAGGAGATTCCAGAAGACTTGCTGAAGGCGAGTGGCATCGCCAAAAACGCGGTTTGCTGCCAGATGAGTTGCTGCGTTGTTTTCCGAGGGGAGAATTGCCAGATCAAGCTGAATTGATTTTGCGATGGCTGCCAGCCGCACCGTTTCGAGCGCTGCTGAGAGGACGGTTGCTAGATCGACCGGAGCTGCGTTTAGAGTTAGCTTGCCGCCCATAATGCGGGAGATGTCGAGCAGATCTTCGATGAGCTGTGCCTGAAGTTTGGCGTTGCGCTCGATCGTCTCCAGGGCAACCGTTGTTTTTTCTGGGGCAAGCTGATGGCTCTGAAGCAGTTTAACCCAGCCCAGAATGGGGTTGAGCGGCGATCGTAACTCATGGGACAGCACAGCCAGAAATTCGTCTTTGAGGCGATTTGCCCGTTCTGCTGCGGTGCGGGCGGCTTGCTCTTGCTGTAATAAATGCTCTCGTTCGGCTTCTGCCTGTTTGCGTTCGGTGATGTCTCGAATCAGCCAGCGCAGCCCGGTGAGCTGTCCATTGCTGTAGATACCCGTAATAGTAATTCCAGCGGGAAACGTCCTGCCCTGCTGCGATCGAAGCTGCAACTCTAGCGACTGCACCTGCTGAAAACAGTGAGGCTGATTAAGCTGGATAAAAAACGCTTGCTGATCTTCAGCACTCGCCAGATAACAAGCAAGCGGCTGGTTCAGCAAAAACTGCGGCTCAACGGCTAATAAGTCTACGATCGCCTGGTTTGCCTCCTGAATCTGCCCATTTGAATTTGTGACGACATAGCCATCGGGCGCGAAGTTAAACAAGTCCTGATAGCGTTGCTGCTCGTGGGCAAGCTGTTCGTGCTGCTGCCGCAGTTCTTCTTCGGTCGTCTGCAACTCTTTCAGCGTGACTTTCAGCGCTTCGTTCACTTCAATTAATCGATTGTTCCACTCTGCCATTTTGGCATAGGCGTTGGCTTGCTGAATTGCAGTACCCACCTGAGTTGCAAGCTGTTTTAGCAGATCGACATCGGCGGGTTTCCACTCACGTGGAGCAGCACAGTTTTGGGCAATGAGCAGACCCCACAGCGTCTCTTTCTGCAAAATTGGCACGACCAGATTGGCTCGCACCTGCAAGCTTTCGAGAAACTCAAGGTGACAGGGTTCCAGCCCTATCGTGCGGATATCTGCTGCCGCCATAACCCTTCCCTGGCGATATCCTTCAGCGTAGCCCCGATGAAAGCAAGGATCGTGAAACGTGTTTGATAAAACAGAATCCCACGGCGACACGACGGCTTCTGCCACGACTGCGCCCCATTCCAGCTCTGGTTCGAAGCTGAAAATCAAGACGCGATCGGTATGCAAAAACTGCCGCACTTCCTGCACCGTGGTCTGCAAAATGTCATCTAAATCAAGCGATCGATGAACCTGCTGAGCAATCCGGTTAATAATGCGCTCTCGTTCCAGGTTTTGTTGTCGTTCGGCTTCGATCTGGCGAATTTTGCGTTGAAGTTGAGCCTTTTCGATCGCGCTTTCAACTGCAAACTGCAACTCGTCTGACGAGAGCCTGCCCTTGATCAAATAATCTTCTGCCCCGGCTTTCATCAGCTGCACGGCGATTGACTCATTGCCCTGCCCAGTGATCACAATGACCGGAGGCGACAGATGACCACTTTGGGCTTGCAGTGCCTTCAGAAACTCCAGTCCTTCAAAGTCGGGCAGGCGATAGTCAAGCAGCACTACGTCTGGCTGAAGCCGACAAAAATCAAGAGCTTCCTTCCCAGTGACAGCTTCCAGAACCTGATAAGTCTGCTCGGAATTTCGCAGCAGGTAGCGTCGATACAACTCTCGATCGATTTCGTTATCTTCTGCAATTAATACGGTTCGGTTCAGGCGCTGTGAAGATGGGTCTGGGGATGAATCTGAGAATGGGTGTGAGGATTGCTTCGGGAATCGCTCATCCTCAAGCGCGTTTAATAATTCGGACACAGAATTGCTCCTACTCCCCCTGCCGCAGGCGATTGCCTTTATACTTCAGGCCGAGCTCTAAGCTAGAGAGCAAGATCTGCTCAAACAGCATTCTCAACCTGTTGCACCTAGCTCGTTAATTATCCTAGCTACTTATCAAAAGCCTTTTTTGACTGAATGAACATCCCTCTAACGGCAGAGGATGAGTGAGAACCAACTTAGCTCAACTCATGCTTAATTCATTGCAAACCTTATTGCAAATTAAACTGCGTTAAAAATATGTCACGAAAATATAGTTAATAGAATAATTTGTTGCGGATTTATTTACATGAAAATATTGCTAAAAATATCATTAAAAATACCGCTAAAAGTATTGCTGAGAAGACTAAGAACTGGAATTTTGGGGTGATTAAACTGAGCATTTATCAAGCTTCGCTCTGAGAGAAAAATTATCAAGCTAGAACAGGAACCTGGCTCTCTTCCAGCATTCAAAGCCGCTTCACGTTGCAAGCTAGAAAGCAAGGAAAGCAGCGCAGGCGATGTGCCTCCCTGGATACTTTGTCAATTGCACTTTGTCAAATGCTCTGTCAGAACTCTACCCTATGGCTAATTTCCTAAGGTTGATTTATTGAGTCAGGGATTACAGCGATAATTCCAGCATTATTAGTTAATTTATTAGTCAATTAAAATTGTTGATTCTAAGATTGCTAATTCGTGCATTGGCGATCGTGGCTGGAAATTCTGCCTTTAAGCTCTAATAGCCTCTTTTGTTAAGCAAAACCTTGTTAAGCAAAATGGTTGAGCAAAATCAGCACATTCGCTAGAACCCAACTCATTCACTGACATGATGGATAGCCTTACTCGTCCCCTTCTCGTGGTTGATGACTCTGACATCGACTTTGAGATTCTGCAATCTGTGGTCAGCCGGACTGTGGTGGATCAGCTTGTCTTTCGCTGCACAGATGGCGATGAAGCACTCAGCTTTTTGTTTCAAACGGGCGAGTACGCTGATCCTGATACTGCGCCCCGTCCTGGGGTCATTTTACTGGATTTGAATCTGCCCGGAACCGAAGGGCTAGACGTGCTGGCGCGAGTCAAACAAGACGACCAGCTCAAAAGTATTCCGATCGTCGTTCTCACTAGCTCCACCAATCCTGACCACATCAAACAGTGCTATCAGCGCGGAGCAAGCAGCTATGTGGTCAAGGCAATGAATACCCAAAAATTTATTGCGACTCTGCAATCCCTGATTCATTTTTGGCTAGAAAGCGCAGTTTTATCTTATAGTGAGCAGCCCTGGTTATCGCATCGTTCCGCATTTCCTCAGTGTTGAACCACGATTGAACCAGTGTTGAACTGCTACTGCTGGAAGTTAAATCTGCGCGATCGTCGCCTGCCATTCACTGCATTCTTCTAAGTAGGAAAGCAGATAGAATAGGGACACAATGATTGCTTAGAGTAAGTCTTATGTCTATCGACTGTCTATTGAAGGGTACCCGAGGTAAGGATGCCTGAGTTTTGCTTAAAAAAAGTGCGCTTGAAAAGTATTTGATAGTTTCCATTTCCCTCGCTGTTTCCCTCGCTAATTTCCCGTTTTGGGGACTTTGAGATGTCTCTCGCTTTTTACTTAATCGCAACTCAAGAATGGTACAGAAGCCGGTAATTGCCTCGGAAGTGCTTGATCTCACCAGCTGCGAGCGTGAACCTATTCATATTCCCGGCTTGATTCAGCCGCATGGCTGTCTGCTGGTACTCAAAGAACCCGATCTCACCCTTATCCAGGTCAGCGAAAATACGGCTGCCCACCTGGGCAAGTCGCCAGAGCAGCTTCTGAACACTGCCCTCACCGATCTCCTGGGGGCAAAGCAAACGGTCGCGATCGAGCAATGCCTGACGGAGAATTTTGAGACCGTCAATCCCTTAAAAATCACGATCGAACGATCCGAAGGCGCGGCTATTTTTGACGGGGTAATTCATCGAGCGGATGAGCTGCTTCTGCTGGAGCTAGAACCGAGCCAAACTGAGGCTTCTGCAAATTCTCTTCAGCTTTACCCCTGGGTTAAGGGCACGATAAATAAGCTCCAGAGTGCCACCACGCTTCAAGAAATGTGCAACTTTGCGGTAGCTGAAATTCGTCGTTTGACAGGCTTCGATCGCGTCATGGTCTACCAGTTTACTAAGACAGGCGCGGGCAAAGTGATCGCAGAGGCAAAGCGCGACGACGCGACCCCTTATCTGGGCTTACACTATCCGTCTACTGATATTCCCCAACAGGCAAAACAGCTTTATATCCTCAATGGGCTGCGGCTCATTCCCGATGTCGCCTATCAGCCTGCGGCTCTGGTTCCGACGCTGAATCCTGTCACCAATCGCCCCACAGATCTGAGTTTAGTTGGGCTGCGGAGCGTCTCGCCTGTGCATCTGGAATATTTGCACAGTATGGGTGTGAGTGCGTCGATGTCGGTATCGCTGCTGAATCACAAGCTGAATCAAAAAACGCTGTGGGGCTTAATTGCCTGTCATCACCATACGCCCAAGTTTCTGAGCTACGAAGTCCGAACGATCTGCGAATTGTTAGGACAGGTGGTTTCCTGGGAACTGGGAGTGAAGGAAGAAAATGAAGATCTGGAATACAAGGTGAAGCTGCGATCGACACTGGCACGGTTTGTTGGGCAAATTTCGCAGCATAGCGAGTGGGTGAGCGGGCTGAATTACGCTTCAGCAGATTTGCTGGATCTGGCTGGTGCCCAGGGCGCGGCAATCCTCTGGGACGATCGCTGGATGCAGATTGGGCAAACCCCCGACATCGCCGACTTGTCCGCGCTGGTGAAATGGCTCGAAACCCAGGTCGAAGACAATTTGTTTTATACCGATGCCCTGGCGCAGGTTTATGCTGACGCAGCTCGATATCAGCAAATGGCAAGCGGGCTCATCGGCTTAGCCATCTCAAAAACGAACCGGAACTATATTCTGTGGTTTCGCCCAGAGGTCGTGCAAACTGTGAACTGGGGCGGCGATCCCAACAAGCCTGTGCAGGTCGAGCAGGACGGCTCCGTGCGGCTCTCGCCTCGCAGATCCTTCGCGCTGTGGCAAGAAACGGTGAGGGGTAAGTCGCTACCCTGGAAGCCCTGCGAAGTGGAAGCCGTGATGGAACTGCGAAGTGCGATCGTTGGCATTGTGCTACGGCGAGTCGATGAATTAGCGCGAATTAATTTGGAGCTACAGCGCAGCAATCACGAGCTAGATGCCTTTGCCTACATCGCGTCTCACGACTTAAAAGAACCGCTGCGGGGCATTCACAACTACTCAAATTTTTTGCTAGAAGACTATGCCAAAGTGTTGGACGAAGAGGGCGTTGCCAAACTGAAAACCCTGGTCCGACTAACCCAGCGCATGGAAGATCTGATCGATACGCTGCTGCACTTTTCTCGCCTCGGACGGGTTGAACTAGAGCTGCAAAAGATTGACCTGAATGAGCTGGTGAAAGCGGTGATCGAGGTGCTGCGCCTGTCGCGATCGAACGTCAGAATTCAAATTCCCAAACCGCTGCCGACGATCGAGTGTGACCCGGTGCAGGTGAGCGAAGTATTTAGCAATCTGATCAGCAACGCAATTAAGTACAACGATACCCTGGATAAACTTGTTGAGATTGGCTGGACAGACGAAATCACGTCATCCTGTCCGGCAATGCAAAGCAGTTCTCCCTTCGGGGGCATTGGTCAGGGGCGATCGGAAAAGCTATCCAAACTTGTTTTTTATGTGCGTGATAATGGCATTGGCATTCCAGACCATCACCGGGAGAATATCTTTCGCATTTTTAAGCGACTGCACAGCCCCAAAAAATACGGCGGCGGCACAGGGGCGGGTTTAACGATTGCCCGAAAAATTGTTGAGCGGCACGGCGGGCAGATTTGGGTCGAATCTGAGGTGGGCAAAGGCAGCACGTTTTTCTTCACCTTACCGACGTAAGTATGCTCGATTGGGATGACTGAGGAACTTCTAAAACACCCAAAGCTTCCTGGCGATCGTCTTTATAAATCGGCGAAGCTAGTAGCGTGCGATTGCGTCCCCGAAAACTGGCGTGCCTGCTAGAAGGTTTACTGATGCTTAACCTTTAGCTATCTTCGGGTTAATCTGCTTAGCCTATACCTAATTTATTCCCAGGTGAAGAGAATCCTTACCGCCCTAAATCTGCCAGCCCAGCATCTCAGCGACCTCATCCGCCAGCTTAAACGGCTCAAACGGCTTATAAATTACTCCGGCAATCTCAAACTCCAGAATTTGGGCGGGTGTGACCACATCGAGCTTTGCCGTAAGCAGAATTACCGGAATCGATCGCGTTGCAGCGTTTGCTTTGAGCTGCTGAAGTAACCGCAGTCCATCAATGTCGGGCATCATGACATCCAGCAAAATTGCATCGGGCTGCTCTGCTTCTGCCTGCAAAAGTCCTTTGCTTCCCGATCCTGCGATCGAAACACTCCAGCCGCCAAGCCTTCTCAAACAGACATCAACAATTCTCGCAAGGCGTTTTTCGTCATCGATTAGAAGAATTCGCTTTGCTGTCATTAGAGCAAGCTCTGTCGAACAACGGGGATTTCAATGGGTAGATCTCACATAAACTAGCAGCGATCGATCACAAGCACATCGCCCCTCTGAGGGATTAGATTTTTGTCTAGGGCTGTATCAATTCAATGTTCATTTGCTCTTATCGCAACTTCAGCGCAACGAATCCTGTGGCACTTACCTGGAGTCCTTGCTTGTTGCACTCATTTGGATCGTGATGAATTGAGTGGCGATTGATTTTGCGGCAGTAGCGGCAGCGTGAAATAGAACGTGCTGCCCTGACCAAGGGTGCTTTCTGCCCAGATTTGTCCGCCGTGGAGCTGCACCAGACTACGGCAAATCGCCAGCCCCAGCCCTGTGCCATCTTGCTGTTGCGCGTCGGTAGAGCGAACCTGCTGAAACCGCTCAAAAATCAGCGTCAGTTTATCGGCCGGAATACCGCGCCCCTGATCTTTTACCTGAAAGCGAATCATTGGATTTCCAGCGATCGTCACTAGAGCGGCACTCAGATGCACTCTTTGATGTGGCGACGAAAACTTGATTGCATTGCCCAACAGATTCACCAGAATTTGGATCAGGCGATCGAGGTCTACATAAATTTGCTGTGGTAGCGGCGTAAATGTGAGAAAAATTTGCTCTTCTTCAGCAAGCGGCAGAAGGCTATCGATCGATCGCTGCATCAGGGTGGCAGCATCGCACCATTGGCGGGCCAAAATAATCTGGCGTGATTCCAGCCGTTCCAGATCGAGTAAGTCGTTGACCAGTCGCACCAGTCGCTCGGTGTCGCTGATAGCAATTTCCAGCACTTCCTGAGCCGTTTCTGGTTCGTCGTCAAACAGTCCGGTTGAAAGCAGAGCCAGCGCACCTCGAATCGATGCCAGCGGCGTTTTTAGCTCATGGCTGACGATCGACAAAAATTCTCGCTTGATTTGCTCAATTTCCTGCGCTTCGGTAATATCTTCGATCGTGCCAACGTGCCCAATAATTTCGCCAGAAGAAACGATTGGAGCCGTTTTTACTCGCGCAAACCGGACTGTACTGTCTTTATGCACATAGCGAATGTCGTCTGCGTATTCCTGACGAGAGAGCATCGCCATCCGCCACTTCGACCACTGCTGCTTGCGATCGTCGGGATGAATCGATCGCTGCCAACCCAGCCCCATTGCTTCTTCAAGCGTATAGCCGCAAATTGCCTGACCTCGCGGATTCACATAAGTGCAGTTTCCCATGATGTCAATCCGAAAAATGCCGATCGGTGCGGCTTCACTCAGCACTCGAAATTCGGCTTCACTCCGGCTTAGCAATGTCTCAGCCCGCTTGCGATCGGCAGACTCCTGATGAAGTTGCTGCTTGGTCTGCATTAGCTCAGCAGTTTGTGCTGCAACCTGGCGTTCGCGTGCCTGATTTGCCTGCTGAAGCTGGGACAGAGTTTCCTGGTGTTCGCGTTCAATTTGCCTGCACTCTGCAAACTGGGCAGTCGTCTGCTGCACGATCGATCGCAATTGCTCAGCCGTGATTTCGCATTTAATCAAACAATCTGCTGCGCCATGCTTCAAAGCTGCGATCGCCGTGTGAAGCAGTTCTCCGGTCGAAGTTGTCTCGCTTTCTAACAGCAAAATAATCGGTAAGCTCTGGCTTGGATTTGAATCTGGGTATGAATTTGAGTATGAATCCGAATCTGAATTTAAACGTGAGCTTGGATGCCGGTCTAAATATAAGCTTGAAGACTTGCTCTTGAACTGATTTTTGAACTGGTTCTTAAACTGACGCAAAAATTCCAGCCCCGTCATATCTGGCAGCACATAATCCAGCAGGATTGCATCGGGCAGTTGGCGTGAACAGCAAGCTAATCCTTCAGCACCGGACGTTGCCTGCCACACTTCATAACGATGCTGGTCATCTTCAGCCAGACAGCAGCAATACCGTTCCCGGTCTTCCAGACAGTCATCGACAATCAGAACCGATCGGATATCTCCCATCATCATGCTTTATCTAAAAATTCTATTTAAAATTCTTTAATCTAAGGGATTGTTTAAACCGCGATCGTTTTCTGAGTGCTCAGTTGCCCAACTTTTACAGAGAACTAATTCTCTTTTAGAATTCAAAGTCCTCCAGATTTGGGGAATTCAAGGGGTGATGTAAAATCTCTGATGCTCCTCAGACAATTTCCTTAACCATCTCCCTTAAGCCATCTTCCTAAACTATTCTCCGAAACCATTTCCTCAAGCGATCGCTAAGTAGGTAGCTTGTTCGCACTAAACCAGTATTCGATCATAAGCTGCATATTTCTTTTGAATTTTGCCCCATCAACCTGCTTCACAATACATCCACTCACTCCTTTTTGATAGAGCAAATTGACTTCCTTGGGGTTGAGATCACCCGATAACGCAACGATCGGGATCGCGCTCAGAGAGTCGATTTGTTTAACACGAGTGAGAATCTCTGTTCCGTCGGTTCCCGGCAAACTCAGATCCAGCAAAATCAGCGAAGGAAGCGCATGGTTGCCCTGATCTTGCACAATGCTTTGATGTTGCAGCAGGTATTCCATTGCTTCATCTCCAGTGGCGCAGCGATCGAGCTGACATAAATTCAACGCTTGCTCCACGATCCGTTCCAGAATCGCGAAATCCTCATCGCTATCTTCAATGACAAGCAGAACCGGGGGTCGGGATTCGTGCATAGGACGAAGTAGGGGTAGGCAGCAGGAAGAAATGACCAATAAACCAATGACCAATGACCAATGACTAATAACTAAACTCAAGGACGATTGCGTTTTCGCAGGCGAGTTCGCTCTAGCCATCGGGTAATGCGGGCGATCAGCTCAGGAGGAACGATCGGCTTTCCGATAAAGTCATCTGCCCCTGCTGCAAAGATCTGGTGAATCACGTCAGGATCGTCGTAAGCGGTCAAAATCAGAATCGGCAGGTCTGCCCACTGCGGGTCTTGCCGCACCACCTGACAGAGTTCGATGCCGCTAAAGGTTGGCATATAGCCGCTTAAAATCAGTAGATCGGGCGCAGTTGCCGTAAACACTTCCCAAAACTGCTGCGGGTCTGCCAGCGTTGTCACCTGCATTCCCCAAGGTGGTAGCAGATCGATCAGCGTTTCCAGCACGGTCGAGTCATCATCTACAACCAGCACTTGGGCATCGGGCAGGGGAGCCGGATTAATGATTTTGGTGACGACGCGCAGTACTTCTGTGATTGAAATGGGCTTGTGCAAAAACGCCTGACCACCCAGCCGCGCCACGGTCACGCGATCGGCAAGACTGTTTTTCATGGTCAACGCCACAACGGGAACTGCCGAATTTTGCTCAGCCAGCTCAGCCAGCAGCGCGAAGCCATTCTCAGTCGTTTCGGGAAAGATCAGATCCAGCAAAATCACATCGGGCGACATTTGGGCGATCGCAGTTCGACCTTCAGCTAACGTCGTTGCCACTTCCACCTGAAATCCGGCGGTGCTTGCGGCTTGCTTTAATAGCTTGGTCAGCACCACGTCGTCATCGATCACCAGTAGCCGTCCTGAAGCGACTTTGGGCACGGGCACAGGCACGGCGACCGCAGGCGTTGCATCCAGGGCTTGCTGGAGCGCCTGCACCAACTGAGAAAGCTGCTGTGCCTCGGTGGAACCCAGGGAAACGCCGTCTTGAAGCAACTGCTCGATCTGACGGGCAGACTGAGAGCCTTCGAGCAGACCTAGCGATCCCAGGGTTCCGGCAAGCTGGTGAGCCTGTCGTTCAGCTTGCTGGCGCAGAGTGAATTCCAGCGTTCCGGCAAACAGGCTGCTGATCACCTGCTCAAATACTGCCACTTCTTCCTGAAGGCTGGCTTTTAGCTCTGCCTGCACTTGCGCCAGCTCTGCCATGATGTCTTGATGCGCCCGCACGCGATCGCCTTCCATGGATTCAGGAGCAGGAAGCTGCTCTTGCTCAGCACTGTTGGAAATCGGGGCAGTTTCAGGGGGCGGATTTAGCCGATAGCCCAATCCATAAATAGTTTCGATCGGTTCGGCGGTGACTCCGGCTGCCTTGAGCTTTTGCCGCAGTCCTTTGACATGGGAGGCGACGGTTCCTTCACCTGGAGCTTCTGAAGCATTCCAGAGGCGATCGAGAATCACGTCTTTGCTAAAGATTCGCAGCGGATTCTCCAGAAAAAGCTGAAGCAGGCTAAATTCTTTCGCAGTAAGGTTGAGCGGCATGCCTTCCCACGTCACCTGACGCAGAGCGGGCAAGAGTTGCAGTGCGCCCCAGTGCAAAGTGGGGGTAAAGTTGACCTGCCGTCGCCGCAGCAATGCCTGTACCCGGGCGATAAACTCGGTTAGATCAAAGGGCTTATCCAGACAGTCATCTGCGCCCGCGTTGAGGCCCATCACCCGTCGGCGGCTCCCATCTCGCAATGTCAGCAGCAAAATTGGCATCTGGTAGTTCTGCGATCGAAGATTTCGACACAGACTAATGCCGTCCATATCTGGCAACTCGGCATCGAGCACGAGCAGGTCATAGTCGTAGGTTTGCACCATTTGCATTCCCGTCCGACTATCCGCAGTCAAATCAACCGAAAACTGACGGTTAGTTAATGCCAGCGTTATCGTTGCGCCTGTCTTCTCGTCACTCTCGACCAATAGAACTCTCACGCTCACCTCTTTTTTAACCAACGCGCTTCTTTAGCCCATAAGCAATCGGGCTGGAAAGCTTACAACCTGGAATTTTGTCAGATAAGCGCAGGTACACAGATAGCCAGATGTGTGTTACGTCTACGGTTACTGCCTCTCTGTCGTTTCAGTGAAACTGTTGATTAGAAGCCAGCTCAGAAAAGCGACCGCATTCTGAATGGGCTCGTGTTTGACTGGATGAAACGGCAGAGGAGACATTACGTTGTACGGCAAATGATCCGCTATCGAAATTGGGAACAGGCGTAAAAAGAGCTGTCTCGTTTTCTCAGTTTCATGCAGCAGAACAAGCGATTCATCACAGAAGTCCGCGATCGAAGTTCTGCATAACAGTATCGATTGCCGCCCCCAGAATGCACAATGCAGATTAGACAGCAAATTTGAAGCAACTTTGAAGAGGTTGTTAAGTTTTGTTAAAAGATTTTTGCGACAAAGCGACTGGCGCAGCATGGTGAAGCAGCGATTACAGCATCGCCAGCAAATGGTGAGGAAAAGGCTCACTCCTAGCCTGCAAAAGTCCCTGATTTCCCACTTTGCTCTCACTCATTTTATCTGAAACGCGAAGTGGAGCCGGGTCAGTTGGCTGTGCATCAGTGTGCGTTAATGTACATTATGCTGATCGCATTGATGCTAGTGGCACGATGTTCATAACCTTGTATCAATACGAATCATTGATACGATCGTGACTCATGATCCGCTCCGATGCATTAGTGCGGCAGTTTCTGTAGTGTATCTGGTTTGCTCGATGCTTCAATCAGAAGTGCATTCAGCAGCAGTCCGTCAAGAAATATACAGTCATGTTTGAAATAACGTTCAGAATTGCATTCGGCTCAGTATCCTGTTTCCATGCATCCTATTTCTATGCATTCGATCGTTGGAAGACGATTGGTTGAGCTTTCGCCTGAGAACCCGTCTGCAAGAACCTATTTGCAAGAACCTATCTGCGAGAAGCTATCTGTAGGAAACCATTCGGTGCGCTTTTGGCAGCGTGAATGAAGTGATTTAGATTTGTTGCGTCAACCTCTTCTCGATCAGAATGAATCAGACGAGCCTATTCAGGGCAAAACAAGGGCAAATCAATACTCCAAAAAAAATGTTTCAAAGCCATCCGTTTCAAAGCTGTCTGTTTCAAAGCTGTCCGTTTTAAAGCGATTATTTTGCGGCTGTGAAGGCTCTTTCAAGACCGTTTTCAGGGCTGTGTCGGTTGAGTCAGTTTGGCTACGAATCTGCTGGGCGTTTTTTTCCAGGTCTGCCACCTGAGCATCGAGCGTGGCTAGACGGCTAGCAATCTGCTGTCTGCGCTGTTCCATGTTTTCTAGCTCTTGTTGAAGCCGCTTCTTCTCGACTACCAGCTTGTAAATATCAAGAAACGCTGCTGCCTCCGATCGCTGTCGAGGTAGCGTGCTGATCTTGGGCTGGATGCGGTTTTGGGGAATTCGACGCATGGGGAAACCAGGATAGGGTGAGTTGCGGCTATTGTGCCCGATCGGTGATTCTAACTAACGAGCAGCAGCTTTGATCGCTCGCCTGGGAATCAGCCTACCGTTGTGGGCATACTGAACCGCAGACTTGATCGTCTCTGCGTCTTTCCAGTTTTCCCAACGTTTTCCCTCATGGCAAGCTCACACCCGCTCCGTATTCTGATGCTGTCTTCGACCTTCCCCTATCCGCCTAGTCGAGGTGGCACCGAGGTGAGAACGTTTCACCTGCTGAAATCACTGGCAAAGCAGCACTCCGTTACGGTTGCTACTCAGCGTCATGGCGATGTCTCCGATGCAGATGTAGATGCCCTGCGATCGCATCTTTCAGATCTGGTGGTCTTTCCGCTGCCGCAGGAGCCGAAGGGAGTTTCCTTGCCTGCCAAGCTTCTGGGGCGGGTCGCTCGCTTTGGGCAAGCCTGGATGCGCCAAACTCCGCCCAATGTGCTGCACCGCTACTCGCCTGAACTGCAAGCCTGGGTCGATCGAGCTGTGGCTTCAAAACAATTTGACGTTATTACCTGCGAACACAGCGTTAACGAAATCTATATCCGACCCGAATTTCGCCATCAGATTCGCACGATTGTAGATGTGCATAGCTCCGTTTATGCCTGGACGCGCCATCATCTGGAAACCCAGGCAGCCGTTCATCCGCTGCGCGATCGATTCTATCTGCCGCTGTTGCGTCGCTATGAGTATCGCTACTGCCGTAAATTCTCCCAAATCGTCGTGACCACCGATGACGATCGACAGGAGTTTCTCGATCTGGGAGCGACGGCTCCAATTCAGGTCATTCCCAACGGGGTCGATCTCGTGCAGTTTCCGCTTCGATCAAGCGATCCTGGCGGCAGGACGCTGATTTTTGTAGGCGCGATGGATGCTTCGCACAACATTGATGCGGTGCGTTTTTTTGCGATCGAGATACTGCCCCAACTTCAACAGCGATACCCGGATGCCGTGTTTCGGATTGTGGGTGCTCGCCCGGTGCCCGCCGTGCAGGAATTGGCAGCTCGCCCAGGCGTGATCGTCACCGGACCGGTTGAGTCAATGGTGAAAGAACTGCATCAGGCAACCGTCTGCGTGGTGTCGCTGCGTACCGGATTTGGCATCAAAAACAAAACCCTGGAAGCAATGGCGGCAGGCGTTCCAGTGATCGGAAGCGATCGCGGCTTAGAAGGGCTGGCAGTCGATGGAACCGTGCCTCTGCGGGCAATTCGCGCCAATCAGATCGATGAATATCTACACGCGATTGGGCGACTGTTTGAAGATGCTAGCTTGCGTCAGCAGCTTTCTCAGGCAGCGCGATCGATGGTCGAGCAGGAGTTTACCTGGGAGCAGGCAGGGACGCGGTATGAGCAGGCGTTGAAAGGCGTTTAAAGGGGGATTAAACCGACTCCAGCAAATGTTTTAATTCCTCTTCGCGGTGCTGAAGTCGCTCTGCCAACAAATCGACAATAAAGCGGTGGATATTGGATGCCAGAACGGGCTCAGAGTCTTCGATCTGCTCAAACGTTTCAGCAGATAGGAAGTAGAGCGCACTCGGCTTATCGGCAATTACCGATGCCATACGAACTGTGCGGCGATAAAGTCCCATTTCCCCGATCGTATTGCCCACGGTGTAGGTGCGGATGCGCTTGATTTGCCCATCGTTTAACTCCAGCACCACGCTAACCTGCCCCGACGCGACAAAATACAGCCCATCAAACGGATCGCCTTGATGGAACAAATACTCATTCTCTGCGACCTGCCGCAGTTCCAGACGGTTCATCAGGCGATCGACCTGGTGGGGATCGGAAAAGTCAGCTTTGAGATTGGTCGCTAGGGCAGCAGCGGGACTGTGGAAGCTGTTTTCGACCTGAGGCTGATACTGCTGCAAAACCTGCTGCTCATACCATTCCAGCCCGCGATCGAGGTCGGAAAACGTGTGGCAAAAGGGGTCATTTTCATCCAGGCAGTCTCCCTGCTTGAGCCGCTGCTTTGCCTCTGATGACAGGTTGGTGTAGAGCAAATGCACCTGTTTTTGGCTGGCAATTTGCTTGAGTTTAGCGAAACTGAGCACAGCAGAGGCATCCAGCCCGCTCACCACGCGAAAATCAAGAACAACATAGCGAACAGGCGGCAGGTTGTCATGATTAATTCGATCGCGAACCTGATTAAGCAGCTTATTGGCGGTTCCAAAAAAGATCAGCCCTTGCAGCTCCACAATGTAAGCCTGGTCGCCTTCTGCCTCCAAAATTTCGAGTTCTTTAGAGGTTCGCAGCACATTGCTGTGGTGATAGTTGCCAGAACTAACTCGCCGTGTCACATTGAGCTGACTGTAGCTAATTACAAACAGCACGATCGCTGCCACCAGACCTGCCCCGATCGCCTGAAGAAAGCCTACGGTGACAGTGATCAGCACAATCAGCACAATAATCGCGTAATCCGATCTCGAAAACTTAAACCAGGCTTCATAAAGCCATTCATTAAAGAATTCAATTGTGATCAGCAGCGGCATTCCGATCAGAATAAATGTGGGAAACAAAGACAAGAGCGGCGCACCACCCAGCATCATTGCCAAGCACATTCCCGCAATTACCCATCCGACCCAACGTTTCGTGACTCCCAAATCGTGAGCTAGAGCATTTTCTCCTGCACTGGCAAACCCGCCCACGCCGCCGCCTAACCCTGCAAGTAGCCACGCAACGCCCGCTCCACTCAGCTCCTGGTTTAGATCCAGATCGCGGGATGCCACCAGTTCAACGCCGTTGGTGTGCAGCAGCAGGGCGATCGCCGAGACCAGCCAGAGGGCTGCTAGCGTCGGAATTTGCTGAATGACAACGCCCCAGTCTGCCTGCTGAAATGCCTGAACTGTCGCAAACTGATACAGTCCGCCGGAAGGCACGTTACCCAACAGCCAGCCCCGCTCGGTTGCTTGGGCGATCGAGGTTCCGGTCAGCGACAGTCCTAAATAAAACAGCGCGACCGCCCCGGTCAGAATCCCTGGATAAACCGCAAAATGATTCACCCGCTGCGGCAGGATGAACATCACGACCGCAAAAATCAGAGCCGGAAGCCATTGCAGCAGCACATTGAACTGAAAAAAGGAGGCGATCGAGAAAGGCTGCAAACTCAAACCTGAAACTGACCCCAACGCTGCCATCAGCAGGAGTGCGCCGATCGCCGCCAGAAAGCCACCGACAACTGGATAAGGAATAAATCGCACAAAGCTTCCCAGCTTAAACTTGCCCAGCCCTAAAAAAATTGCCCCTGTTGCAAAGCTGTTAATCGCAAAGGTTGCTACCAGCGTCATGAGCTTTTGCTCGACCGGGGCATCAGGCATACCTGCCACAACCTGCTTCGCGATCAGGCTAAAAATGGGAACGGTGACTTCGGCGATCGTGACTATCAGGGCAGGATACGAGCTTAATGCTCCAGTTACTCCGCTCACGATAACAGAGCTAAAAAGCAGTAGCCCGATTCCAAACGGCAGCATAGGAGCCAAGTCACCGGCAAAAATTACCTTACCAAAGGAAACTGCACTCGTCACCGTCAGCAGTCCCATAATGGCAGCTGCAATCAGATTTGCGAGGACAGGGTTTGTAGCCGGTTGGGAATGTGCGATAGTAGTCACTTTCTTAGAAGCTGGAGGAAAATTAATAATTGCTGTTTATCCTACAGAATTCTGAACGACTCCATTCAAATCAGCAAGCAACTTCCTACTTCAGATATACCTTTGAGCCAGTTGAATCGAATGTTTTACGACCTATCGTAATCGATCGCGAAATGAATTTTTTACGACAAAAAACTTCCAACCCTACGGAAGATGTGAGGTACAGTTCGTTGCGCTATGCTCATAAGCCAATGTGTTATTTCAGTAAAGTTTATTTTGATCTCAATTCAAATTTGAACGCAAGGTTGGATCGATGCTGCTGCTGTTGTTTCACGTTGGAGAAAACCTATATGCGATCGATACTGAGAAGGTGATTGAGATTATCCCGATGGTGTTACTCAGAGGGATTCAGCCTGCTCCTGATTATCTGGCAGGCGTTTTCAACTATCGCGGCAGCATTGTACCTGTAATTGATTTGTGTCATTTGATTCGCGGCGAATCGTGTCAGGTTTGCTACAGCACTCGTGTCATTTTGGTGAACTACAGCGTTAACTCAGAGCAGACGGCAAACGAAAATGGTTCGCAACGCTCGTTAGGATTAATCGCAGAACGAGTGACTGAAACGCTAAAAGTATCGCATGATCAGCTAAAAACTACAGAACAAATCAGCAGTTCACCCTATTTGGGCGAATTATTTATTGATCAAAAAGGCATTATTCAAAAAATTAATTGGGAGCATCTTATTACTGATGCTCATCAAACCACGTTATTAATTGCAGGAAACGGTCAGGCAAATGGTGCAGAACACAATTGAGGCACTGCTGAGACAGAAGCTAGGGCTAGATGCCAACAGCGTTGGTTCACGAATCATTGAACGAGCTGTTGAACAGCGTCAAATTGCTTGCCAGCTCCCCGATCGAGTCGCCTATCTCGCGCTGGTGCAATCCTCTCCTCAGGAACTTAATCAGCTCATCGAAGCCGTGGTGGTTCCAGAAACGTGGTTTTTCCGCGATCGGGAACCGTTTCAGTATTTGCGTCAATTCGTGCAAGAAAAGTACGTGAAGGAAAAGTATGAAAACGTGCAGTTTGGGGTCAAATCGATCGATCCTGATGCGGTTTTGCGCGTTCTCAGCGTACCCTGCTCGACCGGAGAAGAACCCTACTCGATCGCCATGACCCTACTGGATAGCGGACTGACTCCGGCTCAGTTTCGAATTGAT
This sequence comes from Leptolyngbya sp. GB1-A1, assembly GCF_039962475.1. Taxonomy (NCBI): domain Bacteria; kingdom Bacillati; phylum Cyanobacteriota; class Cyanophyceae; order Leptolyngbyales; family Leptolyngbyaceae; genus Leptolyngbya; species Leptolyngbya sp. GB1-A1. The sequence continues at coordinate 316,909 of NZ_JAMPLI010000001.1, read as the reverse complement.
GCGGTTGATGTTAGTCAGCAAGCTCTGATTAAAGCGCGGGCAGGCATCTATCGCAAGAAGTCGTTTCGTGGCGGCGCAATTCAAAATCTAGAGCATTATTTTCAAGTCCGACCAGAAGGCTTTGCAGAAGGCTACGAAGTCCGACCAATTGTCCGCGAAAGCGTGAATTTTATCCAGGGCAATGTTCTGGAACCGCGTTTTCTGCTGGGCAAACAGTATCACGCTATTTTTTGCCGCAATTTGCTGATTTATCTTGATGAAGCAGCTCGCCATCAAGTGATTGAATCGCTCGATCGTGCCCTGTTGCCGCTGGGGCTTTTGTTTTTGGGATCTGCTGAAACGGGTCAAATGGCAAATCGAAACTATCAATCGATTGATCATCCGTTTGCCTTTGCCTACCAAAAGGTGTTTTTGCCAAACTTGCAAACGGCTTCAGGAACGACTTTCAGAACTACTTCAAGAACTGCTTTAGACGCAGACGCTGCACCCCCGAATGCAACTGCGGCGGCATTGCTAAAGCGTAAAGAGTCTACCAAAGCAAACTACTCTAAACTCCGTCTTTCCAGCCCTTGGCTGAAGCAAACCGCAGTTCAAAGTCCTGCACAATCACGAGATTCAGGCAACTCGTCTTCTGCGCCAAAATCCACTTTAGCAAAACTTAATCCGGTAAACCCCCGTCCAGCTTTTGTTCAGCCTTTCCCGGCTCCGCTAGAAACTGCCAGGCAGCTTGCTGATCGCGGACAGTTGACTCAGGCAGCCCAACTCTGTGAATCTTATGTGCGGGCAAACTCAGCGCAGCCGATCGCTTACTTGCTGTTAGGCGAAATTTATCAGGGACTCAACCAGCCCAAACAGGCAGAACGATGCTTCCAGAAGGCGATTTATCTCAATCCCAACGCCTATGAAGCCTTAGTTCACCTGGCGTTACTCAAGGAGCAGCAGGGTAATTGGGTTGAGGCACAAAGACTGAAGCGGCGAGCGCAGCGGCTTGCTGAGCAAGGATATGAACAGTCTCAATCAGGCAGTTAACTATGGTTCGATCGACCTGGAATAGAATTACGAATCGCATTTTGCTGGGGTACTCGATTCCGCTTCTGGCTTTGTTGGGATTGAGCATTATTGTTTACGAATCCAGCACGCGCACCTTTCAACTTCAGCAGCAGAGCGATCGAATCGAGCGTCAAATCCGCAGCGTCAACGGGCTGGTAGATGGACTCAACCGGATGACCGGTGTGACCCGTGCCTATGTGCTGTTTCCTGGCGAAGCAGCGGCTGCGAACGATTCCTACGCCGATGCCCGCGAAGCATTTACCGAAAGCGCAAGAACGGCGATCGCCCTTTCTGATTCGCAGACCCGACCCTCGGTCGAAGCTTTAGCCCAGTTGGGTGAAGAGTACGATCGCGCCCTGCAAAACGCCTTTCGACTGGTCGGCGAAAATCGCATCCCTCAGGCAAGAGAAGAAGTGCGACAACAGCGAATTGTAAATGCCGTGGCACAGCGCGACCGGGTCGTGGGCGAACTAGAAGACGGGCTAAATCGCAATAATCAAGCGGTTCAAAATGCTCAGAATTCTTTGCTGCGGCTGATTGTAATTGGCACAGGCATCACCATTCTCGCGACGCTTGCCGCCGGCCTGGTTGTAACTCTGCCTCTGCGCCGCCAGTTGCCCCCGATCGTGGATGCGGCGACTGCGATTGCCAGAGGTGATCTGACGCAAACGATCAACCCAACCAAAGACCCTACCGAAGTTGGGCGGCTGCTGCGGGCGTTTCGGGAAATGATTAAAAGCCTCAATGGTTTGATTGCCCAGGCACAGCGATCGGGCATTCAAATCAGCACCTCGACAACACAAATTGCAGCCGCAGGCAGACAGCTCGAAGCCACGGTCAATGAACAAGTCGCCTCAATGCACGAAGTCAAAGCCACCTCGCGCCAGATTGCTGCAACTGCCGGGGAACTCGCCCAAGAAATGGATGATGTTGCCGACACTGCCCAATCCACTACAAATGCTGCGGTGAACAGCCAGGAGAATCTCGAAAAGATTCAGGCGGCAATGCAAAGCTTAGTGATTGCAACACAGTCTATCTCGTCCAAGTTAAAGGTAATGGATGAAAAAGCAAACAATATTAACAACGTCGTCACAACTATTACAAAAGTCGCAGATCAAACCAATTTGCTATCGCTGAATGCGGCGATCGAAGCTGAAAAGGCAGGCGAATACGGAGCTGGATTTGCCGTCGTGGCGCGAGAAATCCGCCGTCTTGCTGACCAGTCTGCCCTAGCAACTCTCGAAATTGAGCAAATGGTGAAGGGAATGCAGTCCTCAGTGTCCACTGGTGTTATCGAGATGGACAGGTTCAGCCGCGAAGTCACGCAATACGTGCAGGAAGTCGGTGAAATCAGCCTGCAAATTGCCAACTTTATTCAAGACGTGCAGGGATTACCGCCCCAATTTGAAACCATCAGTCAGCGCATGGGTGAGCAGTATCGTGGAGCCGAGCAAATCAGTACGGCGATCGCCCAGTTGAGCGATGCTTCTTTCCAGACCATGCAGTCGATTCAGGAAACTAATAATGCACTGACTCAGCTCGATGATGCGGCGCAGGGGCTTCAGCGGGAGATTTCGCAGTTTAAGGTGTAGTGAGTGAATAGATGGGTGAATGGGTAAATGAATGGGTAAATAAATGGATGAAGAGATGGGCAGAGCGGCAATGGAGAGGCGGAAATGATTTCTGAGAATGGCTGGAATTCGCTTGAGGATGGAGGCAATTTTTTCCGGGAAGAAGCGGAAACGGCTTTGGCTTCAACGAATGGAACTGGCGATCAATCGGGCAATGACCCGGAAACGGCAGGACGGAGGCTTTTAGATCGGGAAATTCCGCTCGATTATCTTCAGGAGTGGACGCAAATCCTGGCACAACAGGCTAACTCTCAAGCTGGAACTGATACCGCCGCTCTCTCAGAGGATTCGCTCAAGATTGGGCAAGCAAAAGCAACGCAGTCCGCGATGATTTTTCGACTGGGCAGCGAACGATTTGCCCTGCCTGTGTGCGTCCTTCAGGAAGTCACCAGTCCTTCGCCCATTCATACACTGCCCCATCGCACCAACGATCTGTTTTTGGGACTGGTCAACATTCGCGGCGAAATTTTGCCCTGTTTTTCCCTCAGCCAGTTTCTTAACGTCGAAATGCCGATCGACCCCACCTACAGCCGCATTAACCTGCGCCGCATGATAGTGATTGGAGGCCAGGAAAACCGCTGGGTATTTCCGGCAGACGAAGTCCATCGGGTCTATCGCTTCCACCCCAACGAACTCCAGGAACCCCCCGTGGTCGTTGCTAAAACCCAAAAGGCTTATACCCAGGGGATCATTGACTGGCGCGGCGAAAAAGTCAATTATCTGGATGCTGACCGTTTACTCGACACCCTCGATCGTCGCCTCCTCTAACCCCCCTTCCCCATCCCCCCATCTCCCCACCCATCCACTTTTCCACCCCTCCCGCCCCAAATGCCCGACTACTCCATGCTGGATCTGTTTCGTCAAGAAGTTGCAGCTCAGGTTGCAAGCCTGAAGCAGCACTTGATGATGCTTAAACAGCAGCCTCGATCGGCACACGAGATTCAGGATGGGTTAGAAGCCCTGAAGACGATTCACGGGCTGGCTCAGGTTGTGGGTGTGGAAGCAGTACTGCTTGTGATTCGGGCAATTCAGACGCAGCTAACCGCCGCCCAACGAGGCATTGAACTGAGTCTCCAGGAGATCGATCGCCTTCTTCAGGCAGCCGATTGGCTGATCGAGGTCAGTCACCTGGATGAATCCGATCGAGCAACCTGGCTGGCGACTCACTTGGAAGACATTGCTATCCTGCAAGCTGCGAACCCCCCTATTAACCCGATCGAGATTATCACCGACCTCCAGGACGAAACGTTTCTCGATCGCCCTTATCTCGAAGCATTTCAGCCTGAAGAATTCCCTGCTGCTCACAGTCCCTCAGAATTGGGAGATTTAGGGGGCATTCAGAGTCTTAGCCCCCCACCCCAATTCCCTGCAAATCCCCTGATCGATGCCCAGATGCTGGATCTGTTTCGTCTGGAAGTCGAGGAACAGGCAAAAACTTTGAACAATGGGCTGCTGACCCTGGAAGCGCAGCCAATGGCAACCCAACCCCTTGAGGCACTCATGCGGGCTGCCCATTCAATCAAAGGCGCGGCACGGATCGTCGGACTGGATGCAGCGGTGGATTTAGCACACACAATGGAGGATTGCTTTGTTGCTGCCCAAAATCGGACACTGACCCTGAACACAGATTTAGTTGATGAACTGCTGCGCGGCGTGGATCTGTTGCAGAGCCTCAGCCAAGTCAGCGATCGAGATTTATCCGCATGGTTGACCCAGCACGACGCGGCGATCGATTCGGTGCGATTGATAATTCAAACCCTGCGCGAATCGCCAGAGCATTCTCCGCCAGAAAGAACGGCTGCATTCACTCCTTTTTCTGAAAACGGGGCATCTGAAAACGGGGAAAAAGAGACTGCTGAACAGGCTCCCGCCGCAGGGAATGGAACGGGGAAAAATCAAAAAAACGCTGCCCATTCGCTGGTGACTGGCTCGAATGTTGGCTCGAATGTTGCCCTGAATGCTAGCTCGAACGGCAGTGCGATGCGAAGCAGTTCCCCTGGGGGAATCAAACCCTCTAGCCGGGATAGTGCCCCTTCTAGCACGGGGCCACAGCGCGTGGTACGAGTCAGCGCAGAAAATCTCAATCGGATTATGGGGCTTGCCGGAGAATCGCTGATCGAGGCGAACGCTTTGCCCGTTTTTGCCGATGCGCTAATGCAGGTTCGATCGCAGCAAATCCGGCTTGCCGCCAGTCTAGAGGCGCTAGAACAGCGTTTGTTAAACCAGGTTGGGCTAAGTCAGGTAGAACAGACGATGTTTGAGACGGTTCGTCAGCAAGAGCAGCGGTGCCGCAATCTGCTTAGCGATCGGCTCACGGAACTTGAGGAGTTTATCCGTCGTACCACTAGCCTGTCCGATCGGCTTTACCATGAAGTGATCACGTCTCACATGCGTCCGTTTGAAGAAGGGGTGCAAAACTTTTCTCGGATGGTACGCGATCTTGCCCGTAGTTTGAACAAGCAAGCGAGGCTGGAAATTATCGGCAAATCTACGTCGGTCGATCGCGATATTCTCGGTAGGCTGGAGGCTCCCATTACGCACATTCTCAGAAATGCGATCGATCACGGCATCGAATCTCCTCAAGACCGGATCGCGGCAGGCAAACCGCCCGAAGGCAGAATCCGGCTAGAGGCAGCCCACCGGGGTGGAATGCTGGCAATCACGATCGTCGATGATGGAGCGGGGATTGATGTGCAGCGATTGCGACGACGAGCAGTCGATCGGCATTTGGTTATGCCCGATGTTGCTGCAAGACTATCGAATGCCGAACTGATGGAGTTTCTCTTTCTGCCCGGATTTTCGCTCTCTACTGAGGTTACAGAAATTTCGGGACGGGGCGTGGGGCTGGATATTGTCAAGAGTATGGCGCAGGAAGTGGGCGGCACGGTGCGCGTTTCCTCAAAGCCCGGAAAAGGCACAAGCTTTCATTTTCAGCTTCCGCTGACGCTCTCTGTTGTACGAACGCTGCTAGTCGAAGTGGCAGGCGAGGTATATGCTTTTCCCCTGGCGCGGATCGATCAGATTGTGACGCTTAAACCAGAGGAAATTTCCACCGTTGAAAATCGGCAGTATTTCACGCTGGACGATCGCAATATTGGGCTAATTTCGCTGTATCAGGTTCTGGATTTGCCGCCGCCTAATGCCACACCCGATCCGCTCTGGGTTGTGATTCTGAGTGACCAGTCCGCTACCTACGGCTTAATGGTCGATCGCTGCGTGGGAGAACGAGAACTCGTTGTGCGTCCGCTTGATCCGCGCCTGGGAAAGGTGCAGGATGTGAGTGCGGCTGCGCTCATGGCAAATGGTTCGCTGGTACTGATTCTGGATGTGTCTGACTTGATTCGATCGCTCACCGGACTGCTCAATAATGGACGACTGGCAAAACTGGGCGAGACGCAATCTTCTTCAGGGGAGGCTGGGAAGCGATCGCGCCAAGGAGAGGATGCAAAACGAGTGCTGGTGGTGGACGATTCGATCACCGTGCGGGAAATGGAGCGCAAACTGCTGCAAAATCGCGGCTATGTGGTTGATGTCGCAGTGGATGGAATGGAAGGCTGGAACGCCATCCGGTCGTATCCCTACGATCTGGTGATTAGCGATATTGATATGCCTCGGATGAATGGAATTGAGTTAATTAAAGAGATCAAAAAACACTCGCGGTTTCGGTCGATTCCCGTGATTGTTGTCTCTTACCGCGATCGAGACGACGATCGAATTCAGGGATTAGAAGCAGGAGCAGATTATTATTTAACAAAGAATAGCTTTCATGATGACACCCTGATTCGAGCAGTGACCGATTTGATTGGTGAATGAATTGAATCAATCCAATGAATCTACTGAATCCACTAAATTCAAGGAACCGCGACTGCTCAAACCTCCTCTAATTATCTTCTAATTAAATTAAAGAAATTGGCTAAAGACTGTTTGAGAATAGATTGAGATAGAAAACTTTATTAAAACAACATGAGAATTGCAATTGTAAACGACATGGTAATTGCCACTGAAGCAATGCGGCGGGTGCTGTTAACCGTTGCCGAACACCAAGTCGTTTGGGTTGCAACAAACGGAACCGAAGCGATCGCAAAATGCGCTCAGGACACGCCTGATCTAATTCTGATGGATCTGATCATGCCTGGAATAGACGGAGTAGAAGCCACAAGGCAAATTATGAAGCGATCGCCCTGTGCGATTCTCATCGTCACTGCAGACGTAAAACAAAACGCAGCAAAAGTGTATGAAGCCATGAGCTATGGCGCACTCGATGCCGTTAACACCCCCATTCTTGGAAGCTACGGCAATCCCGAAATTACCCAAACCCTGCTCCGCAAAATTGCCACGATCGAAAAACTCATTCGCAAATCCACCCCCAACTCTTCTGCTTTTCGCCCCGTTCGCCCCACTCTCTCCCAACTCTCCTCATCCCCTCGTCCTCTCACCTCTCCACCCCTCCACTCTTCTACTCCTCTACCCTTCTACTCTTCTACCCCTTCCTTAATTGCGATCGGCGCTTCCACAGGTGGACCCAAAGCCCTCGCCACTCTCCTCGCGCCCCTACCTGCTAATTTCGCGTCCGCAATTGTGATTGTGCAGCACGTTGATGCCCAATTTGCCGCAGGCTTAATCGACTGGCTCGACCACCAGACTGCCCTCACGGTTAGAAAAGCAGCCATTGGCGATCGACCGACGAAAGGAACGGCGCTCGTTGCTACTACAGATGATCACCTGTCGCTGCAAATCGATCGAACTCTGACCTATGTAAAAGAGCCGACTCAATACCCTTACCGTCCTTCAGTCGATGTCTTTTTTAAAAGTCTGGCAAACTATTGGCGGGCAAGAGGAACCGCGATTTTGCTTACCGGCATGGGGCGCGACGGCGCAGAAGGACTAAGCTTGCTCCGCAGCCAGGGCTGGTACACGATCGCCCAGGACGAAGCAAGCTGTGTGGTATATGGAATGCCAAGAGCGGCAGTAGAGCTAAATGCAGCCGTCGCAGTCTGGAATCCTGAAGAAATTGCTCGGCACCTGCTAAACCCTGTGCTGCGGTAGCTCAGTTGGCTTCATTCAAATTGACTTCCGTAGAATTATTCACGCGATGCCAGAAATAGGGTCACATCGGCGTGTGCCAGCACCACATCGGGGTCAAGCTGAAGCGCAGCCTCATACTTTTGGGCAAACTCATCGCCATTCTCAGCCGGGGTGAGCAGGGCAGCCACTTCTGCTACCAGAATGTCGATTGCCTCAGACGTAACTGGCTCATCGGCATGAAGCAAGTCATCAAACCGCACAATCAGCCGTGATAGACGGTGGAGCCAGTCAAACTGAGCATCGGTCAGGACGAGCCGCAGCAGTTCTCTTTTTGAAACTTGTCCCTGTTTTTGCTCATACACTATCCGCTCCATTTCCAGGAGGGTTTTGTGCAGGCGGAGCAGCCGAATTCGCAGATCGCTAATAAATTGGTGTTGCTGAATTCTTTGTTGCAGCATTGTAGTCATCAATTCACGTTGGGGTTCACCCATATTTGACTGATCACATATTAACATTGGAGCATATCGGTTCTGCTGAGTGAAACCCCTCTATTCAAAGTACGGAGATCTAAACTATTTAGTTCCGCTGAGTGAAGCTCCCTACTTAAAGTACGGAGAGCTAAACTACCGAGATCTAATAAAACTGCCCAACTCACGCTGTCAAAATTTGCGCTTGTGGAATAGTTTAGATTAATGCGAGATGAATGAAGTCAAAACTTGGGCTTTAGAAGGAAGTTTTCGGGGTTGCTTTCAAAGGTAATTTAAAGCGTTCAGAATCATGCCTGCATGAGGTCTTCACAAATTCGCGTGTGAGATGCAGTTTCCGCTTGATGATTGGGCAAACTGCGGTTAATCAATAGGGTGTTTCATGCATTAACTCGATCGGTGGATTTGCGCTCTAAGAAATTAGCCGCTGGCTGGAGTTTGGGCTGTTATGAGTGCTGTAACGTTCACTGCCGATATTCTGATTGTGGATGACGCGCCAGATGAATTGCAGATGTTGTCGAGTTTGCTGACGAGTCAAGGCTATCAGGTGTACGAAGCGGTGAGCGGTGATCAAGCGATCGCTTCTGCCCAAATCAGCCCACCCGACCTCATCTTGCTTGATCTCATGATGCCGGGAATGAATGGCTATGCAGTTTGTCGCTTGATTAAAGCAGACGATCGCCTTCAGCATATTCCCATTATTTTTCTCAGTGCCCGCACCGACGCAGTCGATAGGATCGAGGCATTTGAGAGCGGGGGGATAGACTACATTACCAAGCCTTTTGAGATTGCTGAAGTCATAGTTCGAGTTGAAAATCAGCTTCGCATCAGTCGGCTCCAGCAGGAGCTTCAGCAGGAAGTTGCCGATCGCGTTACGGCTCAGACCCAGTTAGAATCCCTGAATCAGTTACTCGAAACCAGGATTGCCGATCGCACCGCAGAGCTAGAGACGCGGCATCAAGAGCTCATGAATCTGCAAACTCAGCTCGAAGCGGCATTGGAAAAAGAACAGTCTCTCAACCTTCTAATGGCTCAGTTGTTAGAAACAATTTCCCACGAGTTCAGCACCCCGCTTTCGATCATTAACACCGCAACCCAAATGCTGAAGCTCAACCGCAGCCGAAACAGCTTGCAGGATGACGATCGCTGCTTTTACATGATCAACTCCAACGTCAACCGCATCAGCCAAACCCTTAAAAATACGTTGACGCTCACGACTGCCGAGTCAAACGCGATTCAGTTTTGCCCAGAACCGGTTAATCTTGCGACTCTCTGTCAAACGATCGTTTCTGGCTGGAAATTGCCACCTCAAAGCACACATCAGCTTGAGTTCGTTTACGATGACCAGGGCAATGCTTCTGCCTCCGTCGATGTGACGCTGTTTCAGCAGCTTCTCACCAATCTTTTGCAAAACGCAGTTCGCTTTTCTCCTCAGGGCGGCACTGTGCAGTTTGAGCTTCGCGCCGAGCCAGGCGAATTTGTGCTGACTGTGCGCGATCGCGGCATTGGAATTCCGGCTGCCGAGCAAAACGAGGTCTTCCAGCAGTTTTATCGCGCCAGTAATGCCAACTCAGTGCCAGGAACGCCCGGAGTCGGGTTGGGCTTAGCCGTAGTTCAGTGGATTGTGCGACTGCATCAGGGAACAGTGGCGATCGACAGTGAACTCGGTCAGGGAACGATCGTAACAGTCACGCTGCCGCGCCGCTAAGGTCTAGCACCCAAAAAAAGCGCACTCCCTGGAGAAGTACGCCTTTCCATGCTTATTAGAAGAGAATTAGAACCGAAACCTGCCTGAGTCGAGCGAGTCATCGAATTTCAGCTTCGCTCGCAAACTCACTGCACAGAAACAGCAGACCGAGGTGAGCGAACCACTCATCATGGTGTTCAGCACGTTGCGCGATCGCACCAGCCCACCCTAGAAAAACGCTAATCCCGGCGTCATAAACAGCACCAAAGCTGCCGAGAGCAGCACAAACTGCTTTATCACCCGAATTAATTGGTTTTTCTGCTGTGGTTTGAGCGGCGGCAGTTCCAACCCATGTACTGCTGGAGAACCATAAACCAAGCAGCGTAACAAGCGGAATTTTTTCAGCACAGTTTTCAGCACAAAGAAATTCTTCAAAAACACAAAAGGAAGCGAAGCAAGCATAAAACCTGCTGCCACTCAATCTTCGATTTCAGAAACAGTCTGATCAAGCGAAGCGGTAAACGCAATTAATCAAGAGCAGCGAAACGGAAGTAAGAGTTTAGATCTTGTTGTAGATCTTGTCAAAAACTGTCTTTTCGCAACAGGTCTTTTCACAGCAGAAAGGATGAATAAAGTACAGCTCTAGCAGTTTTCGGAAAATCTATCTAAACAATCTACTTAACAATTGAGCGCTTTAAAGAGTTCTAACACCAGGTTTTTAACCAAATCTCTAGCAATTCACTCGCGGAACTATTTGCGAGATCAGGGTTAGCACTCAGTCACCATTGAGGTCAATTTTGATTGCATTAATTTCGAGGCGATAGATTTGTATTAGAGAATACATTTTTGTGCAAAGACCGGAGCTTTTTACAAAACTTCATGACTTTACGGAGAAGAATTTTGTTGAGTTTATGTAACGCTGAGAAATGCTTAGACAAGCTGATCGTTATATTCTTGGCGCAGGGTTTCAAAACCATTAATTATTCTTTCTATAGATTTCGATCGAAACCTATAAATGCTGCACCAGATTGCCAGCCTTCTCGACCCAACAGTCGCCGCAAACGATCGCCTGATTAGAGAACTGCTCCCCAAGAGGGTAGGATCAGGATCATCGCAAGGTTATTCCTTTATCAGAGCTTATGTTGAGTGCGTATGTAGTGGGTCTTGGCAAATCGGGAATTGCGGCGGCGCGTCTGCTCAAACAGCAGGGCTGGCAAGTAACCCTCAGTGATCGCAACACCTCTGAGGGGCTAATGACGCTCCAGCAAACCCTTGTAGCAGAAGGGATTCGTGTTGAACTGGGCACTTCCCTTGAGCCAGATCCAGCGCAGATGCAGCAAATTGTGGTCAGTCCAGGTGTGCCGTGGGATAGTCCAGCACTGGTAAGGGCACGAAATTTAGGCATAGAAACGATCGGCGAAATCGAGCTGGCATGGAGAGCCTTACGCGATCGCCCCTGGGTTGCCATCACCGGAACCAACGGCAAAACGACTACCACAGCCCTGATTGCTGCCATTTTTCAAACTGCTGGAATCAACGCCCCTGCCTGCGGCAACATTGGCTATCCTGCCTGTGAACTTGCCCTTGTCGCTGAATCACCAGACTGGATCATCGCCGAACTCAGCAGCTACCAGATCGAATCTTCTGCCGGAGTCGCGCCTACAATCGGAGTCTGGACGACCCTTACCCCCGATCATCTCAGCCGCCACAAAACGCTGGAAAACTACTACAGCATTAAGGCGCACCTGCTGCACCAGTCTCGCTATCAAATTTTGAACGGCGACGATCCCTATCTGAGACAAGCCGCTTCCCAGTGGCAGGAGGCGTACTGGACCAGCGTATCTGGCAAAGCGAATCTCCCCGGCAATCCCAATCATGGTGCATACATTGAAGAAGGCTGGGCGATCGTGCAGGGAGAACCGATCATTCCCGTTTCTGCGCTTCGTATGGTGGGCGATCACAACCAGCAGAATTTGCTGATGGCAGTGCTGGCAGCGCGACTGGCAGGCATTGAAACCGCGATGATCGAAACCGCGATTCGCACTTTTCCGGGTGTTTCCCATCGGTTGGAGCAAATCTGCACCTGGCAGGGCATTGATTTTATCAACGACAGCAAAGCCACGAATTATGACGCAGCTGAGGTTGGGCTAGCCGCAGTCCAGGCTCCGGTCATTTTAATTGCAGGCGGCGAAGCAAAAGCCGGGGACGATCGGCAGTGGCTTAATTTAATCCAGCAAAAAGCGGCGGTTGTACTGCTGATTGGCACTGCGGCTCCTGCCTTTGCCGCTCGACTTCAGCAAATTGGCTATTCGTCCTGTGAAATCGTCGAAACAATGGAACGGGCAGTACAGCGATCGGCGGAGTTAGGGCAGCAGCAGCACGCGAAGGTTGTTTTGCTTTCTCCTGCCTGTGCCAGCTTCGATCAGTACGCTAACTTTGAGCAGCGCGGCGACCATTTTCGGCAGCTTTGTCTGGCACTGTAGCATCGCTTTCCTCAGCAGTCAGATGCTTAGATTAGTGCTATACTGTGTTTTAGAGAGCATTAGATATTCGGTTGAAGCATTTGTTTCTAGTATTAGCGAGTTTTCACGTTTTTTCACTGACAGATTTCTCTCCGAAATTTGACTCTCCACAGACATTCTATTTTGGAGAAAATCTATGTCAATTTATGTAGGTAACCTATCCTATGAGGTTACAGAAACTGATCTAACCTCTGTGTTTGCAGAGTACGGGTCAGTCAAGCGCGTTCAGCTCCCGATTGATCGTGAAACAGGTCGTATGCGCGGCTTTGGCTTTGTCGAAATGAGTGAAGACAATGAAGAAACTGCTGCGATCGAAGCCCTCGACGGCGCAGAGTGGATGGGTCGCGATCTGAAAGTCAACAAAGCGAAGCCCCGTGAAGATCGTGGTGGTTCGTCTGGTGGTGGACGCAGAGGCGGTGGCTATTCACGTAGCTACTAAATAGAAGCAAGTTTTTGTTGAAGCTTGGCTAGATTAGCTTGTAAGCGTTAAAGCAGAGTAATCCCTGATCCTTCAGGGATTACTCCTACAAAAACTAGATATAACTAAAGGGTTCGGACAGAAATGCCTGAACCCTTTTTTTGATTAGATTAACTTACACCACTTCAGCCCGGAATAAGATGCACAATCAGCGATCGTTTATCAAGCGATTGAACCTTACCTGCTTGAGCCAAGTCAGCAATGATCCGGTCTAGCAAGTCAGTTGCCCGGTCACGGTTTTGATGTTCGCGTCCTCGGAGACGCACCTGAAATTTAACGGAATCTCCTTTTTTAAGCCAATCAATCGCTCGATCGATTCTCAGGCTGTAATCGGATTCACCGATGTTGGGACGCAGTCTTACTTCTTTAACAGTCGTTTTAGCACTGGCATTCTGCCGTTTCTTCTGCTGATATTGATGCTTGCCGTAGTCCAGAATTTTTGCGACCGGAATCTCTTTATTGTCGGAAACAACGACTAAATCAAGATCCGCACTCTCGGCAAGCTTCAGAGCTTCGTAGGTATCGGTCAAACCACGATTGTTGTTCTCATGGTCAATTAGAAGCACTTGAGCAGTTTTAATCTGCCGATTGATAAGCTGTTTTGTAGCGATAATCCTTGTCCTCTAAAATGTGGATGTTTGCTTTTGCTGATAATACCAGGGTAACGAAAAAAGAATTGAAATGGTATTAAGTTTCAGCAGCCTGAATAACTGATTGTTGATTCCTGTATCGCTGCCGTTATGTTCAGAAGGAAGGTTGGAGAATGTGAGAAGCTGTTTGGAAAGCTAAAGCCGTCCCCCGAACACTTCCCTAGCCTCCCAATTCTAGCGAAAACCTCTTCTAATCCAGTGTTCAAACCATTCAGGGTTCAAAGGCCCCACCCGTGTGGAGGGATTTAGGGGGCGATGTAAAACCTTTGCGACTCTTCAAACAGCCTCCAGGGGCAGTGCAGCCAATCGAGAAGAATCAAAGCATCACTGCCTCTTAGAGCGCAATTTCTTGGTATCGACCCAGATCGCAATTCCCCGCGAGACCAAGGCTGAAAGCGCGACCAAAACCGTCCAGGCAACCAGGAGGTTAGCTTGTCCCTGACTGGCAACCTGTAGCGCGATCAAGGCTGCGTAGCAAAGAACAACCAGTCCGGCTTGGATATAGATTGTTTGCCCAATTAAGGCAGCATTGACCCATTTTAGTCCAAACCAACTGCCACAAACTACCCCAACCCAACTGCACAAACCTACCAACAGCGCAGCAGGCAGGACAACCTCTAAGCCAAACGAGAGCCGAGATGCCAGCAAGCCCAGCCCAGCCCGGACGATGCCAAAGCCGATCGCAGAAAATAGAAACGTTCCCACTATGCTGCCGATCGCCGCTGCCCCATATTCCCGCGTTGCTTGCTTGGTCATGCTGTCCTCGAATCAAGACTAACCTTCTAAGTGATCTGATGGACGGCGCCTCACACTTGTTCCAGTACCTTCTTCACCAGATCGGGAATTTGAGACGGGCGATCGGCAACCGGAACTTGGGCACGTTTGAATGCCTCCAGCTTGCTTTGGGCTGAGCCAATGTCTGCTCCTAACCCGGCAATCCGAGACGCGACGATCGCCCCCGCATGACCCTGGAACTGTCCTTGGGGCGCACTGTAACCCGCCAGAAACGCCACCACGGGTTTATCAATCACTTCTGCAATGTAGCGAGCTGCACTTTCCTCACTGTCACCGCCAATTTCTCCGACCAGCACGATTGCCTCGGTCTGATCGTCTTCTTCCAGAATTTGCAGCCATTGCTGAAACGACGAACTCAGGATGCGATCGCCGCCAATACCAATTGCGATCGATTGTCCTAGTCCGGCGCGGGTAAGTTCTAGGGCGATTTCATAGGTGAGTGTACCGCTGCGGCTGATCAGTCCTACCTTGCCCGGCAGGTAAAACTCCGGCGGATGAATGCCCAATAAAAGCTGTCCCGGCACGATAATTCCGGGGCAATTAGAGCCGACGACCAGGGTTTCGGTCGCTTCTGCCTTTCGTAGCACCCGTACCATGTCCAGCGGCGGCACGCCTTCAGTGATGATAATGATCTGGCGAATCTGAGCGGCGATCGCTTCCAGGGCAGCATCCATTACCTCATAGGGCGGCACAAAAATGACGCTTGTATCAATTCGCCCCACTTTGGAGATCGCCTGCTCGACCAGATCAAAAACAGGAATATCGGCGATCGGCTTGCCCCCGCCTCCCGGACTGACTCCCGCCACGATTTGTGTTCCATAAGCCTGCATCAGCGGCGTATAAATCGCCCCTAGCGGCTCAGAAATGCCCTGAATTAAAATTTTGCTTTCAGCAGTAAAGTTCATTCGCGTTGTCTTAAATTTGTTTTACCGGAAGCAGGCTCAGCGTTTCGGTAATGGCAGCATCGAGATAGTCTGTGGCAAGAATCCCGATCGACTCTAGAGTCGTTTTGGCTTGCGCTAGCTCCTCTCCCACACATCGCACTACGATCGGCGGCAGCGATCGATACTTGCCTCGCTGTTGAACCTGTGCGGCAATGAGCGCTGCAATCTCAGCACAGGAAAGTCTGCTGCCCAGGAGATTCACCAAAATTACCTGGATGTCATGGGATTCAAACAGCAAATCGAGTCCTTGCTGAATCCGTGATTCCAGGGTTGAAGTCGGGCAGCTCTGCCGATATTCACCCCCTACATCTACAAATGCGCCCGGCCTGCCCTTGGCTTTATAGAGCAAATCGAGCGTTGCCATCGTTAGCCCCGCCCCGTTGCACAAAACGCCGATATTGCCTGCAAGATCAACCCTGGCGATCGGGGAAGTTTGCGATTGTGCCGCCTTTCCCTGGAGCAGCAGCGGATGGGTAAACTCGGACAGCAACGCCTGTCTGCCTAACGCCGTGTCGTTGACCGTTACTTTGCCGTCTAACGCCATCAGCTTGCCCGAAGGGCTCACCGCCAGCGGATTGATTTCTACTAAATCCAAATCGCAGGTGGCAAATAGCCGATACATCTTTTCCACGATCGCGCTTACTGCTTGAATCAAATCCCCTTTTAATCCCATGCGGATTGCCAATCGCCGCGCATAGTAGGGCGAAAACTCCTGATCGACAATGACTTGATGCAGCCGATCGAACTGCGACTCGATTTCGATGCCGCCCTGCTGCGACCCCAGCAACACCGGACGCCGCTCCGAGCCATCTAGCACGACTGCCAGGTAAAACTCGCGATCGGCATCATACTTTGCCTCTGCCAGCAGCACTTCGGGGTATTTTCCCATGATCGGCAGGTGAAAAATCATCTGGGCAGCGGCAATGGCATCGATCGTATTTTCAACAAACCGGATACCTCCCGCTTTTCCCCGCCCTCCGGTGTACACCTGGGATTTCAGCACCACCGGATAGGGAATCGTGAGCTGCTTGATGTCCTGAAGCTGACAAATGCGCTGAGACGGCAGCACCGGAATGCCCATTTGCCGAAATAGCTCTTTTGCCTGGTACTCTAACAACTCCATAGAAACCTACTGGCGGGAATTGGACAATGCACCCCACCACGATAAACGACAGCAGCACAAAAAGGCTTATCTATTGAGCTTACCCGTTAAGCTCCAGTCTGGATGCAGCTAAGACTGCAAAACAAAAGAATCTGTCCCCTGGGGGAATTCACCCTTCAGCAGCAAGCAAACAACCAGGGCAATACGTTATGACTAGGATAAAGAGTTTCAATCATTGGGGTAAGGTGGCAATGGAAATCGGTGTACCCAAGGAAGTCAAAGATCAGGAATTCCGGGTAGGGCTAAATCCGAACAGCATTCGCGGATTAACCGATCAGGGTCACAAGGTTTATGTCGAAACCCAGGCAGGCCTCGGCGCAGGATTTTCAGACGCAGACTACGAGCAGGCAGGGGCGTCGATCGTCTCCACGGCTGCTGATGCCTGGAACCGCGAAATGGTGGTGAAAGTCAAAGAGCCGCTTTCATCGGAATATGAGTTCCTGCAAAAAGGAAAGCTTTTGTTTACCTACCTGCATTTGGCAGCAAATCGGGCTTTAACCGAGCATTTAATCGATTCGGGGATTACGGCGATCGCCTATGAAACCGTTGAGCTGCCGAATCACAGTTTGCCCTTGCTCACGCCCATGAGCATTATTGCTGGGCGGCTTTCGGTACAGTTTGGCGCACGATATTTGGAGCGACAGCAGGGCGGACGGGGCGTTCTGCTGGGCGGGGTTCCGGGAGTGCGTCCGGGAAAGGTGGTTGTGCTTGGCGGCGGCGTGGTGGGCACCGAAGCAGCAAGAATGGCGATCGGCATGGGCGCACAGGTGCAGATTCTTGACATCAGCCTGGAGCGGCTGGCGTATCTGGAAACAATCTTTGGCTCCAGAGTCGAACTGCTCTACAGCAACGCGCCTCAAGTGGAAGCCGTCGTTCCCGATGCGGATTTGCTTGTGGGAGCCGTTCTCGTTCCCGGTCGGCGTGCCCCGATCTTAGTGAACCGTGCGCTGGTAGAAAAAATGTGTCCCGGTTCGGTGATTGTCGATGTGGCAGTCGATCAGGGCGGCTGTATTGAAACGCTGCACCCGACTTCGCATACCCATCCGATCTATGTGGAAGCAGGCGTGGTTCACTACGGGGTGCCCAATATGCCTGGAGCCGTTCCCTGGACAGCAACCCAGGCACTCAACAACAGCACCTTCCCCTATGTGATGAAGCTGGCACACGAAGGCATCAAGGCACTGGATAGCGATCGCAGCCTGGCACAGGGACTCAACGTGAACGCTCACAAGTTGGTGCATCCGGCAGTGCGACAAGTGTTTACCGACCTAGCAGCGTAGACCGCCAGCGCAAGCTAATCTTCGTCGCGAAACTGCAAATTTTCCAGGGCGATCGTCCCCAGCGACTCAAAGCGGCTGATTTCCCTTTCGGGGTAGTGTGTCATCAGATAAAATGCCTGCCCTTCAGTTTCACCAAGATACACTGCCCCTTCGATCGTGCCGTTTGGGGTTTGCTGACGGTAGATTAGCTTCTCTTTTACCCAGGGATAGCTAACGATGTTGGTGCGATCGACCAACTGCCACTGATTTTTTGCCAGCAAGCCCTGCGGGTCGAGCACATAATCGCGGAGCTGATCCAGCGTTGCTTTTTGCTGCGGCTGCACGATATCGACATAGGTATTCGATCGGGGTTTGCCCTGAGGACTATAGACTAGTCGAATTCCTGTCCCCGCCTGGGAAGCAATCGATTGGGGCTTAAAGTCTTTGGCGGGGAAGTAGGTTGTAAAGGGCAAGCTTGGCTGGTTTAGCAGGGTTAGCTCAACTTCTGCCATTCGTCCACTAACGTGAATCGCCATAATTCGGGTTGCAGGGCGATCTTCGGCGTTAGGAGACGGGCTGGCTTCGGGCGTACTGGCAGCGGCAATATTAAAAGCTTGACCATCCTGGAGCGAATTTTCCAGGATAGAACAGCTACTCAGGCTGGCAAAGCTCGCTCCGGCAAGCAGCAGGACAGCAGATTGTTTGTAATTCATACTGTGTCCTCCTAGCTCACAACAAAGTTAACCAGTTTTCCGGGCACGAGAATCTCTTTGCGGATTTGCTTTCCGACAATGTATTTCTGTGCCAGTTCAGAATCACGAGCAAGCTGCTTTTGTTCGTCCTCAGTTGCCTGCGCCGGAATCTGAATTGTGCCCCGTGTTTTGCCCATGATTTGAATCACGAGCGGAATTTCATCCACCACCAGCGCAGACGAATCAACCGCACACCAGCTTTGTGTATGAATCGAATCATCGTAGCCCAGCGTGTACCACAGTTCCTCAGCAATGTGAGGCGCAAAGGGAGCCAGCAGCTTGAGTAAAGTTTCGATCGCCTCAGTATAAACCGGAGATCCTTTGCAGGGCGCGTCGGAAATCGCGTTGCTCAGCTTCATCAGCTCCGAAACCGCCGTGTTGAGCTGATAATCGCCCTCCAGGTCTTCGGTGATTTGCTGAATCGCGAAGTGGGTTGCATAGCGCAGATCTTTCTCTGGTTTGCTGAGCTGTTCCTGCGGCGTATGGGAAACCACAGACTCCGAATATTCCGTCACCAATCGCCAGACCCGATTCAAAAAGCGGAATTGTCCTTCAACGTCTGCTTCGTCCCACTCTAGATCCTTTTCAGGCGGAGCTTTGAATAGAATAAACATTCGCGCCGTATCTGCGCCGTACTTGCCCAGCACCTCACCCGGAGCTACCCCGTTGTACTTCGACTTAGACATCTTCTCGTAAACGACCTCCAGCGCATCTCCCGTATCGGGATCTTTAGGGTCGTTCGGGTCAGCCACGTTTGCCGGAATCACGTACTTTCCGGTGCGCGGATTCTTGTAGGTTTTGCCCTGCACCATGCCCTGGGTCAGCAGTCGGGTAAACGGCTCATCGAAGTTCAGCAAGCCGCGATCGCGCAGCACTTTCGTAAAGAATCGGGAATAGAGCAGATGCAAAATTGCGTGTTCAATGCCGCCCACATACTGATCGACAGGCATCCAGTCATTGGTTTGCGCCGAGTCAAACACCTGCTGGTCGTTGCGGGCATCCGGGTAGCGCAAAAAGTACCACGAGGAATCAATAAAGGTATCCATCGTGTCGGTTTCTCGGCGTGCTCCTGCTCCGCAATTTGGACAAGAAACATTCAGCCAGTTTTCAGCCGTCGTTAAAGGTGAAGCACCCCGTCCGGTAAACTCCACATCTTCCGGCAACTTCACGGGCAAATCACGCTCTGGAACAGGCACAATCCCGCAAGAGGGACAGTGAATAACCGGAATTGGGCAACCCCAGTACCGCTGACGCGAAATCAGCCAGTCCCGCAAGCGATAGTTGACTGTGCGAGTCCCTTTGCCGTTTGCCTCCAACCACTCGATCGCCTGCTCAACGCTCTGCCCTGCTGCCTTGCCCGCCGTCACGCCATCCAACGGACCCGATCGCACCATCACGCCTGATTCAGGATACGCCTTCGTCATCGTCGCCGAATCAAGCTCCTGATCGGGAGATTGCACTACTACTTTGATCGACAAATCGAACTGCTTGGCAAACTCAAAATCGCGCTGGTCGTGCGCCGGAACTGCCATAATTGCGCCTGTGCCGTAGCCCATCAGCACATAGTCGGCAATCCAGATCGGAATCCGCTCGTCGTTGACCGGATTGATTGCATAGCTGCCCGTCCATACGCCTGTTTTTTCTTTATCTTCGGCAGTGCGATCGATCTCGCTTTTGCCCGCGGCTACGGTCTGGTACGCCCTGACGATTTCTGCCTGCTCTGGCGTGGTCAGCTTCTCTACCAGCGGATGCTCCGGCGACAGCACCATAAACGTTGCGCCCCAGAGGGTATCCGGGCGAGTTGTGAACACAGTCAGCGCGTCACCCGCTTCGGCTTTAAAGATGACTTCGGCTCCGGTAGATTTGCCGATCCAATTTTCCTGCATCAGCTTGACGCGATCGGGCCAGCCCTTGAGCTTGTCCAAATCATTGAGCAACTGCTCGGCGTAGTCAGTAATTTTGAGAAACCACTGCCGCAGCATTCTGCGCTCGACTTTTGCGCCCGATCGCCAGGAACGTCCTTCGCTATCAACCTGCTCGTTTGCCAGCACGGTCTGATCGATCGGGTCCCAGTTCACTGCCGCTTCTTTCTGGTACGCCAGACCCGCCTTGAAAAACTCCAAAAAGATCCACTGCGTCCAGCGGTAATACTCTGGTGAACAGGTGGCGACTTCCCGCTTCCAGTCATAGGACAAGCCCAATCGCTGAAGCTCTGTTCGCATCTGGTCAATATTTTGATACGTCCAGTTGGCGGGGGGAACTTTGCGCTCGATCGCCGCATTTTCCGCAGGCAAACCAAACGCATCCCAGCCCATCGGGTGCAAGACGCGATAGCCCTGCATTTGCCGCACTCTGGCAATCACATCAGTAATCGTATAGTTGCGGACGTGCCCCATGTGCAGGCTGCCCGACGGATAGGGAAACATCGACAGCGCGTAAAATTTGGGCTTGCTGCGATCGTCAGAGGTGTCATCCATGCCCTCTGCTGCCCAGGTTTGCTGCCATTTTTCCTCAATTTCCGCCGGGTTATAACGGGACTCCACTCGCAAATGCTCCTACTCGATCGATTTGGCTCTTCATCATTCTATAAGATTTGGTTCTTTCCAAAAGGGTTTGGAAAGGGGTTGAGTTCGGGTACTAGGGCATGGGGCACGAAATTCAATAGTGAGAAACGATCGCGAAACGGATAATGATAATAAGGATAGTTAAATAGTCATTCATACTGACCCTAAAGCCCCCGGCCTCCCAATTTGGAGGGAAACCGAGCTAATCACGTTGACTTTCAAAGCCCCCTCGCTCTTTTGGAGCGGTAAGTCATCAATGGGAAATTTAGGGGGTGATGTAGAACTGCTCACACTGCTCCAACAACCTCTGCTCCAACAACCTCTTAAAATCAACTGCTTGAAATCGCCTCGCAGCCAATTTCCATGCCCCAAGTCTCCTTTGATACTTTGATCGAAGCTGCCCGTTCCGGGACTCAACTCATCAGTTTTCCCACGGACACCGTTCCCGCCCTGGCAAGCAGACCCGATCGCGCCTCGTTAATCTACGACGCAAAACAGCGCAGCGAAACCAAACCCCTGATTCTCATGGGCAGCGACATCGAAGACTTGTGGGATTATGTCGTAGGTACGCCTGAGGAGCGATCGATCTGGCAAGAAACCGCCGCCCAATACTTGCCCGGAGCCTTAACCCTTGTCCTCCCCGCCAGCGAAAAACTGCCCCGTCAAATGAACCCCACTGATCCGACAACAATCGGCATTCGCGTACCCGATCACCCGGTCGCCCGTGATCTGCTGCGCCAAACTGGACCGTTAGCAACTACTAGCGTCAATCGATCGGGAGAGCCTGCGCTCAGGGCGATCGAAGACATTAATACTCAATTTTCCAACGTTCTCACCTTCTTCCCGGAACAATTTCGGGCGATCGAACAGCAGCTTGCTCAGACCCAAGACCCGGATGCGATGGTTGGCTCTGGCTTGCCTTCAACCGTCGTCAAGTGGACAGGCATCGGCTGGAAAATCCTGCGACAGGGAACGGTGAGACTTGCTTGAGATCCCCCACAAGAGCGAGGAAAAATTGGACTGCTTTGACTACTTTGACGACAAGACATAGAAACGCTGCAAACCAATTGCCTTTAAGAGGAAGCCCGATCGCTACATCGATTGCTTTGCTGAAGATTCGCTAACTGCTGCTCTAGGAACGCCAGGAGTTTTCTACTGTGATTATTCTGGCTTTAGACGCTGAAATTCCAAGTACAACTCTGATTCCGTTAGCTGGGCTACTGGCGATCGGACTGGCACTGGTTCACATTTTTGCTTATCGGCTTCGTTTTCTAGATATCACGCCACGAAGTCGCTGGCTCTCGTTTGGCAGTGGGGTGTCGGTCGCTTATGTGTTTGTCCACATTCTGCCGGACTTGAGCCACTTTCAAACCACTTTGCCGGACAGCGTTCCTGAAAGGCTTGCATTTCTAGAACACCATGTCTACTTGATGGCGTTGCTTGGATTGGCGATGTTTTATGGATTAGAACGGGTGGCAAAAATTTCGCGTCAGCGTAGTCAAGAAGCGGGCAATGGAGATGTAACAGAGGCAAAAGTCTTTTGGCTACACATCGTTTCGTTTGGGCTGTATAACTTGCTCATTGGCTATCTGCTCCTGCATCGAGAAGAACCTGGATATGCCAGCCTGTTACTGTTTAGTTTTGCAATGGCACTTCATTTTGTGGTGAATGATTACGGCTTACACCAGCACCACAAAAAGGCTTACGTCAAAATTGGACGCTGGATTTTAGCCGCTACCGTGATTGCAGGTTGGGCGATCGGCAGTCATTCTGAAGTTCCCCACGCGGTGATCGCGCTGCTGTTTTCCTTCCTGGCAGGCGGAATTGTGCTAAACGTGCTAAAAGAGGAACTCCCCGAAGAGCGAGATAGCCGTTTCTGGACATTTGCTTTCGGAGCAACCGGATATGCTGCACTGCTGCTGTTTATCTAGCGTTGATATAGAATTCACGCTCAGCAATAAAACCTCCCGCATGAATTGATTCATACAGGAGGTTGGGTGGAACAGAAAGAGAGGCGATCGCTTTGCAGTTTTCTGAAGGGGTAAGTGCTTTACATTCTCTCTGTCAGGAGATGAGCAATTACCCCCTCGTTTTGAGTTATTGCACCGCTAGCGGAGAAGTCAGCCGTAGATCGAGATCGGTGTTCGGGCTAATCGACAGCAGCGTTACTCGATTGCGTCCCAGGAACAGTCCGGCTAATGCGCCCGCCGCTCCACCGCCCAGCACTTCTTCAGTGGCGATTGCTTCATCTCCTGTTACAGCAGCAATTCCAGCAGCAGCTCCAGCTCCCAGGGCGGCTCCTGCCAGGAGTTCCAGCAAGTTTGCACCCCGTCTGACGGTTTCGGTGTTGGTGACGACCGACGAAGACGCACTGATCGGTAAACGGGTCCCATTCGTCAAAATCACTTCCCGGGAAAAGAACTGTGCCCCGCCCTGTACGGCTCGCAGTTCACCCGAAACGAGACTGCCTGCAGGAATCAAGACTCTGCCGTTTTGCGCCACGATGTCTCTGCCCACGGTGAGCGTCAGAGGCACGGGTTCCGGCTCTTCAGGTGAGATGTAGATCTTGTCTGCCTCACTGTAGCGAACAGGAATTGTGGTTCCGGTGGGAATTTGCACACCTCCCGTTACAGGCGGGGTAGTTGTCCCCGTTTGACCCACCACATAGGGCGACTGAATCGCAGAAACCTGACCCGAACTGACTAACGCCTGATAGATAAAGGCTGCCACTTCAGCACGAGTCGCCGATCGATTCGGATTCAGCGCGCGCACATCGGGATAGTTCACCACAATTTTCTTTTCAGTTGCAGCCGCAATGCTGTTTTTTGCCCAGTCGGGAATTGAGCCTGCATCGTTGTAGGTTCGCAGCGTGTTATCGACTGCATTCGCCGCATTGTAGCCTAAGCCATTGGACAGCGAAACGAGAACCTGGGCACGGGGAATAAACTCATCGGGACGGAAAATATTGCCTGGATAACCCGAAAGAAAGCCCGTGGTGTAGGCATCTCGAATTGCTGCGGATGCCCAGTAGTCTGACGGAACATCCATAAAGCTGGCGGCTTCCCGAACGGGCGATCGACGAAATGCCTGACGCACCATTGCCGCAAACTGAGCGCGAGTCACCGGATCGTTCGGGCGAAATGTGCCGTCTGGAAAACCGCTCAAAATCCCGCGATTGGCAAGTTCTCGAATAAAGGGACGTGCCCAATAATCCGACGAAACATCAGAAAAAGCAACTTGTGCCTGAGCCGGAGCCTGCATGACGATTGGTGCAGCAGCACCAGCAATTACAGCGAAAGCGGACAAAACGGCAGTACCCGACTGCCATGCGTGAAAGCGTGACATGATTGAATGTCCTTTTGGGATGCGAATCGTGAATTCTTGTGACAGAACGGCTGTGCTGGATGCGATCGAAGCTTACCTGTGAGATGGTATAAATCTGCTCTACACGGGGCTTTGAAGCATTAGCCATTTGTTCAGCTCATGCCTTCTTAGACCAGAGAAATTTGCAGAAGTTCCCGATACCCTCTTGACAAACTCGTAAAAAATTAGGCGAATCTTTGGCGTATCAAAAACTGTAACTGAAGGCGATCGTCTCTCTAAAGCGCGTAAGGTATCAAAAGTGCGCTCCTTATGCACCTAAGCCGCAGTCCTGAGTTTCGGGGCTGCTCTTTTTATAGACAAGTTCATAGACAAGATTTTTATAGACAGAATTTTATAGACAAGACGGGATGGACAGGATTCAGCTTCACTGCTCAGCACAACAGGCGTTGCTAAACGATGCGATGACTTCGCCGTCCCACTTTGAGAACTTGGGATTGAACCGGAGCAATCCTGAGTTTCTGCCTAAATTGTCTCAACGCCTAACCAACCGTGCAGCAGTTTCTTTTGTGTCTGAGAAAGAGAATCAATTGCCACGAGTCGATAGCTTGCCGGACGCGGAGCCGCTAAGGTCACAGTACGAGTTCGCAGCTCATCCTGATGAAACACCGTCACCTGAATCAAGTCCCCTGCTCGGTAATCCTTTAGCCGATCGCCTAACTGATCTGCCTTAATTCGTAAGCCATCGATCGCCAATAGCTCATCATCGGGGTCAATGCCTGCCTGCTGCGCCGGAGAGTTGCTTTCCACAAATTTGATCATCTCGCGCCCGTGTTCAGATTTGGCGGTCAGTCCGAGGAACGGCGGATGTCCACTGGTGTCTTCGGGCTGGAGCCGCAGTCCAAAGGGTTCCAGATACTGATCAAAGGGCAGTTCCTCAACGGTGTGCAGGAAGCGATTGAAAAAGTCGGTTGAATCCTCTTCCGCAATCGTCTGAATCACAGACTCAAGCTGTTCTGGAGTGAAGCCAATTTCATCCTTGCCGAACTGCTGCCAGAGTTGCCGCATTACATCATCGAGCGATCGTTGGTTGTGGTGTTTAGCGCGAATTAGCAGATCCAGCAGCAGCGAAACCATTTCGCCCTTGAGATAATAAGAGATCTGTGAGTTGTCGCTGTTGTTATCGCGGCGGTAAAGCTTGATCCAGGCATCAAAGCTCGACTCGCTCAAGGGCTGCACATTGCGTCCGGGGATGGTGAGGTAACGGGTAATTTCCTTGCTCAGCTCACTCAGATAAGTTTTCGCGTCGTAGAGACCTGCCCGGAACGGAAACGCCAGATCGTAAAAGCTGGTCGTCCCTTCGCTAAACCAGAGCGATGGCGTATAGTTTTCCTGCTCGTAGTCGAACACTTCCAACGCTTTGGGGCGAATTCGCTTCACGTTCCACAGGTGGAAAAACTCGTGCGCCACCAACTGCATAAAGCGGTGATAGCGATCGTCTGAGCGGAAGCCGAATCGGGAATAAATCAGCGAACAGGAATTCTTGTGTTCCAATCCGCCAAAGCCTTGAGACGTGAGATGCAGCAGAAACAGATAGCGATCGTAGGGCAGACCGCCAAATAGATTCGCTTCGGTTTCAATAATTTTCTTCGTGTCAGCAATCACCCGATCGGGTTCAATATTGCCCTGTCCCCAAACGACAAAGTGATGCGGTTTGCCCAGCACTTCAAATTCGTATCGCTCCTGCTGTCCCACCTCAAACGGACTATCGACCAGCGTGTCAAAATCCTTCGCTTCAAAGGTGTTTTCCTGCCCGGTCATCAGTGGTAGGGGGGTGGCGATTTGCCAGTCGGCGTGAGGGGGAACGATCGTCACCTGCAAAGGCTGCTTCTCGTAGCCGGGGACGTAAAAGAAAAGGGCTGCCCCATTGAAATAGCCGTGCGTCGCATCTAAATGATTTGTGCGAACCGTGAGTTCGTTGGCAAAGATGCGGTAGCGCACCGTGAGTTCTGAAACGCCTGCGGTATCAATTTGCCAGTGATTTTTGCTCACCTTGCGCCAGCTTAGCGGGCGATCGCTTCCTGCTGCCATCGAAGACGGGTCAGCTTCTGCCGCAAAATCCTGCAAATGACGGGCATACTCGCGCACCAGATACGAGCCGGGAGTCCAGACGGGCATTTTCAGATCCAGCACGTCCGCCTGCCAGCCCTGCACCCGTAACGCTACTTCAAATAGATGATTAGTCGGCTGCGGCATCGCCACCTGATAGTGCAGCGTCAGATGAGTACGCGATCGAGCCACAGGGCGCGTTTCAGTCACTCCGGTCATCTTGAGAACTCACGATAGGGTGTGGTTTGAGTGTAGTACGTCTTCGCAGTGATGACCACTGACCTGCTGTATGACTTGCTGTATGACTTACTGAGTTCTGCCTGCCAGATGAGCCAGCTGCCTCATGTTCGTAAGAAACATCGCATTGCGAGAAGGCACAACCCTGATCCAGCCTTTAGCGTGCAGCTTTTCCATGATTTTGGCAGCTTCTTCAACCGTAATGTCGCTCACATCTGCCAGATCTTTAAAGGGAATATTAAGAACCTCGATGCCGTACTCAGTGGCAGTTCCGTAATGCTCACCTAGTGATACCAGTGTATTCACAAGCTTGATGGCAGGGGGCTGATGCCGAAGCTGAAAGCGGACATTCATTTGCCGCAGCCGTCGTACCATGAGCTGAAGCATTCGGTGATGAAGCTGGGAGTCGCGAAATAGCGTCTGGATAAATCGCTGAGCTGAGATGCTGAGCAGCTTGACCGAAGACAGGGCAATTACATCGGTCGATCGCGGCGACTCGTCCAGAATTGCCATCTCACCAAAGAAGTCTCCGCGTCCTAGGATCGCCAGCGTCACAAACCCTCCCCCGACGTGACGACGCACCTTGACCCATCCCGATTCAACAAAGTAAACGGCATTGCCCCAGGCATCTTCCATCAGCACTGCACGATCGGTCGGATACTCATGCTCGACCGTATTGGACATCAGCCACTCAATCGTCTCTGGACTGGCGGCATTAAACAGAGGAAATAGTTCACTAAACGCAGCAGTCTGCATGAGAAGTTGCGATCGAAGAGGATAATGAAATCAGCCACAATTCTGAGAAACGGCTCCGAAAGTGCGGCAACCGGGCAGGTGATGGGAGGGGTTAGCAATCTCCATGCCTAACTTATACTACCCAGAATTCCTCTAACTTAAATCAAGCTTCAAATCAGGAGTGTTTAAGGCTCTGCCCTAGCGACCTGCTGCCATTCCTGCACAACA
Organism: Leptolyngbya sp. GB1-A1; assembly: GCF_039962475.1. NCBI lineage: Bacteria > Bacillati > Cyanobacteriota > Cyanophyceae > Leptolyngbyales > Leptolyngbyaceae > Leptolyngbya > Leptolyngbya sp. GB1-A1. The sequence goes on along the minus strand of NZ_JAMPLI010000001.1, from coordinate 289,275 downwards.
AAACCTGGAACCCGTAAAACCTCAGAACGATCGTCCAGGGGCAGCCGCAGTTTGAGGGAACCTCCGATTGGCAACTGCTGCACGATCTTCGTCAGGTCGTACTCTCCCACGTTTGGCACGGCAGTTTGGGGGGTGGGTCGCTCTGCTGCCTGCCAGCTTCTGGCTTCGCTGGTGAGGGTTAGATCTTGAGGATGGCGAAATGTAACAATGCCCGGAAACCCAACAAGTCTCAGTGTCACAGGGGTTAATCCTTCGGGACTGCCGTAGCGAAACACCACGACCTGCCAGGAATTGCCCGATCGATCGCGCAAACTCTGCTTCGAGCGAAACAAAACGCTGCGAAACGGCTCATCGGGATGATTCGCAATGACATCATAGGCTGCAAGCGACGGCTGGGCAAAAAAGCAGGTTGTTAGCAGCAGGACGCTCAGCCATATCATCAGCTTTTGTCGAAAACGAGCCATGCGTTTATTTTGCAGTTCCCCAAAGGGATAATCGAGCATTGTGAAAATCATCCTGGTCAGGCAGATTGCAGCTCTCCCAGTCGCGCCAGCACTTCCTGACTATGGAGTGCGGGACTCACGCCCAGAAATCGATCGCGCAAAATCCCGTTTGGATCAATCAGATAAGTATGACGCAGCGACATTGGACTTAGCCAGGAGCCATAGGCTTTACTCACAGCTCCATCGGTATCCGCAAGCAGAGGGAACTTTAGCCCTTCAGAGTCGCAAAACTCTGTGTGAGAATCCACATCATCGGCACTAATGCCGAGAATTTCTGTGTTTCGCGCTTTGTACTTAGGCAGATCCCGCTGAAATCGCTGTGCCTCTAGCGTGCAGCCGGGGGTGAAATCCTTAGGATAAAAGTAGACTACGACCCATTTGCCGCGATAGTCCTTGAGGGAAATTGTGCCGTTTCCACTGTTGGTGGGCAAGGTAAAGTCGGGCGCAGGCTGATCGATCGACGGCTGAGGTCCGCCCAGGGCAAAGGCAGGGGCGATGGGGCTGAGGGCAACTAGCAGGGCAAAACAGCAGGCTTGTAGAAGCTGAAGCAAGGTACGGCGAGTCATCATGGGCTTTCAGTCGCGATAAAGATGAAGAGTAAGGATGAAGTATTTGTTTACAAAAGTTTACCTTGTTTCATTTGTTGTTTGATTCGCTTCTGAAGTGACGATCGCTCAACGCCTTATTCTTCAGCAGGATGCAGCAGCCGTGCTAATGCTTCCTTTACAGGAGTCGGATTGTATCCCAGGCTAAACGCCAATGAACTATCGAGGCTAACATCCGGGGCGCGAGGGGCAGACATCGGCACATCTGCTTGACGACAGGGGTTCAGCATCGTCTCCGGTAAATCGAGGGCTGCGACCAGGTGTTGCCCAAATTTGTAGCGTGACAGCCGCTCTTTCCCACCGAGATGCACCCTGCCCCGCACTTTGTCCATGATCTGCAAAATGCCTTTTGCAGCATCTTCTCCGCTAACAGGCGTGCGAAACTCATCCACAAACACATTCAGCCGCTCACCGGATCTCAACCTTTGGATAAACGGCTGGAGAAAGCTCTCAGCATGGGGCACATTGCCAAACATCAGCGGCATCCGGCAAACGAGCATTTGAGAACAGCGATCGAGCATTCCCAATTCGGCAGCAACTTTCTGTTCGCCATACAGATTAATTGGGCTGACCGGATCGCCTTCTCGATAGGGCGGATTTAGCCCATCAAACACCAGCTCCGAAGACGTAAACACGCAGGGAATTCCCGCCGCTTCACATCGCTCGGCAATATTACAGGAAGCAACCACATTCGTTTGGTACGATCGCACCGGATCATCCTGACAGTCATTGGGGCGAGACACTGCCGCCGCATGAATTACCGCATCCGGTCGAACGGTGGCAAACAGCGATTTCAGGGCATCCAGATCGGTGAGGTCGATCGGCAGCGAGTGAACTTTTGCCAAATTGACCGCCTGCCGATGATGGGTTCCGTAGACTTCCCAATCGGTTTGGGCAGCTTGGCAGAGATACCATCCCAAAAAACCACTCGCGCCCGTGATCAAAAGCTTTTGCATTGCACTACAATAAACCGATTCATTTTAATAATACGGGTGATCTCCCTTCTGACTTGCGCCATTTTTGCAGAGGACTGCTAATCTATTGGTGCTTTGGTTTAGTTCTAACGCTTTCGTCTTTGCAGGTCACGGCATTCTATGGTTGTTCCTTCGATCGACTTGTTTCGCCTTCGCTGCTCGCGGCTAGCTCCTCAGTTAACCCCCCGTCAAACTGGCAAGCGATTTTTTGCGGTCACGATCGCCGGATTGTTAGCTTCTTGCGTTGCCAGCCCCAGCTACAACCTAGGAGCCGATGCTCCTGGCGTTCCCCTCGATAGCGCAGCCAGTCCTTCTGCCAGTGCCTCGCCTGCTGAGTTTAGCTTTCCTCAGGCATCGTGCAGCGATCGGGAAACGACTCCGACCTCAACCTGGTATCCCGTGGTGATCAAAGGCGGCAATCTAGACGAGATTCGTGCCAAATACTGTCAGGATGCGATCGGCACGATTCAGGCGATCACAGGCGAGCCGACCGTTCAAGTTGCCAGCTTTACGAGCTATGAAAAGGCACAGCAGTTTGCTCAGCTTGTTGGCGGCACGGTAGACGCTCAGCCAGTTGCCCAGGCATCCGAAAGCCCAACCCCCGGCATCAACCCTTCAACCAGTCCAACCGCCAGCCCAACCGCCAGCCCAGCCGCCTCTCCTTCGCCCCAGCCCAGCTCTGCAACTCAGGCAACCGGAAGCGGCACACTCAACACGGCCGACGGATCGCCGATCAACATTCGCACCAGTGCCAGTGTCGATGCCCCGGTTCAGGAAGTTGGCAGTAGCGGCGAATCGATTCAAATTTTAAGCAGCAGTTCGGGCAGTGATGGCTACACCTGGTATAACGTACAAACCGTAGCAGGCGTGACCGGATGGGTACGTGGGGACTTAGTTTCAAACAGTTCCCCAACCGGCGGAACAACTTCCGACAGCGCTGCCCAACCCAGCTCCATTGCCTCAGCCCCCAATAGCACCACCCAGCCCAGCGCAAATCGCCCAACTTCCGAAGCCAGTTCCGGAACGGCTCAATCCTCTCAATCGCCTAATTCTCAATCCAGCACTCTAACTGCCAGCGATCCCGACGCATCAATCAACGTCCGAGCCTCTGCTGGTATCGATGCCCCGGTTCAAACCACGGCTTACGCAGGCGATCCGGTTCGCATTGTCGATCGCACTCAAGGAGCAGACGGCTACACCTGGTACAGTGTTCAGTTTGAGTCGGGTGCGACAGGCTGGGTCAGAGGAGATTTTGTGCAGAATTAGGAGCTGAAGCGCGATCGCAACCGTTCTACTCGGCTGCTGCTTCAGGCTAGTTTAGCTGGGACTGCTCTGCCGCTTGCTTGGCTGCAATCACTTCTTGCTGGAGGCGATCGGCTTCCTCCTGGTACTCGTGCGAAAGTTCTTCAAGACTGTCAGCCATGACAGCAACTTCCTGCCCGATCTGCTTCACTTTTTCAAGCTTTTCACTGTAGTCTGCCGAGATAGTTTTAATCTGGGCAAATAGCTCTTGATATTCATCCGGCGGATTTTCTACCCAGTTCTCAAAGCTGTTTTGCTGCTCCTGAACAATTGCCAATGCTTTTTCCCAGGAGGCTTTACGGCGCAAATCTAGCGTTTTAATTGACTCATACTTTGCTTTGAGCTGTTTAGGAGTTGTCACCCCTGCCAGCTCATAGACCTTTGCTTTTAATTCCTGAAGTTTCATAACAATAAAATCCTCGCTCTAGAGAGCTGCCTGATTTTCCACCCTGTTCCAAGCAAGACGGAGCCGATCGTTTTCAGCACGGAGCTGCTGATTCTCATGAGTGAGCGATTGAAGCTGCGCTCGTAGCTCTTTCACCTGAATCATTGCTTCATCTCGCTGTCGTTTATAACGCTGCGTATGGGCAACGCTGCCGCCTAAACTCTTGTTGTTTTGGGCAAGTTCACGCCTACGCTTTTCAACGGCATCGTATTGTTTCTGAAGCTTTTCTAGCTCTGTTCGCAGTTGTACTTCAGCCTGGCTATTCTCGGCATCGGCTTGAAGGGCTGCATTCTCGGCTTCCAGGATCGCAATGCGAGCTTTATACTGCTCCAGTTCTTTATCTTTGCCAAACAGCTTTGCCTGCAATGCCTGAATCAAGCGAAGCAGCTTCGTTTTTTGGGTTTCTAGCTCACCGCAAGTTTCTGAAAGCTGATTAGCGCGATCGCGCAACCGACCTGCCCGGTACTGTAAAACTTTAGCTGTGCATTCATATTTAATGATGGCAATAACTTTGCTGCGCTCTGGCTCCTCTAAAAGCTGAACTTCACGGCTCAAGCGCAGCTCATCGTAGTTGGTACATTCGTGGCGCAGCTTATAGGTCTCAACATGTCCCGCAACCTGAACTAGCTCATGATTCTTCAGCCGAACCTGCTCATACCAGTAGTCAAACAAGGCTTTACTGTCGTTCATTGCCCGATCGCCTCAGTAGTCAGATTTTACATCCGGTTATTCGTCCCCCTACCTTAACCAGGCAAAGCTTGTAAAAGCGAAATTTTCTTGCATCTTTACGGTGTATTGATACGGTATTTTGAACAGACTTTAACCTGCAAGTTCCCTTCAACCCTCCGATATGCCCCACCCTCGATGCCCTTGATTGCCCCTCTCCCACGCTATCAACACCGCCTCACCTCAGGCGATCGCTAAAATCCCCGCATGCACATGAATCGGAATTTGGTTGACATTGAGTCCGTATTTTGCCGATAATTAGAGTTTGTGTGAACTTTCACCGGAACTAGGATCTTGGCTAACGTAGTCGTCATTGGTGCCCAGTGGGGCGATGAGGGAAAAGGGAAAATCACCGATTTGTTGAGCAAATCAGCGGATGTGGTGGTGCGGTATCAAGGTGGTGTTAATGCTGGACATACCGTGGTCGTGCAGGGGAAAACCTTTAAGCTTCACCTGATTCCGTCAGGAATTCTGTATCCCGCAACAGAGTGTATTATCGGTTGCGGCACGGTGATTGACCCTAAAGTGCTGATTCAGGAACTCGATCAGCTCGAATCCCTCAACGTTTCTGCCAAGAATCTGCTGATCTCCGAAACGGCGCACGTCACGATGCCATATCATCGATTGATCGATCAGGCATCCGAAGATCGCAGAGGCAACCATAAGATCGGCACTACTAAGCGCGGCATTGGTCCCACCTACGCTGACAAGTCAGAGCGGATTGGCATTCGCGTCATCGACCTGATGGACACCGAAGGCTTGCGAAAGCAGTTGCGCTGGACGGTGGAATACAAAAACGTCATCCTCGAAAAGCTGTACAACCTGCCGCCGCTTGATCCCGATGCAGTGATCGAGGAATATCTGGGCTATGCCGATCGCCTGCGTTCCCATGTGGTCGATAGCTCGCTGCGAATTGCTCAAGCAGTGCGTCAAAAGCGCAATATTCTGTTTGAGGGAGCGCAAGGTACCTTGCTTGACCTGGATCACGGCACCTATCCTTATGTCACGTCCTCGAATCCGGTGGCGGGGGGAGCCTGTATTGGTGCGGGCGTTGGTCCCACGATTATCGATCGCGTCATTGGTGTTGCCAAGGCATACACAACTCGTGTCGGCGAAGGTCCATTTCCGACTGAATTAGAGGACGAAATGGGCGAACTCTTGTGCAAACGGGGCGCAGAATTTGGTACAACCACCGGGCGGAAGCGTCGCTGTGGCTGGTTTGATAGCGTGATTGGTCGCTATGCGGTGCGAATTAACGGTCTAGACTGTTTAGCAATTACCAAGCTCGATGTGCTGGATGCGCTGGAAGAAATCAAAGTCTGCGTTGCCTACGAAATTGATGGACAACGCTGCGATGATTTGCCCACGAATGCGCGTCAGTTTGCCCGCTGTCGTCCGGTTTACGAAACGCTGCCTGGCTGGAAGCGATCGACCTCCGACTGCCGCACGTTAGATGATCTGCCACCCCAGGCACTCGACTATCTCAAGTTTCTGGCAGAGTTAATGGAAGTGCCGATCGCCATTGTTTCGCTAGGGGCAAGCCGCGATCAAACTATCATTGTAGAAGACCCGATTCACGGACCGAAACGGGCACTGCTCTACGACAAGGGGAGCCAGCAAGCCGGGGTCAGAGGATAGATTCCTGCGGAAAAAGTCTCCCAGGAAGTTCTTCCAAAAAGTTTTGTCCACTATTGATCTTGTAATCGCGAAATTACTTATGGAACTTACGATCGAATGTCAAAAGCGCCCCGAAGGGAGCAAACCGAACGCTATGCGCCGTGAAGGACAGCTTCCGGCAGTGCTGTACGGTCACAACGGAGCAGAATCTGTCTCGCTAGTCATGGATCTGAAAGCGGCAGAACTGCTGGTCAAAAAAGCATCGCTCAACAATACGCTGATTACCCTCAACGTCACCGACCTGCCCTGGAGCGGCAAAGCACTCCTGCGCGAAGTGCAAGCACACCCCTGGCGCGGTAGCCTATATCATCTCAGCTTTTTCTCAGTGGGTCAGCAAGAGTTTCTGCAAGTTACTGTACCGCTTCACTTTGTCGGCACGGCGATTGGTGTGAAGCAAGAAGGCGGCGCACTCGATACAGTGCTGAACGGACTGGAAATCTCCTGTGCCCCGGGCGACATCCCTGAGACGATCGAAGTGGACATCTCTGATCTGCATGCAGGGGATACGATCCATGTAAATCAGCTTCAGCTCCCCGAAAGTATCACGGTGCTGGGCGATCCCGATCGTGTGGTGGTCAAGGTGCTGGGTCGCGGTGGTCAGGTCAGCGACGAAGTGGATCAGGAAGGCTAAACGGCTTTCCAGTCGAAAATTGAATTAATAAATCATAATGTTGAGCCAGGTTGATTCCTGGCTTTTTTGTTGCTTGGATGACTGCTGTTTGGATATGTTGCTTGGATGGCTGCTGTTTGGATGCGTCAAGCAATCCGGCAGTATGGATCGGCTGCATTTAAGCAATCCGGGATACAGGGACGGTGAAAGCCCCCGACCCTGTTGATCGATTTGATCGATCGTCTGATTTCACAATTAGGATTACTGTATCGAATTACTGGATCGGCTGGTTAAAATAGCGGATTTCAACCCGATCGCCCACCTGTAGCCCCAGTTCCGCAGCGCGTCCGGCTCGGAGTTCGATGACTTGATTCACCGCTTCATTTGTGCCGTAGGTCGGGCAGGGGTCAGTTGTGCAGGGTGGAGAATTCGGTGCAATCGCCTTCACTTCGCCATTCAGCATAAACACCATGTCGAGCGGCTGCGGCGTATTTTTCATCCAGAACTGCAACGGACGCGGCGGATTAAACGGAAACAGCATTCCGCGATCGTCAGGTAAGGCAGGGCGATACATCAGCCCCATTGCCTGTTCGCGAATAGTACGGGCAACCTCAAGCTGAATCTTTTGTCCGCGCATCGTTGCCTCAGCAGTAATCGGCAGCATTTGTCCTGCAGATGGGTTGGTGGCAGATTGGGGGGCAGCAGGTCGATTTAGAGCAGGTTGATTCGCGGGCTGACTGGCAGCAGGCGGCGTTTGGGTAACAGGTGCGGCACCGGGAGAAGACTGGGAAGACTGGGGCGGAGGGGTACAGCCTAACAGCAGGATACCTAAACTAACGCTAAGCAGGGACGGCAGAGGAAGGGACATGAAGGCAATCATCGGATCAGGGGAATCAGGGGAAAGGGAATTTAGGGGACGATGGAGAACCTTAAATCCTCACTAGACACTTCTCTAAAAGCCGCCTCAGAGATTTGAATTATCTCCAGCCTCAACGATACGGCGAAAGAAATCGAGGACGGGTTCTCGATCGATAGGCACAACTCCCGTTGCACCAAACCAGCGATCGAACAGAGCCAGGTCTTCTGGATTTTGATCGAGGACGCCCTGCATAAAGTCAGTCAGGGTTGCATTGACGGCAGCTTGAAAGCGATCGTTCCCTGGCGGCAGCAGACACGCATAGGTTTGCTCGTCGTAGGGCGTGCGCGGAATGACCGTGAGGCGATCGGGTTCAGAGCTGGTACGCCGCATTGCCTCTAGCAAAATACCGTCGCTGGCAAGGGCATCGATCCGATTTCGCTCTAGAGCCTGCATTCCCGTTGCGCGATCGGGTAAATCGACAAATTCTGCAAAGGCAAGGCGACGTTTGACGCTGTCGGCATTTGTGGTGCCTGAGATAACGCCAATCCGAAATTGATTGCCAAACGTGTTCCCTTCTTTGACCAGTAATTGAGTTCCAGTCTGGAAATAGCCGATCGAAAACTGAGCATTCATCGCCCGACTGCGGGAAAAGCTGGTAGAGTCACACAGCAGCTCCATTTTGCCCTGTTGCAATGTGTCATAGCGATTTGCAGGACTCACTTCGACAAACTGAAACCGCACCGATCGCCCCAGCTTGGACTCTAAACGCTGTTTCATCCGAGCCACCAGATCGATCGAAAATCCAGCGGGCTGTCCCTGCGCGTCAAAATAGCTAAAGGGAAAGGCATCGGTTCGTACGCCGATCGCAAGAACCCCTTCCTGCGTCACGCGATTGATCACGGGTTCTGCCCGACTGATGCCTGCACTAAGCAAAATCGTGAGAAACACGACCGCAACAATTACCCCAAAAGAGGAACTGCTTCGCACCGCCTGAAGCCGATAGATTCGATTCACGCCAACCTGCCCTCGGATAAAACGCGATTCCCCAGAGGGGAACTGCTTCGCACCGGGAGTTTACCACAACCTCAGCCGGAATTACGATTCCCGCAGCACATAGCCCACGCCGCGTACGGTTTGAATCAGCCGCTTCTCGCCTTCGTCTTCAATTTTGAGCCGCAGATAGCGAATGTACACTTCAATCACGTTCGACTCGCCCATGAAGTCATAGCCCCAAACGTTTTCGAGAATCTGTTCGCGGGTCAGGACTTCACGGGGATGCTCCATCAGATATTTCAGCAGCTCAAATTCTTTCATGGTCAGATCAATGACCCGATTGCTGCGAAACACTCGCCGCGTTGCCAGGTCTAATACCAGATCTGCAAAGCGCAACTGCTCATGATTGGGCACATCAGAGTGCAGATAAAGCCGCACCAGTTTCAGAAATTCATCGCTGCGGTAAGGCTTCAGAAAATAGTCGTCTGCGCCTGCCTGCAAACAGGCAACCCGATCCTCCAGTGCGTCACGCCCCATCAGTAGTAGAACAGGCATTCGTGCCCCGGTTGCCCGCAGGTGACTGCACAGTGACAGCCCCGAATCTCCTGCCAGCAGCCGATCGACGACTACCAGGGCGGGCTGTATTTCCTTTGCCTGACGCAAACCTGTTGCCGCATCGTAGGCGATCGACGGGTCGTATCCCGATTCGCGCAAATCAGAGCTGACGTGCTGCGCCAACATTTCATCGGTTTCAATCACGAGAACCTTTGGATTTTGCTCCTGAGCCAGACTGCCCATCAGGTCTCACACTCCTTTTTCGATAGCACTCAGCCGATAGCTTTAGGTAGCTTTTCGCCTACGGTAGCTCGACTGACGTGGGCTTTGCTACATGGGGTAGTCCCCATCCTAGCTTTTCTCTCAAAACATGGAAAAATTCATTGGGTCGCAGGCGAATAAACCGAGCCGCATAGGGCGATCGCAGCAGTCGCACCTGATCTTCGGGCAGCACCGAACAGCCGGCATTGCCATCCACGACCATGACCAGCGGGTCGCGGTTTGCCGCATAAATCACTACTGGCTCATGATCAGCAAATACCAGTGCCCGCGATGCCAGCGAGTGAGGACAAATGGGCACAAGCTGCAACACAGGCACACCCGGAGTAATCACCGGACCCCCTGCCGACAGAGAATAGGCGGTTGATCCGGTTGGTGTTGAAATAATAATGCCGTCTGCCGCAATATCGACCGGGGCATGTCGCCCAATTTCGATTTCAAAATGGCACATGCTTGTGAGCGGTTCCCGATGCAGCACCATTTCATTTAGGCAAAGAGCCTCCCACATCAGTCCGCCATCGCGCCAGACTTGCACCGTCAGCATTGCTCGCGATTCGACTTCGTATTTGCCTTCGACGGCTGCCTCGATCGCCTGCGGTAGGTAGTTCACGTAGGTTTCGGTCAGAAAGCCCATGTGCCCTGTATTTACCGTTAACAGCGGAATCTCATGGGGCGCAACCTGTCGGAATGCCGCCAGAACCGTGCCATCACCGCCCAGGACGATCGCAAATGCCATGTCTTCATCAAAGCCAGGGGGGGTAAGCTGGGTGATCGGCGTATGGCAAACCGGACGACCGGGCTTCGAGTATCCCAAGATGCCGCCTTGTCCGGTCGCCTGACAAACTTCCCATCCCAGGGCAGTCAGCTTATCTGCTAACTCCTGGGCAATGCGACAGGCGATCGGTTTGATATCGTTGTAAATAATGCCAGCTTTGGGCACGCTCAATGTCCAGTCAGTTCAGAGATTAGCAAGGATGCGGAACAACCCAAGCAGAATCAACGCTCTGTTAGGGTCGCACTTCCTCTCTAGATTAGAGCGATCGGCGATGCTTTGAACAGCTTTTCGCCAGAAAGCCAGCTTGTAAACTGGTTATTGGCAGCAGAGGAACCGGTACACGGGAAGCCAAAACAAGGCAGGACAACGGTTAACCCGGGTAGACCGAGCAATCTGATTAGTTTTTGTGAATCCACTGTCAGGGAATTGGTATTTGCTTTAGTTGTCGCATTTGTAATATTTTGTTACAACGGGAGGGACAGACGGAACTTAAAAGCGCGTTTCTAACGAGTGCATCCTGATGTTTGGTAGTTTTACAAATCCTAAGAGCAGTTCCGGGACTTCAGGTATGGATTTTGGAGAACGGATGCTCAATGCCGCCGCAACCCAGTCGATTCGCCACCTTTTTTCGCAGTGTGAGTCGATCGAAGTTGCAGTGCGCTGCTATCCTTCTAGCAAATTGCTTCAAGGCAGCATTGATAATTTCAAGATGAGCGGTCGCGGATTGGTGATTCGCCGCCAGTTTGAAGTTGAGGAGATGTCGTTTGAAACCGACGCAGTCTCGATCGACTTCGGCTCGGTGCTAGGGGGTCAGCTTCGCTTGAAGAAGCCAACCCAGGCAGTGGCTCAAGTCGTTTTGAATGAAGACGGTATTAATCGGGCATTTCAAGCAGAGCTGGTTCAGAAGAAGCTCTATCAGGTCGATCTGGAACAGCTGACCAGTCTCTCAGGCGGAGAGCCAGTTTCCTTTCGGGATATTCAGCTTAGACTGTTGCCCGATAATCAAGTCAGCATTGCTGCCAAAACCGATCTGCCTAACCAGAGTGACGTGCCAATTCAGCTTACGGCAACCCTTGCTGTGGAAAAGCGGCGCAGAATCGCCTTTCAAAACCCGAAATTCAACCCGGAGGGCATCGCCGACTCGGCGCGCGGACTCGCGGAAGTGGTGACCGAAGCCTTCGCGCAAGTGCTAAATAATATGGTTGATCTCGATCGCTTTGATCTGGATGGGGTAATGTTACGAATTAATCGTCTCGAAACCCAGGGCAAATCGCTGATCTTTAGCGGCTATGCCCAGATCGACCACTTCCCAAATGCAAATTAGAGCATTGTTAAAGGGAGCTTGAGCCGGGTGAGAGGTTCTAGATGGCTCCCTATAATTCCCCATTAATTACTTGCCGCTCTAAAAGAGCGAGGGGGGACTTTGAAATTGCAAGGGAGCCAGGTTCCCTCAGTATTTATGGGGTAGAAATTTAGGGGGTAGGGGCGGATCAGGGGATGATTTGAACTGTTCAAACATCCTTGTTGACGATCGCCCCAACGATTCAGATCCAACCAGATTCAATGTGCTAATGCAGAATCTACTTTGAGGTCTGCTGAGTGTTGCGCGTTAGACTGCTGAGAAACATTGGGACAAATCGTTCCATCAGGGCTTTGGGGTCGCGCTCCATCACTCGCTGCACTGCCATGAGTCGGGTTTGCTGAAGATCGGGAGCCAGCAGGGTTTGGGGCAGACGTTCCATCAAATAGCCTGCCCGCTGCCACAGTGGAAGGGTATTGGCGATATCCACCAATTTGCCAACGCGCCGTAGCTCTGCGCCAAGGGTAATGTCCATACCACCTTCAAACGCTGCCTGCTCGATCGCCGCATATTTGCGTTTTGCCTGCTCGACCTTCTGCCGATGTTCAGGACTTTGATCTGCCAGTTTTCCCAACCAGCGGTTGCCCCAGCGAACGTGCCCCGCTTCTTCGGGCAGGATACGCTCGATCGTCTCTCGAATTTTGATGTTTTCCTCGGTTTGGGGAGCTTGCTTCAGGGCATAGATATGAGCAGAGAAATACTCACAGCCGCGCTTTTCCGTGACATTGATCGCTGCCAGTGCAGAGATAAGGCCGTCATCCAGATTTTCTTCAGCGTTGAGGTATTCGCGATCGAGCAACCGCTCGAACTCGTCAATGTATGATGCACCGGGCGGGGTATTCACTTCTGCACCCAGATCAACTAGCAAATCCGTTAGCCACATGGCATGGCGAGACTCATCTGAAATATGGTGCGACAAATCGCGGATTAGCTCAGGACATTTGCCATTGAGCTGTTCGATTACGTCAGTTAAGTCCTTGCAGCTTCGCTGTTCGCTATAGCGGTAGCGGTTAAGGGTGAGTAGGTGCAGTTCCCGGTCTTGAACAACCATTTTCAGCACATCACGAGCACTGAAGGAGCCAAAGGAACTGGTGAGTTTGCGTGGGTACGTGACTGTCATCGGTTTAAGGTGGGGGAGTAGGGGGTGGATGGACAGATGGGGGGATGAGTCAGGGAATCGAGGGGTGGGGACGGGTGAGAAGTGATGCTTGGATAGGGAACCGAGCCCGGTCTATGGCTCAAGCTCCCCAACGTTAGGAAATTTAGGGGGCGATCGAAAGCTTTGCGACTTCTCAAACAGGCTCTCAGCCCTTTCCTACGAAGGCTTGCGGGCAACCCAATATTTGCTCATAAAGTGAACTTCCGGTTCAGCAACGATGAACCCAGCTTTTTCCAGCCGTGTCGTCATGTCGTCGGTGACATAGTGGCGGTAATACGGCTCGTGGAACATGATTGGAAAGTTTCGCATTGCGGGAGCCAGTTCGGGTGAATCGCTCATCTGAATCGAATCGCAAACCACCAAAGTACCGCTCGGTTGCAGTACCCGGAAACATTCCTGAATCACCTGCTGACGCGCCTCTGCGGGAAGTTCGTGGAACAGGAAAACGCAGGTCAGACCGTGGAAGAAGTTGTCCTGGTAGGGAAGTTCTTCGGCATTTGCCTGCATTAGCTGAGGCAGTTCGCCCGATTGCTTTGCGGTTCCCCCAAGGGGTAATCGTTGAGAGAGCAACTGATTTGCCTTGCGGAGATAAGCCGGAGAGAGATCCGTGCCAAACAGAGCCGCATCCGGCAGCATTCCGCGAATCATGCGAAGGGTGCGCCCTGTTCCGCAGGCAACATCCAGCACCCGAATCTGATGAGGTGGTACGTCAAACGCGCTGAGTCCCTGCTTCAGGGGAGCCAGTACCCGTCGCCGCATCGCATCCGCCGCCCCATTAAACAGCAGCTCGACCTGCAAATCGTAAAGGTTGGCGGAATGATCACTTAGGTAGCCGTCAGTCTGGTAATGGAAGTTTTGCAGATAGTAGCGGGGATAGGCGTCTTTTTGAATGTCGCGATCGAACTCTTGATAGCGTTTGCCGCCGATCCGCTCCCAGATGCCAATCATGTCCAGAATCACGGTGGGATAGTTCAGCACAAACTCATCCCATGGGTCATCAAACAGCAGGCTTTCGGGGTAAATGCCCTGCTCTGCATCCTGCCAGTCCTGCGCCAGAATTTTGTCCATGCGCTGCTGCACCGTCGCCAACAGCTCAGGCGTCCAAGGTTCGACCTCCTGTTTAGCGTTGGGAGCAAAGAGGTGCATCGCTTGCGTGCTGATTGCTTTATGAGCGACGCTAAAAATGCTTTTGCCTTGCTGCAAGGCTTGGTAGGTCAGTTTAGTGAGAGTCTCAGCCATGAGATCGATTAGATTAGCGGTTAGAACTTGAAAAGGGTGGGTAACAAGACTATGAACTAACAGACTATGAATAAGTGTAACGAAGAAATTATGAATGTTGGACTTCTGAAAACTTTATGAGAACTACTGAATGAGAACCTATGCCCCAGGGCAATCGGTCGTCTGTCTCAAAATCAGCTAACTCCTGTTTCAGAAGAGGTTTGAAAAGTGGAGATAGTGATTCGAACCGCCCCCACAGTTTCCCTTTCTGTTCCTTATCAAGGGAGATTTTAAATAGACTTGAATGGACTTTGAATGGAATACAGTGGGCAAAAGCCTGGGATTGAAGCCCAGGATTAGGGAACTTTGAACAAAAGTAAAGACTGCATCGGAAGCCCTTAGATTGGGGGTTGGGGGCAAAGGCAGCACCTTTGATACTTCTTAAACATCCTCTAATGAAGCAGGCTGAATAGAGCAATTGTATTACAGCCTAAGAAGTAGGATTGCTTAATGACATCCACCGAAAGCGGCATTCTAGCAAGGAAATCAAGGGCTATCGCGATTTTTGAGCACGAAGCGACAGTCCCTAGAGCGGTGGTTCGTGTGCTGCTCTGATCAAACAGCATCATTCAATGCAAAACAATTTCCCCTGCAGGGCGATCGCAGCCACTCACATTCTTGAGCGAAAAGTAAACTTGAGTCATGCTAGAGGGCAGCGTCTTGATTGCAGGATGCCCAGTTCTATTCGTCTGTCTGCTATGTCGATTAAAAATTTGACTTCGTTCGGTTTGCTTATCTTCATTCCGATTTCGATCGCTGCCGAGCGGCTAGGGTGGGGTGCTTTAGCCGTGTTTTTCACTGCCGCAATCGCGATCGTGCCTTTGGCGATCTGGCTCAGCACTGCCACCGAGGAAGTTGCGGTTGTTTCGGGTCCGTCGATCGGGGGCTTGCTGAATGCGGTATTTGGCAATGCCACAGAGCTAATCATCGCGCTGGTTGCACTCAAGGAAGGCTTGGTGGAAATCGTGAAAGCCAGCATTACCGGAACAATTATTAGCAATTTGCTGCTGGTGATGGGGTTGTCGATGCTGCTGGGCGGGCTGCGCTACAAAGAGCAGGAATTTAAGCCGATCGTGGCACGGGTGAACGGCTCAACGATGACGCTGGCAGTAACGGCGATCGTGCTTCCGGCAACGGTAGTTTCGACTTCGCAGGGGGTTGCGCCCCAGGCGATCAGCCAGCTTTCGGCAACGGTGGCGATCGTCCTGATTGCGGTTTATGCGCTGACGCTGCTGTTTTCGCTAAAGACGCACAGCTATCTCTATGAAGTTGGACTGGCTGACCTGGAAGAAGGCGAATCGGGAGAACCGCATGAGAAACCGAATCTAACCCTTTGGATTGGCGTGTTGCTGGCTGCGACGATCGGAGTTGCCTTTGAGTCTGAGATCTTTGTGGGTGCGGTTGAGGAAGCGACAGCCGGATTGGGACTCACCCCGCTCTTTACAGGCGTGATTTTGCTGCCGCTGGTAGGGGGTGCTGCCGAATATGTGACTGCCGTGCGGGTGGCGATGAAAGACAATATGGATCTGTCTGTCTCGGTAGCGATGGGATCAAGTCTGCTGGTTGCGCTGCTGGTGGCGCCGCTACTGGTGCTGGTTGGGCAGGCGATCGGACAGCCAATGGATTTGAATTTCAATTTGTTTGAAGTCGTTGCGGTGACGATCGCCGTGATTATTGCGAACCTGATTAGCTTAGATGGGCGATCGAACTGGCTGGAGGGCGTGCTGCTGCTGGCAACTTATACCGTTTTGGGAGCCGCGTTCTATTTCCATCCGGCGATCGTGTCTGCGGTGAACTAATTTCATTCATCAATCCTGCTTGAATCTCGTTACTTGAATCTTGATCTCGTTCAATGCCCGCTTGCCTCAATTTGCGAATATCGGAGGGTGAATGTACGTTTTGATTGGCGGAGCCGGACTAATGGGACTAAACCTGGCGCAAAGGCTGGTCGATCTAGGACACACGATCGCCCTGATTGACATCGATCCGGTTGCCTGTCGCTATGCCCGTGAGCAGCTCGGCGTGATGGCATTTGAAGGGAGTGCGGTGAGTACTGATCTGCTGATGGAAGCAGGCATTCGCAAAGCAGATGTGCTCGCTGCCGTCCTACGAGAAGATGCGCTGAATCTGGCAATGGTTGCCCTGGCGAAACACTACGGCGTGCCGCAAATTCTGGTGAGAATGCGCCATCGCGACTTCGCCGAACCCTATCGGATTGCCGGAGCAACATCGATTACCAATGCGGTGGATCTGGCAGTTTCCACAATGGTGAATGCGATCGAGTATCCCCAGGTGGAGTCAATGATGCACTTTGAGCAGGATCAGATCGAAGTCTTAAAGCTGCCAATTCCCTCAACTTCGGCGATCGTCGGTCATCGTTTGGTAGAGCTAGCGCAAGACCCCCAATTTCCCGAAGGACTGCTGATTATTGGCTATCAGGCACACCCGCATGAGGATCTGATCATTCCCAACGGCAATACGGTAATTGAGGGTGACTCGACGGTGCTGATGGTGACGAAGCCGGGGGTGTTGCATCAGGTGATTGATTATATGCAGGGGGTGGAGAGATAAGGGAATGGGGAGATAAGGAGATAAGGGGGAATTAGGTAGGGCAGTATTTAGGCTTGCAGGAATTCTGGGGCGATCGAGTGATTTTCGAGGGTTCTTAAATAATTTTTGAATAGTGTAGAAATTTATGCTTTTGCTATCGCATCATAGACTGGGCGAATACAGTCTGGGTGAATAAACTCACAATTTAAGCCTGCCCGATTAAGTCTTTGTAATAATCATTCAAGTCATATCAAAGCTGCGTATAAACTAAGAGATCGTCTAGATTCAGTTGAATCAATTTTGATTAGGTAAGATTTTTCCTAATCGAATTGGCTCGGCTGATTTGATTGAGTTGGGGCTATTCGTTTGAGATGAAATCCTACTGAGACAGGATGAGTGCGATCGATTAGGTTGCTGTCGCCAGGCTGCTGAGAATATCAGAATCGAGAGGGCTAGGAAGTCGTTCTCCGAATTAGGAGTTCTACCCCTACATTGAGTTCTCATTGCAGTTGCAAAAGCGATCGACGGCTAAAGTTGATTTCAAAAATAAGGACGGCTAATTAACAACTGACCGCAAAGCACAAATCCTTAATAAATAAAATTCGATTGGAGATTCCTAAAAATGTTTTCAAGAAGAATCGTTACAAAATTACTGCTGTCTCTATTCACGTTTTCTCTGATTGTTGCCTGTGCCCAAACGAATACGCCTGACCAGGCAGCCTCGACTGGTTCATCGGGCGGTTCTGGGGCAACAGGGAATGCAATTCCCATTGGGGTCGCCGTAGCGCAAACCAGCAACGTTGCTCTGTTAGGTCAGGAACAGGTACTTGGCGCAAAAATTGCTGAAACCTACTTCAATGACCAAGGCGGCGTGAACGGAACTCCGATCAGGCTCGTACTCCAGGACACCGCAGGCGATGAGCAGGGCACGATTAACGCTTTTAACGCGCTGATTACTCAAGACAAAGTGGTCGGTATTGTCGGACCAACCCTTTCCCAGCAGGCGTTTGCTGCCGATCCAGTTGCCGATCGCGCTAAAGTTCCAGTACTGGCTCCATCGAATACGGCAAAGGGAATTCCCCAGATCGGCGAATATATTGCGCGGGTGTCGGCTCCGGTTGCGGTTGTGGCTCCAAACGCGCTAAAGACGGCTTTGACGATCAATCCCAACATCAAAAACGTTGCCGTTCTGTTTGCTCAAAATGATGCCTTCAGCAAATCAGAAACCGAAACGTTTCAGAATGCTGTGAAGGAAGCGAATCTGAATCTCACCACGGTGCAAAAGTTCCAGACGACGGACACCGATTTTCAAACTCAAGCAACAAATGCCATTAATACCAATCCTGAACTGGTGATTATTTCTGGTTTGGCAGCAGACGGCGGCAACTTGGTGAAGCAGCTTCGCGATCTGGGTTATCAGGGCTCGATTATTGGTGGTAACGGTTTGAATACATCGAACATCTTTCCGGTTTGCAAGAAAGATTGCGACGGCATTTTGATTGCTCAAGCATACAGCCCGGAACTTGATAATCCGATTAACAAAGCATTCCGCGAAGCCTACAAATCACAAAATCAGAAAGAGCCGCCTCAGTTTAGTGCCCAGGCATTTACAGGCGTTCAGGTGTTTGTTGAAGCACTCAAATCACTTGATAACAAAACCAAGCTCAATACTCTATCGCTAGAGCAACTGCGATCGGAACTCAACAAAGAAATTCTGGCAGGCAACTACGAAACGCCGATCGGTTCAATTGCCTTTGATCCTGAAGGCGAAATTCAGCAGAGCCAGTTTTATGTCGCACAAATCAAGATGGACGCGGACGGCAATAACGGACGATTTGAATTCTTGAAGTAGTAGGATATTTGAGAAGTCGCGTAGGTTCTGCGTTGCTTCTTAAATTTCCCGTTAATGAGGGATTTTGAGACTGAAGAAGGATCTGTTTTTAGCAGAGTCGAAAACGGTTTTGAGGATGAGGCTTGCAAGATTGATAAGGTGAGTATTACCTTCTCTATCTTTGATTGGATCGATCGCCTCCAAAGCGTCAAATAAAGCATCAAAGTATCTCTGAAAAGCCGCAATTGTGCTTTAATTCGCTCTGCTAACTCTCTAACTTGGCAGGAAATACGCCTTCTCAAGTTCAAAGTTCCCCAATATTAGGGAATGTGGGGGGCAATGCAGGATCTCGAAGACTCCTGAAACAACTTGTTAAAACCCCGATCGATCCCCTGATTGACTTCGCTTCTTCTTCCTATGGATTTCACCGTCTTTCTGCAGCAGCTTCTCAATGGATTATCGATCGGCAGCGTCTATGCCATCTTTGCTCTGGGCTACACGCTGATCTTCTCAATTCTTGGCATTATTAACTTTGCTCATGGAGCCGTTTTCACGCTGGGAGCCTATTTTACCTACACGTTAACGGGCGGCAAATTTGGATTTAATGGACTATTGGCAAATGCAGCATTACCGATTCAATTCCCCTTCCTGCTTGCCCTGATTTTTGGCAGTTTAATTGCGGGATTCGCCTCGGTTTTGATTGAGCGATTTGCCTTTCGTTCGCTGCGAAAGCGTAAGGCAGATTCGCTATTAACGCTGGTTTCGAGTCTGGGTATGGCAGTGGTAATTGTCAATTTGATTCAGTATCTCGTCGGCGCAGAAATTTATACCTTTTCTGACAATATCTACGGCAATTTACCTGCTTCGGTGAACTTTGGCACAGCCGATCGTCCCGTGCCGATTAGAACTGTTCAAGTCGTGATCTTTGGCGTGTCTGCCGTTCTGGTTGCAATCCTGACCTATCTGATTAGCTTCACGCGCATTGGTAAGGCACTGCAAGCTGTTGCAGAAGACGCAACAACCGCCAGTCTTTTAGGCATTAACACCGAAAAATTTATCACGCTAACTTTTTTCCTCAGCGGCTTTCTCGGCGGCGTTGCAGGCACATTAGTTGGCTCCAGCGTCAGCATTGCCGGGCCCTATTTTGGCATCTCGTTCGGCTTAAAAGGCTTAGGCGTGATTGTGCTAGGCGGATTAGGTAATATTCCTGGAGCGGTTTTGGGCGGGCTGGTGATCGGTTTGGCAGAGGCTTTCGTCCCCGCCGACTATTCAGGCTACAAAGAAGCGATCGCCTTCGCCCTCCTCTTTATCGTCCTCCTCGTTCGCCCCCAGGGTCTTCTGGGACGCACCTTCGCCCAAAAAGTCTAACCCCCATCTCCTTACCTCCTCATCTCCACCCCTCAATGCTCTCCTTCCTCAATACCTACGGTTTTCTAATTGTCTCCATGCTATTCGGGGCAATGCTGGGGCTTTCGGTTTATTTGCCGCTTATGGCAGGTCAACTGTCGCTGGCATCGCCCGGATTTTATGCGTTAGGAGGCTATATTGCAGCGATTCTTTCGACTCAGGTTTTTAAGTTTTCTGGCAGCACCTTTCCGCTGGTTTATGTATTTGTTGAAATGGCAATTGCGGCGATCGTTTCAGCAATCCTTGCCGTGGTTTTAGGTATTCCGGTTCTGCGATTGAGAGGAATTTATCTGGCAATTGCAACGATCGCATTTGTCGAGATTCTAAGAGTGCTTTCGCTAAATTTAGAAATTACGGGTGGGGCAGTGGGAATTTTCGGCATTCCGCAGCCTTTCTCTACACAAATCGGCTATTTGTGGATTGCTTTACCTTTGCTGTTGCTAAGCATGGTATTTCTCCATCGGCTGGAGCGAATTGAAACTGGGCGAGTCATGCGGGCAATTCGCGAAGATGAGTTAGCTGCTGCCACAGTGGGCATTAATCCGACACGCTATAAAGTTCTTTCCTTTACCTTGGGAGCAGTTTTAGCAGGAGTTGTGGGAGCGGTTAGTGCCCATTTTTTGAATACCTGGAATGCGAGGCAGGGTACATTTGATGCCAGTATTGTTTACCTTGCGTTTGTATTAAGCGGCGGGTCAAGAACTTTTGTGGGTCCGGTTGTGGGCGGCATGGTGCTGACTGCTTTACCCGAAGTGCTGAGGGCGATCGGCGGCATTGCAGGCTTACCTGCTTGGCTAACAGATTTTTTGCAAGATGGTCGGCTGATTCTCTATGGATTACTCATTGTTCTCAGCAGCATTTTTTATCCACAGGGCATTATCACGCCAGAATTGTTGAAGCAAATTGGTGGCAGATTTAAGCGTGAAAAAAAGCCAATTAAAGCAGAATTTTGAAATGCCTGTAAGAAGATGTTTAAAGCGTGATAGCTCACTCAAACCGCTCCCATAATTTCTCTAATTTAACAATCTCTCTACTTTAAAGGGGACTCAGCCTTTTACGAACTTCAAAGTTCTCTAGCATTGGAGAATTGAGGGGCAATACAAGATCTTCTACTACTCCTCAAACAACCTTCAAAAATAAATTATTCCAAGACAAATCATTCCAAGACAAATCATTCCAAAACAGACTGAAAAGACACGAGCGCAAATCCTTTATCCTCACTCAGATACCCGATCGCCTCTCTCCCAATCCCCATTAAAACAATGGTTTCCGAAACGTCTTTCCTTCTTGAAATTCAGCAGATTACTCGACGATTCAGTGGTTTAGTTGCGGTGAATAATGTATCGTTTGGCATTCAGCAAGGCGAAATTTTTGGGTTGATTGGTCCGAATGGAGCCGGGAAAACGACTTTGTTTAACGTGATCACGGGCTTAATTCCGCCTTCGAGTGGACAGCTTTTTTATCAGGGACGATCGATCGTCCGTCAGCGTCCGCACCAAATTGCCCGCCGGGGAATTGCTCGCACGTTTCAAAATTTGCGGCTATTTGGCAATCTTTCAGTGCTGGAAAACGTCGCCATTGCCCGCTATCTGCATACCAATGCGAATCTGATGCAGTCGATCGTCGGAATGCCTAAAGCGATCGCCGAAGAACAGGAAACTCAGCTCAAAGCGTTTTCTCTGCTGGAGTTGGTGGGGTTAGCAGACAAGGCACAGCAAACTGCCCGAAATCTAGCGTATGGCGACCAGCGACGACTAGAACTCGCTCGCGCCCTCGCCGTCGAACCTCAGCTTTTGCTGCTCGATGAGCCTGCTGCCGGAATGAACACGAACGAAAAGGGTGGACTGAGCGATCTGATTCGGGAGATTCGCGATCGATTCAATCTAACCGTGCTGCTGATCGAACATCATGTGCCCCTAGTGATGGGACTCTGCGATCGAATTGCGGTGCTCGACTTTGGACAGCTCATTGCTTTGGGCAACCCTGAAACGGTGCGAAATGATCCGGCAGTGATCACGGCTTATCTGGGTGAATAGCGTTTGGCGTTGAGATGGGGCGATCGAAAAACGGGGCAATCAGAAATCAACATGGCAAAATCACTGCTGCAAATCCAAAATTTATCCGTGAACTATGGTGCAGTTCAGGCATTGCAAGATCTGACGTTGGATGTTGCCGAGGGCGAAATTGTCACCCTAATCGGCGCAAACGGAGCGGGCAAAAGTACAACACTGCGGGCGATCTCGCGATTGGTCGATCCGGTTCGTGGACAGATTTTCTATCGCGGACAGGCGATCACTCGTCTCGCACCCAGTCAGATGGTGAAGCTTGGCATTGCCCACAGCCCGGAAGGACGGCGAGTTCTGGCACGACAGACTGTACTCACGAATTTAGAACTGGGTGCATTCACACGAAACGATCGCCTCGGCATCAAATCGGATATCGAGAAACAGTTTCTCACCTTTCCGCGACTGGGCGAACGACGCAATCAGCTTGCCGGAACTCTGAGCGGCGGGGAACAGCAAATGCTGGCGATCGCCCGTGCCCTGATGAGCCGTCCCCGTCTGCTGCTGCTGGATGAGCCGAGCTTAGGACTCGCGCCGCAAATCGTCCGAGAAATTTTTTCGGTGATTCGTCAGCTTCGCGATGCTGGAGTCACGGTTTTGCTGGTCGAACAAAACGCAAACCTGGCACTGCAAACCGCCGATCGGGTCTATGTGCTGGAAGCAGGGCAGATGACGTTGACTAGCGACGCCTCGAAGTTATTGAGCGATGAGCGAATTCGCAAAGCTTATTTGGGATAGTGAGCAAAATTCTAGTGCTTTCCCAAACAAGCCATTAATCCTCTCCCAGTTTCAGCAGTTTCTCATCAATCTGGCGAAGCTGATCTTTTGCAGTGTCATCGGTCAAAATACCCCGACGAACGGCTTCCGCCAATGCGCCCTTTTCAACCAGCAATAAGCGACGGTGAATTCCGTTCAGGCGTGAAGATTGTCCTTTTCCGGTGGCAACGTCGATCGCCCACTGGTTATACAGATCGCGCAACGCTCTCTCGGCTTTCACAATTTGTACCTGATAGCTCGATCGCATTTCCTCATAAATCGCTTTGGGCAAAACGCCGGATTTTAGCAGGCTGTCGAGTTCATCCTGGGCGGCTTTGGCAATAATGAGCTGCGCCCTCAGTTCTTCGGTGTGCTGCTGAGTCGGGGAGACTGCGGAAAGCCGGAGCCGTTTCACAAACCAGGGAAGACTCAAGGCCTGACCGACAAGGGAAAGAAGAACTGCACCAAAGACAATCGTAATGACATCGCTGCGGCCAGGCAGCAGTTCGGGAAGGCTGAGGGCAAGCGCAAGCGACAGCGATCCTTTGATATTGCCCAGAAATAAAACGTGCTTCCAGCGAGGGGGAATGGGGCGATCGATCCAGCCTGCCAGCGTCAGCAAGGGATAAACCGCGAGAATTCGCCCAATTTGATACGTCAAAATTGCCAGCAGCACGGCGGGAAGCGTCTGCCAGAGGGAAATTAGATTCACCTCCACCCCAATCAGCAAAAAGATAAACGTGTTTACGCCAAATCCGGCATATTCCCAGAAGCTATAGAGCGTGACGCGGTTAGAAGCTGCCACCTGACGCGACTGCCCCACGTTGCCCACCATCAGCCCTGCCACCACAACCGCCACCACGCCCGACACTCCTAACGTGTGACCTACCTGAAACGTACCTAACGCCAGTGCTACAGTCAGCAGAATGCTACTGAGGTTGTCATCCGATCGGGCAAACAGTCCTGCCCCCAGATAGCCCAACGCCAGCCCCACCAACGTACCGCCCACAATCACCACAATCAAGGCTTCAAAGCCATCGGCGATCGTCACAGAGCCATTCAGGTTCGCCTGCAAGACCAGATTAAATAGCACCAGCGCAACGCCGTCGTTAAATAAGCTTTCGCCTTCCACGATCGTCGTCAGCCGCGACGGAACGGAAACTTCCTTAAACACCGCAATCACTGACACCGTATCCGTAATCGCCAAAATCACGCCCAGAATCAGAGCCGTAATCCAGGGCAGATTCAGCGCATATTTGATGCCGATCGCCGTCACCGCCGTTGCAATTACCACGCCCGGACCTGCCAACAGCGAAATCGGCTTGACCGTGCTGCGGAGCCGACTAACATCGGTATTGATCGCCGCCTCAAACAGTAGAATCGGCAGAAACAAATTCAAAATCAGCGACGAATCAAGACTGACGCGATCGGGAATCCAGGGCGCGATAACTAAACCTGCCAGCACTAATCCGGTCACATAGGGAATGCGAAACCAGCGCGACAGCAGCGCAACCCCCGTCGCTACCAGCAGCAGAATAATCCAACCAACGACAATTTCTTCAAAGCTCCCCTGAGACGGCAGGCTCACTTCTTGAATTTCAGCAAGCACGATCGATAAGGACATGATGGAAAGAACGGAGGAAAGAACCGAAAACGACGCATGGCTGACACATGGCTACAGGTCACAGGCTGCCATTGCCCTACTCAAACTGCCCGCAAGCTCTCAAAAAATTGAATGGAATGCGGCGATCGCCACCCCAATGCAGATGCACATAGGACGCATGAACCTGATGTAGCCGCCATCCTTCAGTCGAAACTGAACTGGTGGCATCATAACCCCGGATCTGATAAAGCGGTGGAACTGGAGGCTGAGTCAAAGTCGATCGATGAAACTCATGTCCCCAAACCATCGCCTGTTGCGGTAATAAAGGACTGTCCTGCAAGGCGATCGCCTGCCGATAGCCCAGGGTCAGCCGTTTGCCCATCTGGGCGATAGTGGGCAAAATTCCCACCATCTGCCAGGATTGCCCCTCAAAATCGACAATACCCTGGCTCAGATACATCAGCCCCCCACATTCTGCATAAGTTGGCATTCCGGCTAAAACTGCCGATCGCACCGATGCCTGTGCCTGCGAATTTGCCTCAAGTTCAGCCGCAAAAACCTCCGGGAATCCTCCGCCAAAATACAAACCGTTCACGCCTGCGGGCAGTTCAGAATCAATTAACGGGCTCCAGTCAACTAGCTCTGCCCCCAGTGTTTCGAGCAAATCCAGATTGTCCGCGTAGTAAAAGCTAAACGCTCGATCGCGAGCAACTGCAATGCGAGGACGATTCTCGCCCAGCGAAACCCGCAACCGATCAGTTTGTGCTTCAGTCGCCATAAAGGAAGGAATACCGCTCGATGGAATTTCCACACGCTGCATCTCAAAATCTCCCAGAATAGAGGGATTTAGGGGGCGGTTCGCCTGAGGGCCTATTCCCTTTCCCGCCTCGATCAACGGCAACAGCTTTTCCCAATCAAACCCCTCCCGCCCCAGAGTCCCCAACCGATCGAGCAAATCCTGCATCTGCGGCAATTCATCCGTCGGAACCAGCCCCAAATGGCGATCGGGAATCGTAATTTCTGCCTGACGACGCAGCACACCCAAAATCGGTAAATTCAGCGGTTCCAGGGAAGCTTGCAGCAGTTCCAGATGTCGATCGCTGCCGACCCGATTCAGAACAACCCCAGCAAACCGCAGAGTGGGATCAAACGATCGAAATCCGTGGACTAAAGCGGCGATCGATCGTGCCATGCGGCCGCAGTCCAGCACCAGCAGGATGGGCAAATCGAGCAAACGAGCAATATGTGCGGTACTTGCCCAATCGGATGCTCCTGCCCCGTCAAAGAGTCCCATGACGCCTTCCACCAGCGCATAGTCTACCGTTTGCGTC
This sequence comes from Leptolyngbya sp. GB1-A1, assembly GCF_039962475.1. Classification (NCBI taxonomy): domain Bacteria; kingdom Bacillati; phylum Cyanobacteriota; class Cyanophyceae; order Leptolyngbyales; family Leptolyngbyaceae; genus Leptolyngbya; species Leptolyngbya sp. GB1-A1. Next base: position 263,634 of record NZ_JAMPLI010000001.1, on the reverse strand, counting down.
TGCTGGCTGAAACACTGCTGCACATACGCCTCAGAAGTCAGAACCGGATCAAGATTGCGACACGATCGCCCGGTCACATACGAGTGAAACATCGGGTCGATATAGTCGGGTCCAACCTTAAAAGATTGCACTGATCCCCACTGCCGCAGTGCTGCCAGCAACGCCAGCGTGACAGTTGTTTTTCCCACTCCACTTCGATCGCCTGCAATCACCACCGCCATTCTTCTTCCTAATCTGTCCTGATGAGGTGCGCCTTCATCTTGCCAAAAAGCAAACGCTCTTGCTTTAGAGTTCGATAAAGAATTAATCAAACCCCAAGCGGCAGAGGCGATCGATCGACGAAAATCGCTATGGTGATGTAAGCAATTATCAGGAGGGAAGGCACGTGTCTGAGGCAAAACCAACGATCTTAGTAACGGGTGGCGCAGGCTACATTGGCTCCCATGCAGTGCTAGCACTCCAGCAGGCAGGCTATAACGTGGTCGTGCTCGACAACCTGGTCTATGGGCATCGCGAACTGGTCGAAGACGTGCTGAAAGTTGAACTCATCGTGGGTGATACAAGCGATCGGGCATTGATGGATCAGCTTTTCGCTAGCCGTGACATTGCTGCCGTGATGCACTTTGCTGCCTATGCCTACGTGGGTGAGTCCGTGACCGATCCAGCGAAATATTACCAAAACAACGTGGTTGGAACGCTGACGCTGCTAGAAGCAATGGTCGCTGCCAATATCAAAAAGTTTGTGTTTTCCTCAACCTGCGCCACCTACGGCATTCCGACTGCGGTGCCGATTCCTGAAGATCATCCTCAAAACCCGATCAATCCCTATGGGGCAACGAAGCTGATGGTCGAGCGCATTCTGGCGGATTTTGATGTGGCTTATGGGCTGAAGTCGGTCTGTTTTCGCTATTTCAACGCCGCAGGTGCCGATCCCGAAGGACGGCTCGGTGAAGATCACCAGCCTGAAACTCACCTGATTCCCCTGGTGCTGCTGACAGCTCTGGGCAAGCGCGATTCGATTTCCGTCTTTGGCACAGACTACCCCACGCCCGACGGAACCTGCATTCGTGACTATATCCATGTCACAGACCTGGCATCAGCGCACGTTCTGGGGTTGGAATATCTGATGCAGGGCAAGGAGAGTGCGAAATTTAATCTGGGTAACGGCAGCGGTTTCTCGGTGAAGCAGGTGATCGACGCTGCCAGAGAAGTGACCGGACGAGAGATCAAAGTCGTGGAATGCGATCGTCGTCCCGGCGATCCCCCCGCTCTAATCGGCAGTAGCGGCAAGGCAAAAGAAATCCTTGGCTGGCATCCCCAACACGCTGATATTCACCAGATTCTCCGTGATGCCTGGAACTGGCATCAACGCCGCCATCCCGCCGATTGAATTGAATATTAATGGGGAATATTAGTGGGGTGGGTGTCCTCACTTGCCCAAAGCAGATGCCCATCCCACCGCTGATTTAATTTGGGCATGCAGGAAGCCCATGCCGTTAGCATCCTACTGGTCCTGAACCGATCGCGACCCCCAAGCAGCAATCGCAACTCCGCTCAGAATCACGATCGCTCCCAGGAGCACCCCAAAACCTGGATTCTCCTGAAAGACGATCGCCCCCAGCAAACTCGACCCTACAGGTTCTGCCAAAATGGTCAGCGTCACCAATGTTGGCGATACCCAGCGCACTGCCCAATTCAAGCTGCTGTGTCCAATAAGCTGCGGAAATAAAGCAATTAGCAGAATATAACCATACACGGCGATCGGATACCCGGTGTAGCCTGTACCTAACAGCAACGGCAGAGGGAATAGGAGCAGAGCCGCTGTTGTGTAAGTGAGCACGAGATGATTGCCGATCGAGAGTCCCTGCTGCTGTGCTTCTCGTCCCAACAAAAAGTAAAGGCTGACCGCCCAGGAGCCAATCAATGCCAGTGCATTTCCCAAGAGCGGGTTGCTGCCTGCGCCCATTGCGGTATTTCCGCCCAGCGCAACCAGTCCGCCCCCTAGCAGCGTCACGGCAATTCCGCTGATCGTCAGCTTGTTTAGCTTTTCCCCCAGCCAGAGCCAGGACAGCAGCGCAACCCACACGGGATTGGTCGTCACCAGCGTTGCCGAAGCTGCGATCGAAGTATAGGACAGCGACGTGATCCAGGTGGCAAAATGAATTGCTAAAAATGCACCTGCGGCGATCGAGAAGCTATAGCTGCGCGGCGAGAGCTTGAAGCCAGCAAAGTTCCTCCAGGTGGGAGCCAGGATGAGAGAGGCGATCGTCAACCGACTTGCCGCTAGCACCAAACTAAACCCCACGCCTGACACGCCTGCTGCCTGCAATGCTAGCCGAATGAAAACTGCCGACGCAGAAACCGACAGCACGCCGATCGTCAAAATCAGCCCGATTGTCCAGGGTGAAGGACGCGTCGGGACAGCCATTTAATATTTGGGTGGACGGCGACGCTGAAGAAATTCAGGAATATCGAGTCCCGGTTTGGTGCGCGGCTCTGAAGTCGGGGGAAGCGGCTGCGGAGGCGGGGTCATCGTTGGCGGGGCAGGAGGCGTTCGTTTTAAGGGAGACACTCTAGAGGTTTGAGCAGGCTGGGGCTGAGGTTCAGTCGAAAATCCGGTCGCGATCACCGTAATTCGCACTTCGCCCTGAAGCCGATCGTCTAACACTGCCCCAAAGATAATATTGGCGTTGGGGTCTACTGCTTCGTAAATAATCTCAGCCGCCGCATTCACTTCGTGCAGGGTGAGATCGCTACCGCCTGTGATATTGAAGACTACGCCCTTTGCTCCGTCGATCGACGATTCCAGCAGTGGCGAAGAAATCGCGGTGGTGGCGGCTTCCCTGGCTCTGGACTTGCCCGAACCAACCCCGATGCCCATCAGCGCAGAACCTGCGTCTGCCATCACTGCCCGCACGTCGGCAAAGTCCACGTTCACCAGACCAGGAATGGTAATGATATCGGAGATACCCTGCACCCCTTGCCTCAGAATATCGTCTGCCACACGGAATGCTTCCTGAACAGGCGTCTGCTCTGAGATGACCGTCAGCAGCTTGTCGTTCGGAATAATAATCAGCGTATCAACGCGGGTTTGCAGTCCAGAAATGCCTTCGTCTGCCTGATTAGTGCGGCGTTTGCCCTCAAAAGTGAAAGGACGGGTTACAACTCCGACCGTCAGCGCACCGACTTCTTTGGCAACCTCTGCCACGATCGGCGCAGCTCCCGTTCCCGTGCCGCCACCCATGCCTGCGGTGATGAAGACGAGATCCGCATTTTCCAGCGCAGCCGCGATCTCATCACGAGACTCTTCTGCTGCCTTTTGCCCGATCGCCGGATTTCCTCCTGCACCCAAGCCTCGCGTCAGCTTCTGCCCAATTTGCAGACAGCTTGAAGAAGCCGTATAAGTCAACGCCTGGGCATCGGTATTCACCGTCCAAAATTCAACGCCCGCAACTCCGCTGGCAATCATCCGATTCACGGCATTGCAGCCGCCACCACCTACACCAATGACTTTAATTCTGGCTACACTACTCGGCACAATTTCTCCACTCCTGGCTTCTTCTCCCAGTGCGCCTTTGACGTCACGTTGTCCCAAGTTTACCCCAGAGTTTGAGCTAAAGGGGTTAGTTGAATTCATGGACAAAGCGGAATTACCCTGATTTGCATCAGGGGAGTCGTTATGGGTATTTTCTAATCTACTATTAAATGTCATCGGAATTTAGATAGTGTAGGATTCAAAGGCTTTATAAAGCAGGATGACTCTAGATAAATATAGGGTAAGTTGCAGGAAAAACCAAATCTAAATTCGGGGTTACACTGCACTGTCCTGGTCTATGCTGCCTGATTCGGGTTTGCTCTGCATTGTTAGCAGAATTGTAGGAGAAATCGCTGAATTCCTGGAAAGCAAGCGTCGAACCATTGAGTTAACTTTTGTGAAACTAATTTATGAAATCGAATCACCAAGATGCTCGATTCGTTTGGAATAGTTTCAGTCAGCAACCGTCTTCTTTCAGTTTCGATCGATCGTATTTTCGCCTGCTTAAAACGCTGGTTGAACTTACAAAACAGGTTGCTTTCATTTTCGATTCTCCAGTTTAATAAAGCGTCAATTCAGCAGTTTGGTGAAGCGTGAATTTTAGCTGCGGCTAAAAAAGCATTGCTAAAGATTTGTTTCTCCCGCTGGCTCGGTTGTGCCGATGTCTGATTGATTTTCTGATGGCATTGCTTCGCCTGACGCTGCATCACCTGAAACGGCATTGATTGATTCGGTCAATGGCTCGATCGTTTGCTGGAATTGATCGTCCTCTGCATTTTCGGCTGCGTTCTCGGGTACGTTTTCAGCTGCACTGAGGATTGGTGAAACCACTTGAGTTGTCTCAATTCGGGGCATATCTGGGTTTCTCAGATCAATAAAAGCAATATCGCTCACCTCAATCTTCTGAGTCAGATAGCGCATCCGATCAAGCGTTTGAAGCTGCTTGGCAAACTGTGCGCCGTATGCCCCTAAATGTACGGTTCCCATCTCCGTTCGGAGGACGAGGTTACCCGATTCTTGCCAGTCGATTTCCAAGATTTTGACCGGACTCTGACTCACCTGCTGATAGAGAGATGCCCAGTCGAGCCGCTGCTGATCTTGCTGAATGCCGATTACTTTCAGGGTTGGCAGAGGACGCGACCCGCGCAGAGCCATATATTTTTCGTAGGGAATCACCGTTCCGCGCTCGTCAAGAAATGCGGTTGGCTTCAGTTCTGAGTTGAGTGGATTCGTAGCCGAATCGGTCACTGCATTCGTGGCTGAGCCTGCGGCTGGGTTGATCGCTGAATCGGTGGCAGTGCCGTAGACCATCGCTACCGGATTGCGTTCTTGAATCCGGATCGTGAGGCCGGGAGGAAACAAGCGGCGCGATACAGTCGCTTCAGCAATCGGAGCCTGAGACTCTAGCTGGTGAACGATCGCCTGCGGCTTAAGCGTCAGGAGAAACTGCGGATACTGAAGCGGCAGCAGGGTTCGAATTGTATCAGCCGCAAGCGATTGGTTGCCTTCAATCTTGACCTGAGCCGCACTGCGGAGCATCCAGTCAGGCAGCGAGATGACCCAAACGAGTCCAACTGTCAGACCTCCCACCATCAGCACTTGCCAGCTTGTCCGCATAACCTGCCAGCGTCGCTGCTTTCGCAGTTTGCGCCGACGGGCAGCGATCTGGGCTGAAGACACAGAATAGATTTGCCTTGTCCCTTGGCGCGTCGTCATTGCTTCAGACCCCCTTTTAAGCTCCACACCTTCAGCCTCACACGTCAGCTCCTTCTCAACACCCTGTTTACTGTTTCGTCAATCAATCTAGCCGCAATATTCTCGATCGAGACTAGAGTGGAGTCCGAAAATAACGGTTTATTGTAGCGAATCTTCACCGAACCTTTACTCATTTCTTCCTGCTTAATCAGAGAAATCTGGTCAGTTCTAGAAGTAGAGTCAAATCAGTCGTTCAGATATTGCCCGATGTGGAAATTCCTCTTCCTGATTTCGCTGGCTTTGCTGTCGCTCCTGTCGTCGATTGGTGTTGCCGCAGCCTACTCGCGTGTCAATGCTCAACCGATCGCTTCGCTGTTCCCCGAAAGGGTAATCGCCTCCCTGGGAGAACTGGAACTGAGCGCCGCAAATCCAGCACTTGTTCAATCGCGGACTGCCCCCACAACTTCTGAACTGTTGCGCCAGAGCTGGACGGCTTATAAGCAGCGATTCATTCAAGCAGATGGGCGCGTGATTGATCGCGAAGCAAACGATCGAACCGTTTCAGAAGGGCAGGCATACGCCATGCTGCGATCGGTGCTGGCCAATGATCCCGAAATGTTTGCGCTAACGCTGCGCTGGGCAGAGCAGAATCTTCAGCGACGAGACGGCAACGAGCTGCGCGATTCCCTCTGGGCATGGAAATGGGGACAAAACGACCAGGGCGAGTGGGGCATTCTGGATGGCAATTTTGCCAGCGATGCCGATATTGATGCAGCTACGGCTCTAATCTTGGCAGCGCGTCGATGGAACCGCCCAGAATATCTCACACTGGCGCAAGCCAAGCTCAAAGACATTTGGAACGATTCCACGATCGTTGTGATGCCCGGTGGGATACGTAGTGGCACAGCTCGCCATCTGCTGCCGGGACCGATCGCCTCTTTTCAACCCCAGCCTAATCAGGTGATCCTCAACCCGTCCTATGCTGCGCCCTATGCGTTTCGGATGTTTGCTCAGGTCGACTCGGAGCGAGATTGGATGAGCCTGGTCAACAGCAGCTATCAGCTTTTAGAAGATTCAGCCGCCCTCTCAGCGGCAAAGCTGCCCAGCGATTGGGTGGTGCTAAACCTGACTACTGGGGCTTTTGAACCTGTGGCGGAAGGGTCTAATCTACGATCAATCTACAGCTTTGATGCCTTTCGTGTTTGGTGGCGCATGGCACTCGATGCCGTCTGGTTTGAGGAACCCCGTGCCAGGGAATATCTGCGGCAGCACTTGAGCCAGCTTCAGCAGCAGTGGAAATCGAACCGCCGAATTCCGGCAAGAATCGATCTGGCAGGCAATCCGATCGTGTCGTACGAAGCAACCAGCCAGTACGCCATGCTTTATCCAGCAATGCGGCTGATTGATCCAGCAATGGCAGATGAAATTCGATCGCAAAAGCTGCTGCCAACTTACCAAAACGGCATCTGGGACAATGACTCTGCCTACTATGTGCAAAATCTTGCCTGGTTTGGGCTATTTCCCAATCGAGAAGTGGCAGCAAGCTGGCTGCACGATCGTTAGCCGACCTGAATTTATCAGCCCTACATTTATCAGCCCTACATGAATCATCAGGAGCCACAGCCGCAGTCAACAGGCGCAGCGGGATCAATTACATTGAGCTTTAGCTCGTACTGAGCGGCTGCCCGGCTGCGAGTCCTGACCTCAATAAAGTAGGTTCCGGGCTGAATATTGCTGTAGAAATTATTGATGCGGCTATTAATGCGGCGAGCGGGGGCGATTGTCAGGGTCTGAGGGCTGCCTTGATAAGACAGAACTTGTCCCTGGCTGTCTAGAACGCTGCCAACCATCGAAGCACTCGATTGATTTCTGAGATTGAGACGCACATTGCTGGTCGTCGTAAGCACAAGCTTAAACAAATCGACATCGTTGCGGCGCGTCGTGTCCACGATTCGTTTTTTCCCCGGAGTCGAAATCACAGTGGCAGTTGCAAGGGTATTTCCACCCTGGTCAGATGCGCGCTGTCGTCTTGCCATTAAGTTAGTTCGATCGATCGTAGCCGCAGTTAGGTTCGACGCCGGAATTCTAGCCGAAGCCGCATCAGGGTGACCAGACGTGAGGGGAGCAAAAGAGAGCCGTTTGTTTGAGAAAAATACCATTTGTCTTACTGAAGTTTAAGCAACAAAACCCATCGCTCTAAACAATAACTCTAAAGCAAGCTCTAAAACATGCTGGCGACTCAGTGAGCAACGGATCTTTGCAGGCTGCCTCAATAGAGATCAAGCCTTTTGCACTTTGTCAGCTCATCAGGAGGATAAACTTCGGCAAGATAGTTTCAAGCAATAAAAATTTGTTGTTCTATATTTTTCCCTGTCAAAGCAGTAAAGATGCGATCGATTCAGATTGCTCAATTGTGATTCAACAAAAAATAATATCCGTTGAATAAAGCTTTTAGAGGAGGTTTAGAAATGGCTGAAAAGTTGTACAAAAGGCTACAGAGAATGCTGTTAGCCGTAGATTTATTTCGAGAATCTTAAAGGACACGATCGCCCTTCTATTGCCTGCTCCAGGCTCGGAGGTTCTTTTCTGAGCATTGTTTAAACAAGATGTTTTATAACTATCTTTTGTATTGCTTCCGGACTATTGCTTTTGTACTCGTTGCACAAGGTCAGAGATAAAGTTTGGTGGTAAGTTTCTGCCGCCTTTTTGCGGAATATCCCTTTCTGTAGATTTGCATCAAGCCTAGATAAGTGAGTTTAAGGGTGAGTAGAAACTCCCTGCTGGTTTTAACCTTCTTTAGGGTCATTTTTTATAATTCATTAAGATTTTGAAAGCTAAATGTATGACGGAATCACAGGCTGATAGAGCTGACAGATCTGTATTCGACCGGAAGCTTGACTTCATGCAGCAGCGAACCGAAGAGCTGAGCTACGCAATACAGAACGAGAGTCTGCAGCAGCGCACGCTAATTCTGGAATGCCTGGAAGTATTGCGATCGGCAATGGAAGAACTTCAGGTGGCTCAGGAAGAGCTGCGCCAGCAAAACGATGAGCTGCTGCAAGCGCAGGAAGTCGTCCAGGCAGAACGGCAGCGATATCAAACTCTTTTTGAGTTTACGCCTGCTGCCTATCTGGTGACAGATCTGTACGGCACAGTGCGAGAAGCCAATCAAATTGCGGCATTGCTGCTTCAGATTCCACAACATTTCCTGGTCGGGAAACCGCTCACTGTTTTTGTGCCATCGCTTCAGCATCGATCGTTTCGTACCTTGCTGAATCAGCTCCCTAGCCTGTTGCAACCTCAGGCATTTGAGCTAGAGCTAGAGACCTGGAAGAAAAACTCCTTTCATGCAGATATTCAGGTTGATGTCGTTCGCAATTCCTGTCAGCAGGTGGTCGCGCTTCGCTGGCTGATTATTGATGCCACTGATCGAAAACAGTCCGAAAAACGGCTGCAAGAAGTGCAAATGCAAAACCTGGAACTCCGGGAAGTCGATCGCCTCAAAGACGAGTTTATGCGGACGGTTTCCCACGAGCTCCGCACGCCGATGACGGCTATCTTGGGGTTTTCTGAACTGCTGCGGCAACGATTTGTCCAGTCCCCCGATCCGCAAACAACGATGATGATCGAGTGCATCACGCGCAATAGCCGACATCTGCTGCAGCTGGTCGAAGAAATCCTCGATTTCTCTAAGCTGCAGGAACAACAGCTTCAGCTCTGCCTAGAAGAGTTTGACCTGACTGAACTGCTGCAAGCAACGACGTCAGAACTCCAATCTCTCGCAGCGCAAAAGAATCTGGCGTTTAACCTGATCCTGCCGTCAGAAAACGTGATGGTGGTAAACGATCGCCTGCGGCTGAGACAAGTAGTGATTAATCTAATTTCTAATGCCATTAAATTCACTCACGAAGGCGGCATTACGATCGAGCTACTGGAACTGCCCGAAGGACGAATTGCAGTTAGTGTGCGCGATACCGGAATTGGCATTGCCCCCGAACACCAGGCGCAAATTTTTCAGGAATTTTGGCAGGTTGATCAAAGTACGTCCCGTTGCTATCAGGGCACAGGGTTGGGGCTATCAATTTCTAAACAGCTGATCACGCTGATGCAGGGCAGCCTATCGGTTGAGAGCGAATCGGGTCAGGGCACCCTGTTTCGGGTTGAAATGCCGTGCTGCATGGCGATCGAGCAATCCCAAACTTCTAAATCTTTTTGCTAAGAGCAAGCTACTCTCATCACCTGTCTAGACGGTACAGTGTTTTGTGGGAGCGGCACGAAGGGTTAATGCTGCGGTTCATCCTTAAAAACACACTCAAAAACATAAGATTCAAGGGCACAAAAAAGGGGCTTAATGCCCCTTCAAGTGGATGGAAGCGTCTATGGTTTCTGTAACCAAAGCAGGCTGGGAAATAATTATTCGCGGTAGCCAGTGCGGGTGGTTACATCGGGCTCACGGTAGTGAACTGCCTGATCATCACGCTTCTTACCAGCCAAGCCAGCCAGACCCAGCAGGCCCAGCAGACCCAACCAACCCCAGTCAAAGCCATCGTTGGACTCAACATCAGCAGTCGGGGTCGTATCGTTGGTCGTATCCGGAGCGGTGGTGGTGGTCGTCGTGTCGGTGGTGCCTGTCGTTCCTGTCGTACCCGTAGTCGCAGAAGCGATCGTTGCAGGCAGAACGCTGAGGCTCAGAGCCAGTGCGCTAGCACCAATCATTTTAGAAAGTTTCATGATTCGTCTCCTCTTTCAGATTTCTAGTCGTTTTTAGTCAATGATGAAAAGGATTTACCTTTTGGTCGTCCTAATGAATGACGATTATGTTTGGCAAGCCGTTACACCTTCTAACAGTACCGAGACAGCCAGGTTATCTGAATCAACCCTCGGCTAGAACCTCAACTACGACCTTTCTCTTACCAGAGAGATAGTAAAAGCGGGGATCGGTCAATATTTAGAACTAGAAAATTCGCTTAGAAAAATGAGAGTCCTGGTATAGTTTGGCTCAAAGTTGCTTCCAGCAGGAATTTCAGCGCTTTCTAGAGAATTTGATTCTCGGAAGCTTCCCCATTTGTTTATTCTGGTTCTGTTGGCTTCAATGATTAGATTTTCCTTTGAGTCATGGCTGGACATAGTAAATGGGCAAATATCAAACGCCAGAAAGCGCGAGTAGACGCAGTAAAAGGCAAAACGTTTGCCAAAATCTCGCGGGCGATTATCATTGCGGCTCGGACTGGGGGCGGTGATCCCGACGGTAACTTCCAGCTTCGCACGGCGATTGATAAAGCCAAAGCCGCAGGCATTCCCAACGAAAATATCGATCGCGCGATTGCGAAAGGAACCGGAAAACTCGGCGGCGATGCGGACGCGATCGAGGCAATTCGCTATGAAGGATACGGTCCAGGCGGCGTAGCAGTTTTAATCGAAGCATTAACCGATAATCGCAACCGTACAGCAGCGGATTTACGGGCAACTTTTAGCAAGCGGGGCGGCAACCTGGGAGAAACGGGCTGTGTCGGTTGGATGTTTGAGCAAAAAGGCGTCGTCACTCTAAAACCTGCACCCATGCTGCAAGGCAGAAAAGAAGTTTATGAACTAAAGGAAGATGAGCTGCTAGAAGCTTCTCTAGAAGGCGAGGCAACATCCTATGAGTTTACCGAGCTAGACAACGATATTCCTGGTGCTGAAGTATTCACCAACCCTGCCAATGTAGAAAACCTGGCGCAAGTACTGCAAGACAAAGGCTACATCATCATTCAGTCCGAGTTGCGCTGGTTCCCTAACAACAGCGTTGAAATCACCGATTCAGATCAAGCTGTTCAAATGCTGCGGCTTATGGATGGCCTGGAAGACCTGGACGATGTTCAAAGTGTCACAGCTAATTTTGATATGGCAGACGATTTGATGACGCTGAGTATGGTTTAGCACTTAGTTCAGGTCGCTTATACGAAGGCTGGAGGAAGGGGAAGATAGGGGCGTCGAGCCAATCTCTGGCTCCAGCTTTTCCTCCCTGATCTTGAAAAAAGCACGACTTAATATGGGAGAAGTCAAACCAGACTGAGCAACCGATCCCCAAAAAGAAATTTCTGATAAGTATTGTTACCTGTCGGTGATATGATTTTTAAGGGTCGAGTTGACCCATTCCAACAGTCTGGATCAGGTTCTTTTGTCTTGTGAGCTCGCCAGAATCTCCAGTTCAACCCCCAACCCCCGAAAATGCAGCCGAAGCTTCCGGCGGTCTTCCTCCGGAACCCGATTCATCCATGCAAGAGTATTACCAGCTCCAGCAGGATTTGTTGAAGGGAACTCTGATTCTAACAGGGATTATTTTTGGCTCTGTCTGGGTTTTTTATTCCCTTAACATCGCTCTTAATTACCTCATTGGAGCGTGCGTCGGTGTGGTTTACTTGAGAATGTTGGCGAGAAACGTCGCGCAGTTGGGCAGGGAAAAACAGAGTTTGGGCAGCACACGCCTTGCGCTCTTAGTTGGAGTAATTGTCGTTGCTTCACGACTGGAAGATTTGCAAATTATGCCGATCTTCCTGGGCTTCCTGACCTACAAGGCTGCTGTGATCTTCTACATGCTGAAAACCACCATCTTACCTGACTCTTAATAGACTCAGGACATCCTAGCACCCCTTAAGATACTGGGACATTTTTCGCATGGAAATGTTATACACGCTGAATGCCCTAAGCTCTTTTTCCCTGGCAGAGTTAGAGGTTGGCAAGCAGTTTTACTGGCACGTTGGCAATCTGGAGCTGCATGGTCAGGTTTTCCTGGTTTCCTGGTTCGTGATTGGCCTGCTGGTGAGTGCCTCCATCCTCGGAACTCGGAATATCCAGATGGTTCCAGGCGGTACTCAAAATCTGATGGAGTATGCGCTGGAGTTCATTCGTGACCTGGCGAAAGCCCAGATTGGGGAAAAGGAGTATCGTTCCTGGGTTCCGTTTATTGGAACGCTGTTTCTGTTTGTTTTCGTCTCAAACTGGTCTGGCGCACTGCTGCCCTGGAAGCTAATTCACATCCCTCAGGGCGAGTTAACTGCTCCAACCAGCGACATCAACACCACGATCGCGCTGGCGCTCCTGACGTCTCTGGCGTATTTCTACGCAGGATTTCGGAAGAAGGGATTGGGCTACTTTGGTAACTATGTCCAGCCCGTTCCGTTCATGCTTCCTTTCAAAATTATCGAAGATTTCACCAGGCCTCTCTCGCTCAGCTTCCGATTGTTCGGAAACATCCTGGCAGACGAGCTAGTGGTTGGGGTACTGGTTCTCCTGGTTCCGCTGTTTATTCCGCTGCCGGTCATGGCTCTGGGTCTGTTTACAAGCGCAATCCAGGCACTGATTTTCGCAACGCTGGCAGCCTCCTATATCGGCGAGGCAATGGAGGATCATCACGGTGAAGGGCATGAGGAACACTAGATTCCTCAGTTGAGGGATACCGCATATCCCGCTATCGAATGGTTTCGGCGATCGCTTTTAGAATTCATTTTGAGAATTCATCCGCGATGCTGAAGCTCGTATTGCAGCGTGAACAACGCTTACTTGGTTAGACCATATCTATCTAGTCGTTTTTGTACTGTAAGGCAAGGAAAAATCATGAATCCGACAATTGCTGCTGCTTCTGTTCTCGCTGCTGCTCTGGCTGTAGGTCTGGGCGCGATCGGTCCTGGCATTGGTCAAGGTAACGCCGCAGGTCAAGCTGTAGAAGGGATTGCTCGTCAGCCCGAAGCAGAAGGCAAAATTCGCGGTACGCTGCTGCTGAGCTTGGCGTTCATGGAAGCGTTGACGATTTACGGTCTGGTAGTTGCGCTGGTGCTGCTGTTCGCAAACCCCTTCGCGTAAGTCAACTAGGTCAATTTACTCTAGCGGAGGCACGACCCCCTTCGTGTCTCCCTTGATTCCCTTGACTTAAACCTCTCTATAATCTTTGTCGTTTGACCCCATTTGGGAACTGCGGGGCAATTTAACTATGATGCACTGGACTATCCTGCTGGCTGCTGAAGCGGCTGCCGAAGGAGGCAAGGGAGGACTGTTTGACATTGACGCGACGCTGCCACTCATGGCAGTTCAGTTTTTGATCCTGGTCGCGCTTCTCAATGCCCTCTTTTACAAGCCTCTGGGTAAGGCACTAGACGATCGAGAGAATTTTATTCGCACCAATCAGGCGGAAGCGCGTGAACGCCTGGCAAAAGCAGAGAATTTGGCAAAACAGTACGAGCAGGAGCTGGCAAGCACTCGCCGTCAGGCGCAGGCAGTAATTGCTGAAGCAGAAGCGGACGCTGAGCGAATTGCGGCTCAAAAAATGGCTGAAGCACAGCAGGAAGCTCAGGCGCAGCGCGAGCAGGCACAGGCTGAGCTAGACCACCAGAAGCAAGAGGCAATGCAATCACTTGAACAGCAGGTCGATTCGCTGAGCCATCAGATTCTGGAGAAGCTGTTAGGTACGCAGTCGGTGGGTTAATGGGGCGAGGTAGTTCTCTATGATAACCATGAGAAATTTATTTTTACTGACTGCTGAAGCGGAAGCGCACGGGTTTGGAATTAACTTCGACATTCTCGAAACCAACCTGATTAACTTAGCGATTATTATCGGCGTTCTCATCTACTTTGGACGGGGCTTCCTGGGTAAGACACTCTCCGAGCGTCGCGCCAACATCGAAAACTCGATCAAAGAGGCAGAGCAGCGCAAGCAGAAAGCTGCCTCAGCCCTGGCAGAACAGCAGCAAAAGCTGGCTCAGGCACAGCAGGAAGCCACTCGTATTCGCGCCGAGGCAGAGGAACGGGCAAAGGCAGCGCGGGAAGCCGTTCTGGTGCAGTCTGAGAAGGACATTCAGCGTATGAAAGCCGCCGCAGCCCAGGACTTGAACTCGCAGCAGGAACGAGTGATTGCTGAACTGAGACAGCGCATCGCAGATTTGGCGTTGCAGCAGGTTGAGTCCCGGCTTCGATCGGGTCTGAGCGATGAAACCCAGCAACACCTGATCGATCGCAGTATTGCTACGATAGGAGGCGCGTCATGAGGTCATCTTTAGTCTCTACAGAAATCGCAGAGCCTTATGCTCAGGCGTTAATGTCGATCGCACAGTCGCAGGATTTGGTCGATCGCTTTTCAGAGGATGCCAATTCTCTGCTAGCCGCCCTGAAAGAGTCTGACGATCTGAATCTGCTGCTGTCTAACCCCTTTTTCAAAGCGGATCAAAAGAAAGCAGTTCTGCGCCAGATCGCAGGCGATCAGCTTCATCCTTATCTGACCAATTTCTTGATGCTGCTAGTCGATCGCGGGCGCATTGTGTTTCTGCCGGAAGTCCTAAATCAGTTTAAGGAACTGGTGCGGAAGCTGAAGCAAACCGTACTGGCAGAAGTGACCTCTGCTGTTGAACTGAATGAAGGACAGCAGGAAGCAATCCGCGAGAAAGTGAAGGGCATGACTCAGGCGCAGCAGGTAGAGCTGGATATTCGCATCGACCCAGGCTTGATGGGCGGCGTGATTATCAAAGTCGGCTCTCAAGTGGTAGATGCAAGTCTGCGCGGTCAATTGCGTCGGATTGGCGTGAAGCTGGGCAGCGTAGCTTAATCGCTCGTATTCCTTCAAGAACTGTTTAGGTTTGGCGGTTATTGCGTCTTTCGTTCTTAGTTAAAGCCGTTCTTAGTTGAACCATAGAGAGAAACACCAATGGCGATTAGTATTAGACCCGACGAGATTAGCAGCATTATTCGGCAGCAGATCGAGCAGTACGACCAGGATGTGAAAGTTTCCAATGTGGGAACCGTGCTTCAGGTTGGCGACGGTATTGCCCGCGTGTATGGTTTGCAGCAAGCAATGGCAGGCGAACTGCTCGAATTTGAAGATGGTGAAGTCGGTATTGCGCTCAACCTGGAAGAAGACAACGTGGGCGTGGTGTTGATGGGCGACGGTCTGGGCATTCAGGAAGGCAGCTCAGTTCGCTCCACGGGCAAAATTGCCTCGATTCCTGTAGGTGAAGCGATGATCGGTCGCGTCGTGAACGCACTGGCACGTCCGCTCGACGGTAAAGGCGAAATCCAAGCCTCTGAAAATCGCCTGATCGAATCCGGCGCACCGGGAATTGTCGATCGCCGCTCAGTTTATGAGCCGATGCAGACGGGGATTACCGCAATTGACGCGATGATTCCGATCGGTCGGGGGCAGCGTGAGCTGATCATTGGCGACCGTCAGACAGGCAAAACCACAATTGCCGTGGACACGATTCTGAACCAGAAGAGCGAGAACGTGATCTGCGTTTATGTGGCGATCGGTCAGAAGGCTTCGACCGTGGCTCAGGTGGTGGAAACCCTGCGCGAGCGAGGCGCACTCGACTACACGATCGTCGTCGCAGCAAACGCAAACGACCCGGCAGCTCTGCAATACCTGGCTCCCTACACGGGCGCGGCTTTGGCGGAGTATTTTATGTACAAGGGCAAAGCGACGCTGATTGTGTACGATGACCTTTCCAAGCAGGCGCAGGCATACCGCCAAATGTCGCTGCTGCTGCGTCGTCCGCCGGGCCGGGAAGCATACCCCGGAGACGTTTTCTATCTCCACTCCCGTTTGCTGGAGCGGGCTGCGAAGATGAGCGATGAACTGGGCGGCGGCAGTATGACAGCTCTACCGATCGTTGAAACCCAGGCAGGTGACGTATCGGCATACATTCCGACCAACGTGATTTCGATTACTGACGGCCAAATCTTCTTGACCTCGAACCTGTTTAACTCCGGTCAGCGTCCGGCGGTAAACCCCGGTATCTCGGTATCCCGTGTGGGTTCGGCGGCACAAACCAAAGCAATGAAGAAAGTTGCAGGTAAGGTAAAGCTGGAGCTGGCGCAGTTCGATGAACTTCAGGCGTTTGCTCAGTTCGCGTCTGACTTGGACAAGGCAACCCAGAACCAGCTCGCGCGCGGTCAGCGTCTCCGTGAGATTCTGAAGCAGCCGCAGTACTCGCCGCTTTCGGTAGCAGAGCAGGTTGCCATCATCTATGCTGGAATTAACGGCTATCTGGATGAAATCCCGACCAATAAAGTGACGAGCTTTGCGAAAGGTCTGCGCGACTACCTGAAGACGAGCAAGCCTCGCTACATGGAAATCGTCGGCAACGACAAGCAGCTTAACGACGAAGCTGAGTCCCTGCTGAAGGAATCGATCGCTGAATACAAGAAGACCTTCAGCGCCATGTAGGTCTGCCCAATAAAGGGCAATTCATACTTTGCAGTCAGTTGTTCCAGTCTGATAGTCCAGTCGGGATGGCTGACTGCTCTTTGAGGAACGAAAGATGCCAAACCTAAAAGAGATTCGCGATCGGATTCAGTCGGTCAAAAATACGCGCAAGATTACAGAAGCCATGCGTCTGGTGGCAGCTGCGAAAGTACGCCGCGCTCAGGAGCAGGTAATTGCTACCCGTCCCTTTGCCGATCGTCTGGCTCAGGTACTTTACGGACTGCAAACTCGTCTGCGGTTTGAGGATGTAACTCTGCCCCTGCTGCGTCAGCGAGAAGTGAGGACGGTAGGACTGCTGGTTGTTTCGGGCGATCGTGGCTTGTGCGGTGGCTATAATGCCAACGTGATCCGCCGAGCCGAAGCCCGTGCTAAAGAACTGAAGGCGGAAGGTCTGGACTATCGTTTTGTAATCATTGGTCGCAAAGCAAGCCAGTACTTTCAGCGTCGCGATCAAGTGATTGATGCAAGCTTCACTGGGCTGGAGCAGGTTCCCACAGCGGCTGAAGCGTCTAGCATTGCTGACGAACTGCTGAACCTATTTCTCTCAGAAACCGTCGATCGGGTAGAGCTAATCTACACGAAGTTTGTTTCGTTGGTGAGTTCTCGCCCGGTGGTTCAAACCCTGTTGCCTCTCGATCCTCAGGGCTTGGAAGCGCAGGATGACGAAATCTTCCGCCTGACCACTCGCAGTGGTGGTTTTGCAGTGGAACGGGAGAGAGTGGGAGCCAGTATGCTGCCTCCACTGCCTAGAGACATGATCTTTGAGCAAGACCCGGTGCAAATCCTGGATGCGCTGCTACCCCTCTACTTAAATAACCAGCTTCTCCGCGCCCTGCAAGAATCTGCGGCAAGTGAACTCGCTGCCCGGATGACGGCGATGAACAACGCCAGTGACAACGCGAAGGAACTGATTAAGACGCTGACGATCGGCTATAACAAAGCCCGTCAGGCTGCGATTACTCAGGAAATTCTGGAAGTGGTTGGCGGCGCAAACGCGCTGGGCTAAGCTGCAATTGATTGATGCTGAGCTAATTTGTAATACTGTCACCTCTGAGGCGGGATGTCCCGCCTTTTTTGTTTGCCTGTATCAAGTTACCCGACGCACAGAAGTGCCGGAATGCAGGATAATGGAAAAGTTTTATTGTATTTGTACCGAGCGATTTCAGACCAGCCATGCGGACTCATTATTGCGGAGAGCTTCGAGCCGGAAATGTCGGAGAGACAGTCACCCTATTTGGATGGGTCGATCGTCGCCGCGATCATGGGGGCGTGATTTTTGTGGATTTGCGCGATCGCACGGGAATCGCCCAGATTGTCAGCGACCCTGAGCGTACGCCCGAATCCTACAAAACTGCAGACGATCTGCGAAACGAGTACGTGGTAAAAGTTACCGGACGCATCAGCAAACGTCCGCCTGAGTCGCTAAATCCCCGCCTTCCGACCGGCGAAATCGAGATTTATGCCGACCAAATTGAACTGCTGAGTCCGGTTCGTAGGCAGCTTCCATTCCAGGTTTCGACTGCCGAGCAGGAATCGGTGCGGGAGGAACTGCGGCTGAAGTACCGCTATCTGGATTTGCGGCGGGAGCGGATGAGCCAGAATATTCAGTTGCGGCATCAAATTATCAAAGCCGTTCGCCGCTATCTGGAGGACGCAGAAGGCTTTATTGAGGTGGAAACGCCGATTCTGACGCGATCGACCCCCGAAGGTGCAAGAGATTATCTTGTCCCCAGCCGCGTGAATCCGGGTGAGTTTTTCGCGCTCCCCCAGTCGCCTCAGTTGTTCAAGCAGCTTTTGATGGTGTCGGGACTCGATCGCTACTATCAAATTGCGCGATGCTTTCGCGATGAGGACTTACGGGCAGATCGTCAGCCGGAGTTCACCCAGCTCGATATGGAAATGAGCTTTATGAACCAGGAGGAGATCCTGGAACTGAACGAGAAGCTGGTCTGCTCAATTTTTAAGCAGGTGAAAGGGATTGATCTCCCGCGTCCATTTCCTCGATTAACCTACCAGGAGGCAATGGATCGCTACGGCTGCGACAAGCCTGACACGCGCTATGGGCTGGAACTGGTCGATGTCTCTGACCTGATGAAAGACTCTGGCTTCAAAGTCTTTTCGGGTGCAGTGGCAAGCGGGGGCATTGTGAAAGTGCTGCCCATCCCGGGCGGGAATGATGCCTTTTCAAATGTGCGAATCAAGCCGGGCGGTGATTTGTTCAACGAAGCAACCAGCATGGGCGCAAAAGGACTGGCATACGTGCGAGTGCGGGACGGCGGCGAGATTGATACGATCGGCGCAATTAAAGACAACCTCACCGAGGATCAAAAAACCGAGTTGCTTCAGCGCACTGGCGCACAGCCTGGGCATCTGCTGCTGTTTGGAGCCGGAGATGCGCCCACGGTGAATAAGACACTCGATCGCCTGCGCCAGGTGACTGCCCGTGAACTGAATCTGGTGGATTCTACTAAACTCAACTTGCTCTGGATCACTCACTTCCCGATGTTTGAGTGGAACGCGGACGAAAATCGACTGGAGGCACTGCATCACCCGTTCACCGCCCCCTTTCCAGAAGATGCCCACGATCTGAAAACGGCTCGTGCTGAGGCATACGATCTGGTCTTCAATGGGTTTGAAATCGGTGGTGGCAGTCTG
Source organism: Leptolyngbya sp. GB1-A1 (assembly GCF_039962475.1). Taxonomy (NCBI): domain Bacteria; kingdom Bacillati; phylum Cyanobacteriota; class Cyanophyceae; order Leptolyngbyales; family Leptolyngbyaceae; genus Leptolyngbya; species Leptolyngbya sp. GB1-A1. Next base: position 244,519 of record NZ_JAMPLI010000001.1, on the reverse strand, counting down.
CGGATTTATCAGCTCGATATGCAGCAGCAGGTGTTTGAGACGATCGGTTTATCGACCGAAGAAGCGCACGAAAAATTTGGCTTTTTGCTGGAAGCGTTTGAGTACGGCACACCGCCTCACGGGGGAATTGCTTACGGAGTCGATCGCCTGGTAATGCTGCTTGCGGGAGAAGAGTCAATCCGCGACGTGATGGCATTCCCGAAAACGCAACAGGCAAAATGCCTCCTCACAAATGCGCCTTCCGAAGTGGATACCAAACAGCTTAAGGAACTGCATATTGCCACAACGGTAAAGCCTAAGGTCTGATAATTAGGAATTAGCCTTCAGCCGATCGAACGATAGGATGAGTTGGGCGTAACGTATTAAGAACAGGAAGCGATGGGTCAGGCGATGCGGAAAGGTTTTCTTATGCCGTCATTAACCTGTTGCCTAATTCCCTCGAATTGATGCGTTACGCTGTGCTGACCCATCCTGTGCAAGAGCGATGCGACAGACAGGGGAGGCAATATTATAGATTTGAGGTTCGGGAAGCTAGCCCTGACTTCGATACCCTTGTGCTAGTCGATCGGGCGAAACGCCTAGAAAATACCCGGCAATCATCGCTTGATTAATCAGGGTAGTTTTAGCCACACCCAGTTTCTGCCAGCGTCGCCCAGAAGTCACGACTGAAGCAGGGGCAATGCGGATTTTGCCCTGTTGACGCAATCGCAGCACTAACTCAAAATCTTCCATAATGGGCATTTGGGGAAAGCCGTCGATTTCGTAGAACGTTGAGGCTTTTAGAAAAATTCCCTGGTCGCCATAGGGCATTTGCAGCAGCTTCGATCGCCGATTAACGCCCCACTCTACCAGCCGCAGTCCTGTTCCCTGTCCTTTGATTTGCAGTTGGAACGCTCCGGCGATCGTCTCTGGCTGAGCTAAAGTTTGCCTCACCAGAGCAGGAAAGCCAGCCGGAAGTTGGGTATCGGCATGAAGAAACAGCAAGTTCTCGCCAGTTGCCAGCTGTGCTCCAAGATTCATTTGTATGGCGCGATTCCGGGGGGCAGAAATCACAGGAATCTCCAACGCTTGAACTTGAGCGATCGTATCGTCTTCACTTTTGCCGTCAATCACCAGGATTTCGATCGCTTCCTCGCCACAAGCTTGCCGCAGATTGTGTAGCGCGGATTGAATCGATCGCCCTTCGTTCACTGCCGGAATAATGACCGATAATGGCGCAGTTTTTGCCTTTGCCCGATGCCAAATCGGTAAATCTTCCGGGTAGTCGATATCGCTCAGTTCATCTAAATCGGCAATCTTCAGGTTCAGGTGTTCGGCGATCGTCACCGTTTGCCGCAGCACTGCAGCTGTACCCCAGTTAATATCCTTAAATAATTCTGGGATTAACCGCTTCATGCCGATCAGATAATAGCCGCCATCGGTTGCTTTGCCCAAAACGAGATCGTGCGATTGGAGTTGATTGTATGCCTCTGTGAGGCGATCGGCATCTAAGCCGGGGCAGTCTGTGCCGATCGCGAGAACTTTCTCACACCCTTGGGCAAAGGCATTTTGGAAGGCTGCGATCAGCTTCACTCCTAAATCACCCTCGACCTGCGGAGAATAGAACCAATCTGAGCCAAGCCAACTGCTAATTTGCTGAAGTTCGCCTGCTTCAGAGCTTGCCGCATAGCAAATCTCCGCCGCGCATTTTTCTGTTTGAACGACTACCCCTTCAGGAAACTGCGAAGCAATCGGCTTTACTTGCCTTAGCGTATGCTCGGTCATTTGACGCTGAAGTAAGGCGGCTCCTTCGGCTCCTAGCGCGGGAATAAGGCGGGTTTTCGCTTTGCCGGGAACAGGGTAACGAGTGAAGATCAGCAGGCGATTGGCAGTACGTTGCGCGTGGTCAGAAGAAATCAAGAGATTGACCGGAGAATTACTTTTTGACTTTAGACGATCGAACTCATTGAAAGCCAGGGCGATCGCTGAAACAAAAGCTTAGAGAATGTTTGAACCTTTAGGATTGTCTCTCCGAGCTACTCTCTAGCCTCCTTTGGGAAAAACCCAGCCTCCTTCAGGATTCAAAGTCCCAAAGTTAGAGGATTTAGAAGGCAATGCAGGACTTTACCTTGTTCAACTTTCCGCTAAACCTGCACTTCTGCCATCGCCGCTCGAACGCGCTCCACGTCACCCCGGCGATACATCCAGGTTCCGTCTTTTTTATTGCGACCGACAAAGCGGGCTTTCACTTGAGCCAGGTCTAGCTGTTGCTGTGCTTCGGTGGGGGAACAGTTGAGCACAACGGCAGCGTATTTGAGCGGCATCCACTGACGGTAAAATCGGGCAATCAGCACATCGTCCGACTCGTTCAAAATTTCCTGCATGAGTCGCTTCAGCAGGAGCCAACAAGCCAGTGTATCCGCTTCGGCGCGGTGCGATCGTCCCACGTCAAACTGAAAATGTTCGACCAGTTTCGGCAAGCTACGTGACGGCAAATCAGGCAGCATCAGGCGAGAGAGCTGCACCGTGCAAAGCTGCTCTTCTTTTGGCTTCTCAAACACAGTTTCCAATCGATCGAACTCCGATCGCAGAAACCCATAGTCGAAGCTGAGATTATGAGCGGTGAGAATGCCCTGGCTCAGCAGGGGGAGGAAATTGGGAAGCACCTCCGCGGCGACCGGGGCAGCATTCACCATCGACTGCGTAATTCCGGTGAAGCGCACAATGCGATCGGGAATTCGAGTCTGGGGATTAATCAGGCTGGTTCGCTGCTCTAGAATACCGTCTGCTAACGTCGCGTGAATTACAGAAACTTCGGTCACGCGATCGCCGCGAGAAAACCGTCCAGTGGTTTCAACATCCACCACCGTAAAAATCTGCTGACTCATTTGACGGTAGCTTTGAAGCAGTTCGATCGATCGCACCAGGATTCTCCTTTTGGCTTTGCAGCGAGGTTTACGGTAGAAAGGTTCTTATGCCAATTTCTAAAAGTCGTAGGGCAGATTCTGGCAGGCAGTTAACCTTAACTATCATCGCAAAAAGTCAAGCAAAGCCGATCGCATCACCTCTACGGGAACCGATTGCTTGAGCCAGAGCTGAAGGGCGACTGCTCCCTGCTGCACGAGCATTTCTAATCCGTCGATCGCTACACAGCCCTGAGCCGCTGCTTGTTGAAGAAATTTTGTCGGCCGGGGTGTGTAAATCAAGTCATAGGCGATTGCGCCAGCAGGTAATTTTTCCAGCAGGGCGGGATCGATCGGAGAGCGGTCAGCATCGGGAGCCATACCAATGGGCGTGGTATTGACAAGTAGGTTTGCCTGGGATAACCGATCGGGAAGTTCCTGCCATTCGGCAACGAAGAGATGAGCGGAGACGGGGTGATCCTGCCAGCTCTGCCAGAAAGTCTTAAGCTTTTGCCGATCGCGCCCAACGACATGGATTTGACGACAGCCAATTTGATAACAGCCCGCAACGACTGCACGAGCCGCCCCGCCATTGCCTAGAATGAGGGCGGTTGCTTCTGCCCAGTTTTGGGACTGGAGCGGCGCAAGGAATCCATCGAGGTCGGTGTTTGTACCATACCAGCCGGATGCAGTGCGGCAAACAGTGTTGACAGCCCCGATTGCCTTTGCCGTTTCCGATATCTCGTTGAGTAGCGGCATGATTGCCTGCTTATGCGGAATGGTCACGCTAAAACCTTGAAGCCCGATCACCTCGAAGCCATCCAGGGCACGCCGGAGATTGATTGGGTCGATCGGAAACGGCAGGTAAACATAATCCACTCCCAGAGCAGCGATCGCAGCATTATGCATGACGGGAGAGAGGGAGTGTTCGATTGGATGTCCAATCACACCAAGCAGTTTGGTTTTACCAGTAATCATGAAACGGTTAGGTGAGGTAATCATTCGGCAACTATACAGAAGGCAAGAAACAAAACAGGCAGATCGGAAATCTGTGCCAAAATCAAGGAGTGACGGGCGTTAGGTCGATGATGCTGGAGCAGTTGCTACAAGAGCGATACAAAATTATCGCAGTCTTAGAAGCGGGTGGCTTCGGGCAGACCTACCTGGCAGAAATGCTGATGGGCGAAAATCCATCATCGCAGAATCAAACTCTTTGCGTTATCAAGCAGTTTAAGCCTAGCAATACTGACAATCATTTTTTAGAAACCGCTCGTCGCCTGTTCAGAAACGAAGCAGAAATTCTGAGACGACTGGGAGAACATCCGCAGATTCCCACGTTTATCGATTTCTTTGAAAAAGAGGGCGAGTTTTTTCTGGTTCAGGAATTTATTGAGGGTAAGTCTCTCAGCCGAGAACTGCTCGATCGCCCTTGGACAGAAGCCGAAGCGATCGCCTTTTTGCACGATATCCTGGATGTGATTGAATTTGTCCACAACCATAACGTAATTCACCGGGATATTAAGCCTGCCAACCTGATTCGGCGAATGGAGGACGGCAAGTTTGTTCTGATTGATTTTGGCGCGGTCAAGGAAATTCAGTCCCAGCTCCGCAATGATCCAGAACGATCAGCTCTCACGGTTAGCATTGGTACACCGGGCTATACGCCTGCCGAGCAGCTTGCAGGTAAACCGCGCTATTGCAGCGACCTATACGCACTGGGCATGACAGTTATTCAGGCACTTACTGGCTGTCAGCCCACCCAAATGACAATGGATAGCGATAGCGGTGAGTTGGTTTGGTCGTCGCCCCTGATCAGCCCCGGTTTTAAGGCGGTTCTCACGCGTTTAGTGCGCTATCATTTCAGCCATCGCTATCAGTCTGTTGCAGAGCTGCGGCAAGCCTTGGCGCACATGGCAGATGCTTCTTTCAAGGAGGAGCTTTTCGAGTTTGATTCGTCTGAGCAGACCATGCTGCCCTCTGCCTTGCTCGCAGACTCTTATTTATCCGACTATTCCAGGGGTGGAACAGCTCTGCACGGCTCAAGTGGCTACTATCGCTATGTACCTCGCGATGCCCAGCAAACCTGGCGCAATCGACTGCGCTCTGGCTGGAAACTTTTCCTGGCAACAACGCTCACCGTTACGGGGCTGATTGCCGGAGCTGAGCATCTGGGCTGGCTACAAACCCCTGAACTCGCGGTTTACGATCACCTGATGCGCTTGCGTCCTGATCCCGGCACTGATCCCCGGCTGCTCACGGTTGAGATCACAGAAGCCGATTTGCAAAAGCTTCAGCGTGCTACGCCATCGGATCGTGATATGGCACAGGTCATTCAAAATATTGCCGCCGCAAATCCCCGCGTGATTGGCATGGATCTCTATCGCGAACTGCCGCAGGAACCTGGTCATGCCGAACTGATGCAGCAGCTTCAGCAAACGGGAACGATCGCAATTATGAAGTTTGGCGATCGGGGCACGATCGAAATTCCGCCGCCGCCCAGTTTACCCCCAGAGCAGGTTGGGTTTAACGATCTGCTGATCGATCCAGATAATGTGGTGCGTCGCAGCCTTTTGTTTGGCTCAGTGCCGCAGGGAACCTACCCCTCGTTCGCCCTGCAGGTCGCGCTGAAGTATTTGGCTGCTCAAAGCATCCAGCCGCAAGCTAGCCCTAATTTCCCGCCTGATGCCGCAGTAATGCAAATTGGCAAAACTGATTTTGTTCCACTTGAGCACAGTTTTGGCGGCTATCAGAGCAATGAAGTGGCTGAAGGCTATCAGATGTTGCTGAACTATCGATCGCCTCAACGTCCGACGCAAACTGTTTCCTTTACCGATGTACTTGAAGGCAGGCTTGACCCAACCCTGGTTAAGGACAAAATTATCCTGATTGGCACAACGGCTCCTAGCGGCAAAGATTTGTTTTATACGCCTTTCAGCGCCGGGACAGCAACCGAGCATCAAATGGCAGGCGTAACGGTTCATGCTCAAATTGTTAGCCAAATTTTGAGCAGTGTGCTGGATGAGGTTTCGCTATTTCGCACGCTACCCGATTGGGGCGAAATTCTTTGGATTGGAGGCTGGGCAGCGATCGGCAGTGTCTTGCTCTGGACAGTACGCCATCCGCTTAAACTAGGGGCAGGTATCCTGATTGGTTTGGGCACGATCGCTGGAGCCAGCAGTGTTGCGTTTATTTACTACCTGTGGATTCCTGGTGTTGCACCCACGCTCGCCTTTGTAGTAGCCGGAATTGGGACGATTGCTTATCGGACTGCCAGAAACCAGATTGCAGATGCTTCCTACTCGATCATTCATGATGCCAACGCTCCAACTCAGCCCCTAAGTCAAACGAAGCGTTAGCGGGCGAAAGTTTGCAGGGTGTAGGGCAATTTGCGAATTACCTTTGCAGGCTACCTTAAATCCTATTTCCATTCAGCAATGCCGAAACAAGAAAGAATGCAAGAAATAAGAGACGATCGGCATTAAAAAAGGGGCACTCAGCCCCCTTAAATTTGACTCGAATTGAGTTTGTATCGTATTTTTAGCCACCGATCTGGAAGTTGGTAGGTCCTTGATAGCCCGACGCCTCAGCAAGCTGCTGGAGGGTTTGGGTTCCAGAAAGCTTTTTACCGTTAACTTCCCAGGTCGGATAGCCCTCAATCTGCTGGGCTGTGCAAAGATCAGGCTGAGCATTTTGCCCGTCAGGAGCGCACTCCACATAGGTCACTTCTCGCCATGCCTGCTGACCAAAAAGCTGTTTTTGGTCGTGGCAGTGCGGACACCAGTATGCGCCGTACATCTTCGCGTTGATGCTCTTCAAATGCCTTGCCAGCGCAATTTCTGCCTGACCGGATGTGGAAGTAATTGCCGGACCCGATTGACTGGATGCGTCAGCCGTCGCAGAACCGCCTACGTTGGCATACACGCCCAGCGTCCCCACAATCGTTACCATTGCCACAATAATTCCCGTAAACAATAGCTGCCCGACATCATCCCAGGCGCGACCCAGTAGCGTCAGCACAAATAGTGTCAGCGCGAACAGTGCCGAGGCAATGCAGTAGTAGCAAATCCCCCCTGCTCCATAAACAGCAACAAACTGGCTCGCCATGATGTACATCAGATAGCCGCTAAACACCAGCATCGCAGTTGAGCCGATGAACAACAGCAGCCAGGTCCAGTTCTCAAGTGTTGCTCGAAGCGGCTTATTCTGATCAGGATTCACAGTTAGCGGAGCTAGAGCAAACCCTGCAATTCCGATGTATGCCAGCAGCCCAAATAGCGAAAGCGGTACACCAAACACATAGGCATAGGGGCTGGATAAAACCTGCTCACAGCCACTCGTCGGACAGGCAGCTTCTCCGCCAAACAGTTTCGTTGCAGTAATGTATCCCGTGTTGAGTGCACCCAGGATCGCAACAGCGGCAATTAATAGACGCGAATTGCGGTGAATCCAGGGAGCTTGACGGCGACGACTACTCATAGAACCCCTTCTCGATCGTGTCACTTGCACCAAACCTACTCAACTTGACTCATCCATTTTGGCTCAATCTGTTAAGGATGAGTCTGAATTTGTCAAGGATTTTCTCTAAGAACGTACAGGCATTGAGGAAACGGTTTGAGCCGACCCCTTCGCTGTCAGGCTGCGCTGCATTGCCTCGACAAACTGACTGACGCGGATTGGGTCAATCGGCTGATCAATTTGTCCCCGCCGCTTGAGCGAACTGGAGACGATGACGCCATCAGCTGCCTGAATCAGGCGAGGAATATTTTCCCAATTCGCGCCGCTGCCAATAAACACAGGCGTACCGTTTGCTGCTGCACTTGCTAGCTCCAGATCTTCCAGACTAGGGGGGCTTCCCGTTGCCCATCCAGATAGAATCACGCCGTCGGCTAAGCCGCGATCGATTGTCTCCTGCACCGCAGTGGTCAAATTTGGAGAACCCAGGGGACGAGCGTGTTTCACCAGCACATCCGCTAGAATCTTGACATCGCTGCCCAATTCCCGCCGATAGCGCAAAAGCTGGTGTGCCTGTCCTTCAATCAAGCCCTGATCCGTTGCCATCACCCCAGTCAGCACATTGACGCGAATAAAGTGTGCCTGAACGCAGGTTGCGATCGCCATTGCGCTTAGAGCGTCGTTTCTCAGAACGTTGATGCCGATCGGCAGCGTCACCAGATTCATGAGTCGCTGCACGACCAGACTCATCGCGCTCACTGTCGCCGGATTAACCGTATCTTTAGGAAAGGGCGCATCAAAAAAGTTTTCAACGATAATGCCATCAACCCCGCCCGATGCCAGAGCAGTCGCTTCCTGTTCTGCACGATCGATAACGGCTTTGAGGCTGCCTCCCCATCGGGCAGAAGTAGGCAGCGGCAGTAAGTGAACCACACCGATGATGGGATTGGCTGTCTTAAAAGTCTGTAATAAGTCCACAGGTCTTTGCTAAATCCGGACTCGGCGGAATAGAAGGCATAGAAATGGCGCGAGTTACTGCGCCCCATAGACTTACTTTAACAGCCAATTGAGCCTCAAACGGGAACTCTCCTCAGAACGAGCAAAGTTTGAGATTCGCGTTAACAAATTGAAATCTATCTATGTTAAGATTATTATCAGATACAGATTCGCTACGCGATTGCAATTCACGGCGTACGCGCATTGCTCTAGTTGCAGGTTCAGCTTTACTCATCCGTTCTTTTCTCTGCGATTCAACTCATTTGTGCAGAGGACGCGCTAGGATAGTGAAGGCGATTTAGTTGCTTCTAGATCAAGTGTACAGGGAGGCAAACGTCCAGTCCGTTGATGACGCGATCGCCACACTCGCTGCTAAGACTGTTCTGTTTGTCTTAACTTACCACCTGTCTCACCTATACGGATAACTGCATGGGCGAAAAGCCAACCATTGCAATCACTCATTTGGGTTGCGAGAAAAATCGAATTGACTCAGAGCACATGCTCGGTCTGCTGGTTCAGGCAGGCTATCAGGTAGATTCCAACGAGGAGCTTGCCGATTACGTCATTGTTAACACCTGTAGCTTTATTCAGGCCGCCAAGGAGGAGTCTGTCCGTACACTGGTTGAACTGGCAGAAGCAAATAAAAAAGTTGTAATCACAGGCTGCATGGCGCAGCATTTTCAGCAGGAATTGCTCGATGCTCTCCCCGAAGCGGTGGCGATCGTGGGAACAGGTGACTATCACAAGATAGTGGATGTGATCGAGCGTACGGCATCCGGTGAACGGGTGAAGGAAATCTCACAGGAGCCGACCTTTATCGCTGACGAAACGATGCCCCGCTATCGCACCACGACAGAAGGCGTTGCCTATCTTCGGGTTGCCGAAGGCTGTGACTATCGCTGTGCATTTTGTATTATTCCCCATCTCCGTGGTAATCAGCGATCGCGTTCGATCGAGTCGATCGTGGCAGAGGCTCAGCAACTTGCCTCAGAAGGTGTCCAGGAAATCATCCTGATTTCTCAAATCACCACGAACTACGGACTGGATCTCTATGGCGAGCCCAAACTTGCGGAACTACTGCGGGCACTGGGTAAGGTCGAAATTCCCTGGATTCGGATGCACTATGCCTATCCGACTGGACTAACTCCCAAGGTCATTCAGGCGATTCAGGAAACGCCAAACGTGTTGCCCTACCTTGACTTGCCGCTTCAGCATTCCCACCCGGAAGTGCTGCGGACAATGAATCGTCCCTGGCAGGGTCAGGTGAATGACGGCATTATCGATCGCATTAAAACTGCTTTGCCCGACGCAGTCCTTCGCACGACCTTTATTGTCGGCTTTCCTGGCGAAACGGACGAGTATTTTGAGCATCTGCGGCAGTTTGTGCAGCGGCATGAGTTCGATCACGTTGGCGTGTTCACTTTCTCCCCTGAAGAAGGAACCCCGGCTTACACTCTGTCAAACCAGCTTCCCCAAGAGGTGATGGACGATCGCCGAGATGCCATCATGACCCTTCAGCAACCGATTTCTCTCCGGAAGAATCGAGCTGAAATCGGCAAGGTTGTTGATGTTTTAATCGAACAGGAAAACCCTGACACTGGGGAACTCGTCGGGCGATCGGCTCGTTTTGCCCCCGAGGTTGATGGGTTGGTTTATGTCCAGGGTGAAGCGCGGCTGGGGACGATCGTTCCCGTTGTGATTGCAGATGCTGATGTGTATGACCTTTACGGTCGTGTCGCAGATCCGACAACCCAACTCCGAGGCGCGTTCGATCGTGTCTCTGTTCATCGTTAATTTCCTATTTCAAATTTCAAACTTCTAAAGTCTTAAGGAGTCTTAATGACGCTTTCTTTCAACGGCTTAGGTCTATCAGAGGCGGGAGTTCGCCATCTCGAAAAGGCAGGATTCACCGTTCCCACTACGATTCAGGCGCAGGCAATTCCCCATCTGCTCTCCGGGCGAGATGTGGTCGGTCAGGCGCAAACGGGAACAGGTAAAACCGCTGCTTTCTCGCTGCCTCTGCTAGAGCGCATTGATTTAAATAACGGAGCAGTGCAAGCTCTCATCCTTACCCCGACCCGTGAACTGGCACTTCAGGTTTACCAGTCAATTCGGTCATTGAACCACGATCGCCGTCTGCACGTTCTGCCTATTTATGGCGGACAGGCGATCGATCTGCAAATTCGTCGGCTTCAGCGCGGTTGTCAGATTGTGGTGGGTACGCCCGGTCGCGTGCTGGATTTGCTGAAGCGAGGCGACCTGAACCTGCGGCAGCTTAGCTTCTTGGTGCTGGATGAAGCCGACGAAATGCTGAACATGGGCTTTATCCAGGACGTTGAAAGAATTCTCAGCCAGGCTCCGGCGGAGCGGCAGACGGCTTTCTTTTCCGCCACGATGGAACCCTCGATTCGGGAACTGGCAACGAAGTTTTTGCGATCGCCCGTCACCGTCACGGTTGAGCAGCCTAAAGCGGCTCCCACCCGGATTAATCAGATTGCCTATATCGTTCCGCGAGGCTGGACCAAGGCGCGTGCCCTGCAGCCTATCCTGGAAATGGAAGACCCGGAATCGGCACTCATCTTTGTCCGTACCCGGAAGGCCGCGGCGGAGCTGACACGCCAACTCCAAGCAGCAGGTCACAGCGTTGATGAATATCACGGCGATTTGAGCCAGTCTCAGCGGGAGCGGCTTTTGCTGCGGTTCCGCCAGCGTCAGGTACGCTGGGTTGTAGCCACTGACATTGCGGCACGAGGTCTGCACGTTGAAGATCTTACTCACGTCATCAACTACGACCTACCTGACAGTGTCGAAAGCTACGTTCACCGAATCGGGCGTACCGGACGCGCAGGCAAAGAAGGGACAGCAATTTCGCTGATTCACTCGCTTGACAAGCGCAAGCTGCGGGACATCGAGCATCACATTCGCCAACGCTTAGAAATAGGTACGATCCCCACTCGTGCTCAGATCGAAGCCCGCCACCTGGAAAAGCTGCAAGGTACTTTGCGCGAAGCCCTCGCTGGCGAGCGGATGGCATCCTTCCTGCCGATCATCGCTCAGCTGGCTGAAGAGTTTGAGCCAAACATGATCGCGGCGGCTGCGTTGCAAATGGCGTACGATCAGATTCGCCCAAGCTGGATGCGCGTCGATCAGGGCTATGTCGAGGAGCCGATCGTTGACGAACCTAGACCGCGCCGTGGTCCGAGAAATGATTCTCGCCATGATTCTCGCCCGGATGGTCATCGTTCAAAGCCGATCAAGCGCAAGTCCCCAGTACCGTCGAAATCCTAGTATTAAAGGCTAAGCAGTGAGTTTGATCGCAAGACTCACTGCATCGGCAAATTCTTCAATTTTCACAGGGTGCGTTCCGGCGTACCCTTTTTTAATTCAGTTTTGAGCTTAGAAACTGCCCACCCACACCTACAAATTTCGGCAAAACCTGCCCTCATCCACCATCCATCCCCACCATTCACCCTTCCGCCTTATTCCCTCACCCCCTCACTTCTCCTGCTGCCATCGCCAGTTATACCGATTCCATTCATAAATGCCTTGAATCTCGTATTCCAAGCCGTTCTCAAAGCGAACAGTGCAGCTTGCATGAGATAGGCTACTGTCCTGCCGCAAACCAATGACTGTGCAAGGAATCCATTCGCGGCTGCAAGGTCCGTTTTCCTGCACCCATTCCCACAGCCCATTAGAGACTTCGATTCGATCGCCCACCCTGAGCGCAATCGCTGCTTCGTCAGCATAGGCGGCAATATGAACTGGCTGAATCTGCTCTAGCCAGGCAAGCCCGTACTCAGTGCGAACAAACTGAATTTCTCCAGAGTTTTGCTGTTGTAGCCAGTCATTTAAGAGCTGAGCTTTCCACGCTCGGTTCTGTTGATTCTGCTCCTTGATATAGCGTAGAAGCGTGCGCCGCTGTTCTGGCGTGAGATTATCTAGGGGATTTGTAGAGGCAACTGACCGATCGGTTCGCTGGGACTCGGTTTGTTCACCCTGAGTCAATTTATCGAGCAGGGCCCGCAGCAAAATCTCCTGCTGAATTGGATCAAGAGGGCATCCGGCAGCAAGGCATTCGCCAAAGGCAAGCCGCAAGGCAGCTTCTATCTCTGTTGGGGACATCCCACACACCCTCCCGTCCGAAACGCTTAACTTTTACTTAATCCGGTTTTGGGGATTGATCTCAACCCAGTACAGGATAACGGTATGCTAATTTTTATAAAGATTTTGTTAATTCAATTAACCTCACACGTTATGAGCTTGGAGATCCCGGAGTCGATCAAGGTTTGGAGCCAGTTTGGACATCCTGTGCTGATGTGGGTGCTGTTTGCTGCCACTGTCTATGCCGCTTATCTTGGCTTTCAGTGGCGACGTGCCCGCACTGCAACAGGCGACGAGAAAAAAGAACTGTTGAAGGGTCGGTACAACATTCGACATCATCAGTACGGGGCAGTGCTGCTGCCGCTGATGGTGATTGGGACGATCGGCGGAATGGCAGTGACCTATATTAACAACGGTAAGCTATTTTTCGGTCCTCATTTGCTCGCAGGGCTGGGAATGACGGGGCTGATTGCAACTTCCGCTTCGCTCACGCCGTTTATGCAGAAAGGGCAGGACTGGGCACGAGTTACACACATTGCGCTGAACGTGGTGCTAGTAGCTCTGTTTGGCTGGCAGGCTGTGACGGGAATGCAGATTATGCAGCGAATTTTGGAGCGGATGGCAGGCTAATCATTAAATTTTCTGGATTTTCAGAATTCTGGGAATTTTGGGGATTTGAACAGTCCGAAATTTACGAGGGGTAGGTTTGACAGTGATATGCTGTCTGGAGAAACCTACCCTTTTTGCTGGTTTTTGTCCAACAAGAGGTGGATGGCAAGGTTTAGAGGTTCTACATTGCCCCAGCTTTCCTAAGAATCGGGAACTAGGGGGCAGTTCACAGCCATCGTTGTTCAAACCTTCTCCAATCTCCTGAATTGAGCTTAGGCGAATCTGTGAGACAAACCAATGCAGGACGAAATCTTGAAAGATGAAATTCTAAAAAAAGAGCAGGAATTTCACGATCGCTGGGCCTCCCTGATCGATGTCGAGGGCATTCGGGTTCGGGATTATTTTGAAGCTTGCACTGCTCCTGAAAATCGGTTTATTCTTCAGCAGATCGGGAACGTGCGGGGTAAATTGCTGCTCGATCTGGGCTGCGGAGCCGGGGAAAACAGCGTTTATTTCGCCAGTCGCGGAGCGCGTTGCGTGGCATCAGACTATTCGCCAGGAATGGTGGAGGTGGCGTTAAAGCTGGCGCAGTCGAATGGGGTGGCGATCGAGGGGCGAGTCATTAACGCGATGGCGATCGATTATCCCGATAATACATTTGACATTGTGTATGCCTCGAATCTGCTGCACCACATTCCGAATCCGAAGCTGACGATTCGAGAAATTCATCGAGTGCTTAAACCGGGTGGGGTAATATGCTTTTGGGACCCGTTGAAGCATAATCCTGTGATTAATGTGTATCGGCAAATGGCAACCAAAGTGCGAACCGAGGACGAAACGCCGTTGGATATCAATTTGGTTCGCTTTATTGATGATTTGTTTGGTCGAACGATCTACGATACGTTTTGGATTGCAACGCTGTGGATTTTTCTTCAGTTTTATCTGATTGAAAAAGTCCACCCGAACTCCGAACGCTACTGGAAGAAAATCATTATTGAGCATCAGCGACTTCAGAAGACGTACGATCGCCTGGAAAAAATCGATCGCCTTCTCAAGCAAATTCCCGGCATGAAGCGGTTTGCCTGGAACCTGGCAGTTGTCGCCATTAAGTAAGTGCTATTCAGTTTGCCGTCAAGTAAGTGCTATGGCTCCCAGATACTCCCTGGTTGTGCCGATTTACAACGAGGAAGAAAACATTGCTGAGCTGTATCGCCGCTTGAGCGGTATGGTGCAATCCCTGGACGGGGAAGCCGAGTTTATTTTAATTAATGACGGCAGCCGCGATGGATCGCTCTATTTGCTGCGAGAACTGCACCAGCAAGATTCGCGAGTGTGCTATCTCAGCCTTGCCCGCAATTTTGGGCATCAGATTGCTGTCACTGCCGGACTCAATTTTGCGCGAGGAGAGGCGATCGTGGTGATGGATGCCGATTTGCAAGACCCGCCTGAACTAATCCCGCAGATGGTCGATCGCTGGCAGCAGGGCTATCAGGTTGTATATGCACAGCGTACCCAAAGACGGCGTGAAAACTGGCTGAAGCGGCTGCTGGCATTTGGTTTCTACCGTGTGCTGCGCCACCTTGCCGATGTTGAAATTCCGACGGATACAGGCGATTTTTGCCTGATGGATCGTCAGGTCGTTGCTCTACTGAATGCTATGCCCGAACGCAATCGCTATATTCGCGGCTTACGCGCCTGGACAGGATTTCGCCAAACGGCAATTTTATTTGAGCGCGACCCACGCTACGCCGGAAAGGAAAAATACACCTTTGGCAAATCGCTGGCACTGGCAATCAACGGCTTGGTGTCTTTCTCCAGGGTGCCATTGCGGATTGCCACCTATTTGGGATTAGCGGCGGCGGCAGTGTCCCTGCTGATGGCAGTGCTAGTGCTGTACTGGCGACTATTTGCGCCAAACTCACCCCTGACAGGATTTGCTGCCATTACCGTGGTCATATTTTTCCTGGGAGCGGTTCAGCTTATTTGTATCGGTATTCTGGGCGAATATATCGGGCGAATCTATGAAGAAGTAAAAGGCAGACCGCTTTATACGCTGGCAGAAATTGGAGGATTTCAGCAGAAATAACAAGGCTTGATCGAGTAAGTCAAACGACCTAAACCTTTGCTTCGGTTAGCGACTTCAGATATTCGGTGTTAACGCCCGATTCGCGCACCAGAGCAATTTTTCCAGTCCGCGCAATTTCGCGAATGCCAAAACGACTCAGCGTTTGCTGAATTGCCACAATCTTGCCCGGATCGCCTACCACTTCCAGAGTCAGCGCGTCTTCACCCACATCCACAACCCGTGCCCGGAAGATCTGCGATAGCTCAATGATTTCCGATCGATTTGAGCTGGTTGCATTTACCTTTAGCAGCATGAGTTCTCGCTCTACGCAGGGATCTTCAGTAATATCCTGCACCTTGATCACATTAATTAAGCGATAAAGCTGCTTTGTCACCTGCTCAATAATATTGTCATCGCCCGGAACGACCATCGTGATCCGAGAAATTCCATCTTGCCCGGCAGGACCAACTGCCAGACTTTCGATATTGAAACCGCGACGGGCAAACAGTCCGGCAATTCGGGTTAACACGCCCGCTTCATCTTCAACCAGTACGGATAAGGTGTGCTTCATAACGTTGAAATTTTGTTGAAAGTTTGGCTTGCAGAGATCGTTTCTGGAGGGAAAACCGTTTGACAGTTGTAGGGCGGCATTCTAAAACAATCTCTGATCATAGCCTGATCCCACAACTTTTTCCCGACAAGATTGGGTATCCGTAAAACTGACGGAAAGTATGTTGTTTCTGCAACTGTAACAGCCTGCGTGGGTAGTCTCTGGGAAGGGGAAATCTAGTTGTGAGCGAGACACGATTATGCAGGTTAATGCAGGTGCAGAATTTCCAGTTAATAACACTACCGACGGGTATCAAAGCACCTATCCCAGTGAAGGGGTGTTTGACAACACCAGCACCGAGCTCGCTCGCTCAACGCGATCGATCGCCATGGCGGCAGACGGCACGTTTGTTGTGGTTTGGTCGAGTACAGGTCAGGATGATGCGACGAGTTTCCTCGAAACAGGGGTGTATGGTCGTCGCTACAACGCAGACGGTACCCCAATAGGAAATGAATTTCTAGTCAATACGATTACCAAAGGGGATCAGACTGCGCCTTCGGTTGCGATTGATGCGTTAGGCGGCTTTATTGTCACTTGGTCTAGCAACGCAGGCAGCTTTCAGGATGACAATTCGGGCTTTGGTGTGTATGCTCAACGCTATACCAGCAACGGTGAAAAGAGCGGTTCTCAGTTTCGCGTCAACTCAGAACCCTTTAATCAGCAGCTCAGCTCGGTTGTTGCCAGCGATCGGGATGACGATGCTAGCGATGCCAACGACGGCGGATTCGTCATCACCTGGACAAGTGTCGGACAGGACGGCGACGGCTTGGGAGTCTTTGCCCGACGTTATAACAGAGATGGGGTGGCGCAGGGTAGTGACATTGCGGTTACATCCGTTAACCCAGCCAATTTACAAACTACAGGCAGTCAGCTCAACTCTACGGTCGCCATGGCAGACGACGGCAGCTTTGTCGTGGTTTGGGAGAGCAGTCAGAGAAATAACAGCGACACGAGCAACACGACAGGCTACAACATTTTTGCTCAGCGGTTTAACGCACAGGGCATCGCGCAGGGCGATCGGATTCAAGTTAACTCCTTGGCTGCGGGAGACCAGCGCAAACCGTCAGTTGCAATGGCAGCAGACGGCTCATTTGTGGTGGGATGGTCGAGCCTGGATCCCCAATCGTTTAGCGGTTTGGATGTGTATTACCGTCGGTTTGACCGAAATGGAACAGCGTTAACCGCTACAGAGCAGCAGGCAAATACAAACCTGTTGGGCAGCCAGCAGGACGTTATGGTGGCGATGGCGGCAGACGGGAAGTTTATCCTTTCCTGGTCATCCGCTTCAGGGGATCAGGGAGCGGGTATCTATGCCCGTCGCTTTGATGCTAACGGTAACCCGCTCATCAGTAGCCCGGTCAATTCTACAAGCAGTGAGTTTCGCCTTGATGCAGGCGCACCGGCTGGAAGCTATAGCTCGATCGCTGCGTCAAACAACAATTTTGCAGCCGTTTGGACACGCAATGATGGCAGTGAGGACGGCGTATTTGGACGTGCTTATTCGATCATAACCCCCACAGACAACACCCCCCCGACCAATATCACCCTGACTCCTGCTCCGCCTCAGGTTGCAGAAAATAGCATTGGCGCCGTCATCGGCACACTCTCAGCAACCGACCCAGAAGGAAACAGCATTTCCTACACCGTCAGTGGGGACGATCGCTTTGAAGTCTTTGGCACTCAACTCAGGCTCAAAGCAGGGCAATCGCTGAATTTTGAGAATGATAACGATAAAGAGATCGTCCTGACCGTCACGGCGAGAGATGACGGCAACCCCAACCTGGAGGCGACACAAGAGTTCACGATCCGAACGACTGATGTTAACGAAGCCCCGACGAACATCACGCTTAGCAACGACAAGCTAAACGAAAATACTCCGGGCGGAACGGTCGTGGGGACGCTCAGCGCGACTGATCCAGACACAAATCAGAATCAGACGATTCGTTTTTCGATCGCCGAGAACGAATTCTATGCACTCAGCGGCAACCAAATTGTTGTCAAAAACGGAGCAAACCTCAACTTTGAAAACCCGCTGAGCCGATCATTCAAAATTAGCGTTACCGCTACCGATAACGGCACACCAGAGCAGTCTACAACGCAGGAACTCACAATCACGCTCAATGATGTCAACGAAGTTCCAGTTGACCTTCAGCTTGAGGGGAGCCGGACGGTTGCAGAGAATGCCCCAGGAGCGGTTATTGGCACAGTAAAAGTAACTGATCCCGATGGCACGACGCCAGTTTTAACCGTCTCGGACGATCGGTTTGAGATTGACCCTTCCACCAAAAACCTGAAGCTCAAAGCCGGTCGCAGTCTGGACTATGAGGCACTGGGAACCCAAAAGGAAATTACCTTCGACATTATTGCCACCGATAGCCAGGATCCAAGCCTGGAGTCGCGGCAAGCAGTGACGATTACGGTTACAAACGTTAACGAAGCTCCAATCAACCTCAGCCTCAGTAATAACAAAGTTGTAGAGAATAAGCCGGGGGAGATCGTCGGTCAATTGTCTGCGAATGATCCAGAAGGTGATCCGCAGAATTTCTCGCTCGTGGGTGACAGCCCGTTTGAAATCGACCCTCTGACAAATAACCTGAAGCTTAAACCGGGGGTTAAACTCGATCGCGAAGCGACTCCAACAATCAGTGTCATAGTTCGTGCCAGCGATCAAAACAATGGCAGTTTGTATTCTGATCAAACGCTGACGATCGACGTTCTGAATGAAAACGAGCCGCCAACCGACATTCAGCTAGAGAACGCACAGCCGATTGACGAAGAGGTGAAGGGCGCAGTCGTCGGCACGGTGAAGGCAACCGATCCCGATAATCCAACTCTGACGCTTAGCGTGAACGATCCCCGGTTTCAAATCGTCCAAGTTGGTGCCGATTGGCAGTTAAAGCTGAGTGACAATGCAAGCCTTAACTATGAGGAATTGGTCGGCGGTAAACTCAGCCTGACGATTACGGCAACAGACAGCGATGGTAAAACCCTCAATCGCGTCTTTGAAATCAACGTTAATAACGTCAACGAAGCTCCATCGCTGAGTATTACCGAACAACGCAGCGTCGGAAACAAGAAAGCAGGTGAAACCGTTGGTACTGTTATATCGATCGATCCAGAAGGCACAATCCCAAGTTTTGGGGTTAGTGACGCTCGGTTTGAAGTAGTCCAGATCGATGGCGTGTGGAAGTTAAAGCTCAAGAACACTGAAAGCCTCGACTATCAAATTGAGCAACAAGTCACGGTAGAGGTAATTGCCACTGATCAAAGTCCCGAAAAGCTAGAAACTCGCAGGTTGGTAACAGTTCGGGTCGCGGAACCCGGTGCACCAACGAACATTACCCTGACCCCTACAAACCCACACCAGGTCAACGAGGCAACGCCTAATGCGGTTGTGGGAACGGTCACGGTTGACGATGAAGATAGCCAAACTCACACGTTTACCCTGGACGACGATCGATTTGTCATCGTTGAGGTTGAGGGGAAATATCAGCTTCAGCTTGCAGAAGGAAAACTGCTCGATTTTGAAACTGCAACAGGACCAATCCCACTCAAAATTACAGCAACAGATTCTACGAATCGTTCGGTTACGAGCGAGTTCAGCATTTTCATTCAGAATATCAACGAAGCTCCAACCGACATCACGATCACGCCCGATAGTTTATCGGTTGACGAGCAGCAGTTTGGTGCAGAGATTGGCACGATCGCCGTTATTGATCCTGATGAGGGGGATACCTTTTCTTACAAATTCAGCAGCGACGACTTCAGCAGCGACGATCGCTTTGAGGTCAGAAACGGCAAGCTGAAGCTGAAAGACACTGCCCAGCTCGATATCAACGACAGACAGACGATTAATCTCACAATCACTGCGACCGACCCCGGTCAGCTGGAAATTACCAAGACGTTTCAAATTACCGTCGATCCGGTTAACTTTGCGCCTACTGATATCACGCTTGCAACAAACACAATCAATGAAGATGAAGACGGGGCGATCGTTGGCAAAATCTCGGTCGTTGATCCCGATCGTGGTGATCTTCATACGTTTGAATTCCCTAACGATGCCCGCTTTATGGTGGATGGCGAGGGTAATCTCCGCCTCAAGCCCAATGTAAAGGTTGACTTTGAAACCCAGCAGACCGTCACCCTCGATATCACTGCAAAGGACAATGCCAATCCGCAGGGATCGTTCACCAAGCAAATCACGATTAATGTTAACAATCTCAATGATGCGCCCGTTCTAAAAGACTTTACTCCGGCTGCGTCGATCGCTGAAAACAATGAGGGAATCGCGATCGGCACACTAACGGTAAGCGACCCAGAAAACAACCCCTTCACCCTGGAGCTGAGCGACAATCGCTTTCAGATTGACCCTGTCGCCGGAGACGTTTGGCAGATCAGGCTAAAGCCGGGTGAAAAATTCGATTTTGAAACTCTGACGAATGGTGCGGTTTCCCTCGTAGTTACGGCAAGAGACAACGGAACGCCAGAGCGCACCACAACGCTGGATGTCGCTTTTCAAGTCACTGATGTTAACGAAGCCCCTACTAATCTGGGATTGTCGAATCTTACGATTAGCGAGCAGGTCGCTGGCGCGGAAGTGGGTCTGGTGCAAGTCACCGATCCCGATAAGAATGAGCAGTTCCGCTATGAAGTAAGCGACGATCGCTTTTTCGTCGAGAATAGCGGCAAACTCAAGCTGAAGGATGGGGTCAGCCTTGATGCCGATACAACTGAAGAGATTACGCTAACGGTTACTGCCATCGATCGCGGTGATGAACGCATTTCCCGTCAGTTCATCATTCAGGTCGAGCGGCTCAACCTAGCCCCTACTGAGATCGAGCTTGATAACACAACGATCGATGAAGAAACCCTGGGTGCAATCGTTGGCAAACTGAAAGTCACCGATCCCGATCGCTTTGATACGCACACGTTTACCATCAGTGATGCTCGCTTTGTGGTAGACGCAGAGGGCAACCTGAAGTTAACGCCGGATGCGTCGATCGATTATGAAACCGAGAAAAAGCTAACGCTGCAAATCACGGCAACCGACAACGGCAACCCGGCACAGTCGTTTACCAAGTCGTTTGAGATCGAGGTCAACAACCTCAACGACGCGCCAGTTTTAAGCTTTACCCCGGCTCAGGCGATCGCCGAAAACGTTTCAGGAGTCACGATCGGTACGATTAATCTTTCAGATGCCGATCTACAAGATACGGTCACGCTCACGGTTACGGTTAACGGTGTTTTAGACGATCGCTTTGTGGTCGAGGGCGATCAGCTCAAGCTCAAGCCCGGAGTCAGTTTTGACTATGAAACCCTAACAGACGGCAAACTGACGGTCGCACTCATCGCAACTGACAACGGTAATCCATCCAAAAAAACCGAGCTGCCAATCACGATCGACGTTGCGAATGTCAACGAAGCTCCCACTGTCGTTACCCTCGGTTCAGCCCAGATTGACGAAGGCATTCCTGACAATAGTCTTGTTGGTTCACTAGACACGCTCGATCCCGACCTCAACGAAGCGTTCACCTATCAACTCGTAGACGGCTTTGGCGATCATGCTGCTTTCGTGATCGAAAATAATCAGCTTCGCATCCGGAAATCGCCCGACTTTGAAACTAAGTCCAGCTATCAGATTCAAATCATCAGCACCGATCGCGACGGCTTAAGCAGTGCGCCCCAAACCTTCACGATCACGGTGCGAGACCTGAACGAGCCACCAACTAATATCACGCTACAAGGCAATATCGTTGCAGAAAACGCAGCAGGCGCGACGATTGGTGATGTCGCAGTCACCGACCCTGATAGTGATCAGTTCACCTATGAAGTGAGCGACGATCGCTTTGAGGTAAAGGATGGCAAACTCAAACTGAAGCAGGGACAAAGCCTCAACTATGAGGAACTCACAGACGGCAAACTAGACCTGAGCATTACGGCGATCGATAACGGTCAACCTGTCGGCAAACTCACCAAACCTTTCACGATTACCGTTACCAACGTCAACGAAGCTCCCAGCGCAATCAATCTAGAGAACAAAAGCGTTGCCGAAAACAGTGCAGGGGCGATCGTTGGTAAGTTGACCGCGACTGATCCTGATAAAGACGATACGCTAACCCTCAAACTCAGCGGCGACGATCGATTTGAGATTGACAACCAGGGCAATCTGAAGCTGAAAAACGGACTCAGCCTCAATTCTGAAGATTCCGCTCCCATCCAAGTCACGGTCACAGCAACCGACAGTAAAGGACTGACCCGATCGGAAACCTTCACGCTCGAGGTAGCCAACGTCAATGAAGCCCCGACTGGAATTCAGCTATCTCCCAGTACGATGGAAGAAAACCGTGCGGGTGCAACGATCGGTAGATTGACCGCAACTGACGTAGATAGCACAGCATTTACCTTTACGGTTAGCGATTCCGTCCGGTTTGAGGTGGATAGCCAGGGCAATCTCAAGCTGAAGGCAGGACAAAGCCTCAACTATGAAGAACTAACAGACGGCAAACTTAGCCTGAATATTACGGCAACCGACAACGGGAATCCGGCGGAAAGCTTCACACAGCAGATTACGCTGAACGTTACCAATATCAACGAAGCCCCCACCGAAATTCGCCTGCTGAACGATCGAGTTGAAGAAAACAGGGCAGGAGCGATCGTCGGGCAGTTTCAGGTCGTTGATCCAGACAAAAACGATCAGTTCAGCTATCAGGTCAACGACGATCGATTTGAAATCGATAACCAAGGCAACCTGAAGCTAAAAAACGGTATCGGCCTCGACCGCGAAGCCACCCCCACGATCGCGCTCAATATCACAGCAACCGATCTCGGTGGACTGAAGAAGACGCAGCAGCTCATTATTACCGTCACCGATCAGAACGAGGTGCCCACCAGTCTGACCCTTGAAGGAACGACCGTCGATGAAAACGCCTCGCCCAATACGCCGATCGGCACTTTTAAAGCAGTCGATGCGGAAGGCGGCAGTTTTCGTTACAGCCTCGTTCCGAATGTGGCAGACAACAATGCCTTTACCATTGCGGGCGATCGGCTGCTGGTCAAAAATCCGCTAGACTACGAGACTCAGAAAACCTACTCGATTCAGGTTGCCGTTACTGATAGCGAAGGGCTGAGCCTGATCCGCACGTTCCAGATTGAAGTTAACAACGTCAACGAAGCTCCGATCATTACACCTGATACGGGTACGCTTGCTTATCAGGAAGATGCGGGCGCAGTGGTAATCGATTCAACCCTGAGCCTGACCGATGTCGATAGCCAAACCCTGTCCAGTGCGTCGGTAAAAATCGTTAACTACGTGCCGCAGCAGGATCAGCTAAGTTTCACCAATCAAAACGGCATTAGCGGACAGTTCGACGCGGCAACCGGAACGCTCACGCTGCAAGGAACCGCTGCGGTCAGTACATATCAAAATGCCCTGCGATCGATTGCTTACACTAACACGAGCAACGCCCCCAACACCACCAATCGCATCGTTCAGTTCACTGCCAGGGATGGTGCGCTCACCAGCCAGATTGCTACCCGCACCATCCAGATTGCGCCGCGTAACGATGCGCCAATCGTCACCCCTTCGGTTTCATCCGTCGTTTTTTCGGTGGACGACCGGGCGATCAATCTCGATGCCGCAATTGGGATTGCCGATATTGATAGCTCCACGCTCAATGGAGCCACAATCGCGCTGGAAGGCTATATGCCGGGCGAAGACAACCTGCTGTTTAACGACCAAAATGGCATTATTGGCAGCTTCAATGCGGCGATCGGCGTTCTGACTCTGGCGGGCACGGCTGCACTGGACACCTATCAGCAGGTGCTGCGATCGATTATTTATCTCAACAGCAGCCAACAGCCCACGGCTCAGGGTCGATCGGCGCTGATTACGGTGAGCGATGGCACAAGCAGCAACCCGGCAAGAATTAACTTGCAGTTTCAGCAAAGCGTTGCGCCTCCAGTGGTTGATTTGAACGGCGGAGGAGCCGGAAACGACTTTAGCAACACGTTTGTCATTTTGGGTCAGCCTGTTGCCGTTGCTTCTAATGAAACGCAACTCACGGATTCTGATAGTACCGTGTTGACCAGAGCCGAAATCAGAATCTCGAATTTGTTTGATCCCAACAGCGAGATGTTGTCTGTGGATGTTGCCGGAACCGGGCTGAGTGCCAGCTACGATCGCCCTAGGGGAACGCTTAACCTGAGCGGTTCTGCGCCTTTAAGCAGCTATGTTAAAGCGATTCAGCGCATTCGCTATCACAACTCCAGCCCTGCCCCGGATATGACCACGCGGGTGATTCTGTTTCGGGTCAGCGATGGCACTCGCCTGAGTAACGCCGCTCAAACCACAATCCAGATGACGAGCATCCGGCTCAACGACGGTACGGTCATCGGCGATCCGGCACTGGTCACCACTCCTGCGACCGATCGCATCAATGCCCAGGACGGTAACGACACGGTAATTTCCACGCTGGCAAACCTTCAGCAAAACGACCTGATCGACGGCGGCACAGGCATCGACACGCTGACCCTGACCGATGGCACAGGCAACGCCCGCATTGAAATCGCCAATTCCACCAATCAGGTGAGCGGCGTTCTTGTCAACAACACAATAATCACCAACTTCGAGCAGTTTAACTGGAGCGGCTTCAATGGCAGTGTTACCCTGATCGGCAGCAACGCAAACGACGGCGTCATTACTGGATCGGGCGCAGATAGCTTGTCTGGAGGTAACGGCAACGATCGCCTGATTGCTAACGGAGGCAACGATCGCCTAGACGGCGGCGCAGGGGAGGACTACCTGGAAGGCGGCACAGGTGATGATGTTTACGTGATCGATAGTTCGGGCGATCAGGCGATCGAACTCGAGAACGGCGGCTTTGATACCGTCTCTGCCGCAATTAGCTACACGCTTCCTAAGGACATTGAAGATCTGATTTTGACCGGAGGCGCGCTAACGGGAACAGGCAACGCTCTCGATAACGGTCTGGTTGGCAACAGGCTGAACAACTTCCTGAGTGCCGGGCTGGGAGACGATCTCCTGCTGGGCAACGACGGCAACGATACGCTGGTTGGCGAAAGCGGCGAAGATGAACTTACAGGTGGACTGGGGAACGATCGACTCCTTGGCGGTGACAATAACGATCGCTTAGACGGAGGTGTAGGACGCGATCGGCTAACGGGCGGCAAAGGAAAAGATAGGTTCATCCTTACCAGCTCTCAGAAGTCAAACCGCGATGTGATCACGGACTTCAACAGCAAAGACGACACTATTTTGATCAGTCGCCGCAGTTTTGGACGACAGGTGCGTCGAGGTCGAGTGCGTATTAGCCAGTTCGTTTTGGGTAGCCAGGCACAGGATGGGAACGATCGCTTTATCTACAACAAAAATTCCCTGTTCTTCGATGTTGACGGCAGCGGCGAGGCAAATCAAGTGCTGATTGCAAAACTAGGCGGTCGTCCCGTTATTCAGCGATCGAATTTGCGGGTGATTTAGTAGGTTACTTACTTTGCTTTTGTCTTGAGATGAATAGGGGGCGATGCAGGGTCTCAAGTTGTGTCTTCATATTTCGATTCAGCAACGCCCTACGAATTCTTTGTAAAATCTCCGCCATCGGCTCTGTCTATCCCTCCTGAACAGGTTCCTGAACGCTTCTCTGTTTACTGGGCTGGACTGCCTGCTGCAATAGATAAATCACAACTTCATTCAAAGTCAGGACTATTCTCAGCCGCAAGACTTTGAATACGGTCATACAGTTCTTCCGGCAAGTTTTCAGTCTGAATTGAAGCTATTCACTATGCTCCCATGCCCGAATAGCGGCGCAAACCTTTCTGCCACAGCCAGCGATTTAACGCCCAGAAGAGCGCGATCCAGCCCAGCATGATCAGTAACCCCTGCACTACATTTTCCGGCAGACCGATCAATAGACTGGCAGGAAAATTAATCATGTAGGGAAACGGTGTCCACAGCACAATTTGGCGGACGATCGGCGGAAACACTTCCAGCGGCGCGATAATGCCTGACAGAAACAGGTAGAACAGAAAAAAGAAAGACTCCAACGAATTTGCTCGCTCAATCCAGAAAGCCAGCATTGCGAAGGCGTATTGGGTAACAAACCGTAGGATGAACGCCAGAGTAACGGCGAGCAGGAACAGCAGAACTTGCGACAGGCTGGGAATCCAAACGGCTTGCGGATACAGCACAAAAAAGAGAATTACCAGCAGAATTGCAAACGGCAACCGGGCAAATCGCTCGGCAAAGTGAGACATAAAATGATGCCAGCCTGGATCGAGCGGTTGCAGCAGTCGAAATGAGAGCTTTCCTTCCACGACTTCGCGTTCAAACTCCCAAATTACCCAAACGACGGTAAATTGCCGCACCAGAAAAACGGCGAGAAAGTAACGAATAAAGTCGATCGATGAAAGTCCAAACTGCCCACTCTGCGATGCCTGAATCCACACGCCCATCAGGATGAGCGGTAGGCTGCCCGACAGCATCCACAGAATCAGCTCTGCTCGGTACTCCACCATATAAGCGTAGTAAACGGTGAGCAGGGTTTGGGCAATGCGACCTGTCCGCTTGAGCCTCTGATTCATCTTGTGCCTCCAGGCTGACGGTCTTCGATAAATTCACCGTCGGAGACTTTGCCCTGCGGGAGTTGATTGGGCGACACTGCCTGGTCATTCCCGTTTGAGGTTGCATCCACCCGGGTTCCTAACTGAAACACCTGACCGATCACTTCCTCGATCGGCGGGTCTGTCACCTTCAAATCTACGACTTCAAAGTCTGCTAAGAGCTGGGCGATCGTATGCGTCAGCTTTTCCTGCGGCACAATAAACTGCGCGAGTTGTCCATCTACCTGCTTCAGTTCTCCGTAGGGACGTAGTTCGGCAGACGATCGAGGATAACTGAGTTCGATCGACACTTCCCGACAGGGCGCAAACCGTTCGAGCAAGCCTTCTAAACTGCCATCGTAAATCAGGTTTCCGGCATGAATCATCAGCACCCGCTGACACAAAGCCGTAATGTCTGCCATGTAATGGCTTGTTAGCAACACTGTCGCCTGATAACGTTCGTTGTATTCGCGCAAAAACTCGCGCACATTGACCTGAGCATTGACGTCGAGTCCGAGCGTCGGCTCATCAAGAAACAGCACTTTCGGATGGTGCAGCAGCGCAGCTAGCAGTTCCGCCTTCATTCGTTCGCCGAGAGAAAGCTTTCGCACAGGCTGATTCAGCTTGCCTTCCAGGGACAGCATCTCGGTCAATTCGCCAACGCGCTGCCGATAATCGCGATCGTCTATTCCATACACTGCCGCATTAATTCGGAGGGAGTCCAGCGCGGGCAAATCCCAGATCAACTGCTGCTTTTGCCCCATCACCAGCGTAATTTGCTGAAGAAACGCCCGCTGCCGCCGAAAGGGAATATGCCCTGCCACCGTGACTTGTCCTGAGGACGGGTGAATCAGTCCGGTGAGCATTTTAAGCGTGGTTGTTTTGCCTGCCCCGTTTGGTCCCAGAAACCCTACGACCTCACCGGGTTCGATCGCAAAGGAAACCGATTGAACCGCTGTAACCGAGCGATAGGTGCGCTGAAAGAAATGCTTGATGGTTCCCGCAAAACCGGGATCTTTAATCGCAACGGGATAAACCTTCGTCAGGTTTTCAACCGAGATCATGGGCATGGGACTGCTGGGGTGTGGTGTCATGTCTTATCGTTTCCCGTCAATTCCCAGATGTCTTCCTCCTTCCAGGCTATTTCGGAACCGAGCGATCGGTAGCTCTCATCTCCTTTAAGAATTTAGGCTTCACTCCTAACCTCCTCATTTTTGGGGTAGGGAAGGCACGCCTACTACAGTTCTCAAAGTCCCTAGAATTAGGAGATTTAGGGGGCTGCAAAACCCAGAACTTGGACAAAACTTGTGGATACACACCAGCCCTGCATCAAAGAGGGATTGAGGGGGAAGGCATCTGGAATACCGTACATCAGACGATGGCATTGCTGATCCGACAGATGAATTTTGCAAGGGTAGTTTTCAAATCATCCCTAGCGCAGAACTCCCTATCTGATAATCCGATTTCCATTCAGTAATGCCCAGACTATTTCTGTTCGGGGTGGGTGGCTTCAGGAGCATCCATACCTAGTTGATTGATGA
Source organism: Leptolyngbya sp. GB1-A1 (assembly GCF_039962475.1). Classification (NCBI taxonomy): domain Bacteria; kingdom Bacillati; phylum Cyanobacteriota; class Cyanophyceae; order Leptolyngbyales; family Leptolyngbyaceae; genus Leptolyngbya; species Leptolyngbya sp. GB1-A1. The sequence continues at coordinate 216,649 of NZ_JAMPLI010000001.1, read as the reverse complement.
CGCGAATCATTTGGTAGAGCCGTCCAAAATCGCGCTGGTTGTAGTGCATTACTAAACGGGGCAACTGTGCCGCATCGCCGCCCAACTCCTCCGGCAGTGGCTTGGCTTGCTCGATTTTTCCCGATATCAAAATATCGCTGAAGTTCTGGTTCAGATACTCCATATCGTTGGCAGATAGCTCGGAGTTGAGGCGCAGCACCAGTTTGTCGCCCACATAGCGGCTAGAGTGAAACACGCGATAAAAGCTCGAAATCATCTCGCAGGCAAGATCGACGCGATCGGTAATCGTGTACAAATCCAAATCGTCCGGGCTAATCAAGCCATCCTTCAGCAAATGGTCACGCACATAAGCTTCCCAGCCGCGCCAGTAATTGCTTCCCGGCGGCTCTACCAGCACGAGCGGCAGCAGGTCAGACTTTCCAGTTTGCATCAAAGTCAGGCATTCATACGCCTCGTCCTGCGTACCAAACCCGCCCGGAAACAAAGCGAGCGCATCGGTCTCCCGCAGAAAAAACAGCTTGCGTGTAAAGAAATACTTGAAATTGACCAGCTTGTCGCTGCCTTCGAGAAACGGATTTGACCCCTGCTCAAACGGCAGCCGAATGTTCAGCCCAAAGGAGTTCTCTGATCCGGCTCCCTCATTGCCCGCCTGCATAATACCGGGACCACCGCCCGTCATCACCATAAAGCCTTGCAGCGTAACGCATTTTGCAAAGTCAACCGCCATTTGATACGCCGGAGTTCCAGGCTTGATGCGAGCAGAACCAAAAATCGTAATTTTGCGAATGTGGCGATGGGGATAGAATACGCGAAACGCCTGTTCCATATCCTGCAATGAAGCGTTCAGGATTTTCCAATCGAGGCGATCGGTATCGACTTCTGCCATCCGCGCCAGGGTCATGAGTGCCTGTTGAATCAGTGCGCCATGCTTCATCTTGGGCAACTGATCGAGCAATTCGCGAATTTCTGCCTGAAGGGATTCTAAGCTGGACGATGAAGGAGATAGGGTCATGTATTCCTGTGACAGCAGTACCCTATTCTACCGGATCAAAAAACGCGCTGTCTAAATCGCCTTTACGGCAATTCTTTATAGGACTGAAGCGGGATACCAGGGCAAAACCGGGCTAATCCAGATGAAGTTTGCTTCCTTGTGTTAAGCCGTTGGGATGCTACAGCAGCGCAGTCCCCAAATCCACGTAAAATGCCCCAGCCAGAAAGACCAGGGCACTTAAGACAAAAGAGATGGCGTACTAGAAATCTCGTACTCTCAATCTCACAAACAAATCTCACAAACCGCAAAGTAGCCAGAACCGAATAGACATAAAACGAGGGGTAGAATGCCTGTGACGGCTGATCGATCGAGCAACTTAGAGATATTTTTCGAGCGTGGTCGCCAGCGTGGTTTTGGGAACAGCCCCAACCACCATATCCACCCGCTGTCCGCCCTTGAAGATCATCAGGGTAGGGATGCTGCGAATCCCATACTTGCTGGCAACGCTGGGATTTTCATCGGTATTGACTTTGACAACTTTAATCTGACCAGCGTACTGTTCGGAGATCTCATCAACCACGGGTGCGACCATCCGACAAGGACCACACCAGGGTGCCCAAAAATCAACCAGAACAGGAACGTTGCTCTCAATTACTTCTTGTTCAAAAGTTGCGTCTGTAACTGCGGCTGCTGACATGCCTGAAATCCTTAGCCTATATTATCGTTCAAAATCTTACCATAGCGAAAACAAGCAGCTTGCGCTATGGGTCTATACAAACAGATATAAATTTGGGATTCAGCTCTCTCGTCCGATCGAATGATTTGAACCTCATCGATGTATGTTTTTAGACAGCATTTTCGACCCTTTTTTGAGACCGTCCTGAGCAGCAGAGGTTTGAGCAGAGAACTTCTTCTCCTGTGACAGTTTCTTAGAAACAGGCCAATTAAATGCCTGTTTAAACGAGGAACCGCCTGAACAGTGTCCAGGCGGAGTGTGGTGTGAGGAGTGAACGGAAACATACGTCTCCGCTTCCTTCTATTGTAAGCGACTGTTATGGATTTTCACTATGGTTTCCCGTGAAGCCGCAGATAAACTTATATAAATCCGGTTGACAAGGTGAAGTTTATTTACCCATGCCGAGCTGCTGTGCCTTCTGGTAAACCTTGCCTTCAGTCAACAGCGAGGGAGCAATCACGACTTCAACTTGCTGCATCTCCCGAATATCCTTTGCGCCCAGCGTGCCCATACTGGTTTGCAGTGCCCCCAGGAAGTTGTGAGTTCCATCATCGAGCTGAGCCGGACCGCGCAGAATTTGCTCTAGTGTTCCGGTCGTGCCCACACGAATGCGAGTACCACGCGGCAAAACCGGACTGGGTGTTGCCATGCCCCAGTGATAGCCCCTGCCTGGAGCTTCTGCGGCTCTAGCGAACGGAGAGCCAATCATCACGCCATCCGCACCGCAGGCAATACATTTGCAGATGTCTCCTCCGGTAATTAAGCCACCGTCTGCAATCACCGGAACGTATTTGCCCGTTTCCCGATAAAAGTCTTCACGCGCTGCTGCACAGTCTGCTACAGCAGTCGCCTGGGGCACGCCCACGCCTAACACTCCGCGAGAGGTACAGGCAGCACCGGGACCAATGCCTACTAACACCGCCGCCGCGCCTGCTTTCATCAGGTTGAGTGCTACGTCATAGGTTACGCAGTTACCTAGCACGACGGGAATCGGCATTTCCTGACAGAACTTTGCCAGATCCAGCGGGGTGATCGACTCTGGAGAGAGGTGAGCCGTTGAAACCACGGTTGCCTGAATAAAGAATAAATCTGCGCCTGCTTTTGCAACTGTTGCGCCAAACTTGGCAGCTCCCGCAGGGGTAGCACTCACCGCTGCAATCCCGCCCTGGGATTTAATTTCCTGGATGCGCTGCTCGATCAGTTCTGGCTTGATTGGCTCGGCGTATAGCTCCTGCATCAGGGGCACAAATTCGTGCTTATCGACAGAGGCAATGCGATCGAGAATTGGCTCAGGATCAGCATAGCGCGTTTGAATGCCTTCCAGGTTTAGCACTCCTAATGCCCCGAGTTGGCTCAGCCGCACTGCCATTTTGATATCGACAACTCCATCCATTGCGCTGGCAATGATCGGAATCTGTCGCTGAATGCCGCCGATCGTCCAGCTTGTATCGGCAAGCGAGGGATCGAGGGTTCTGTTTCCGGGAGATAGTGCAATTTCATCGATCCCGTATGCTCGACGGGCAGCTTTGCCTCTACCAATTTGAATGTCCACGCTTCTATTCCTTAAGACTTATTCAAACTAGACTATCAAATCTAGAGAGATTCAGGGGACAACCCGATCGGGATCCGGACAAAACATCTGTATGCTTTGTTACAGCATTTTGATGAATCTCCGATAACTTTGAAAAATGAGAATTGAGCTTGAAGCAATAGCAATAAAGCAATAGCAATAAAGCAATAGCAACAAAGCAATGGCAAAAGTATCGAAGATCGATCGACTTGCAAAAGCTTTCATCCTGGTTGCTCAAGCTTGAATTTTGTAGGCTGGAACGGCAAAAGAATAAGGAATATTACTGTCTTCAGTCGGGCTAGAACCTGTAAAAAAGGAATCCAAAAAAAGGAATCGCTCTCTGGATTCACAGATCGAGTCGCGTTTGCAGCGGGATCTGCTCATTCAGAAAGCGATTGCCTGATCAGCTAATTTGCTTAGTCAATCTGCTGTGGATGCACCTAGCGGTAAATTCCGTTGTTAAATCGATCGCCACCTTCTACAAAGGTATCTTCTGGCGGAGAAACAGTGAAGTTGTTCATGTTAGAACGCAGGATGTCTTTTTGCTGCTCGGTTAGCCCCGGCAGATCCAGCACGTCTTCAACCTGCTCAAACGGAGCATTCCCCACAATCAAACGCGCCAAAGTTGGATACATTCCGCGATATTGCAGAAATGCCCGCACGTTTGTGTTGTTCAAATCGATCTTTTTGCCAAACTCAGTTGCCAGCTTATCATCAGCTCGATTTCGGAAGGATGCTTCGGCAACAACAGGAGCCATCGCCATTCCATTCCAGAACAAGCCATTTTCGCCCAATGCGGTTGCTTGACCTGCAAAGCCCAACAGGCTCCCCAACATCAGCCCAACCGCCAACACTACTCCCACAAATCGTTTCATTAGGACGCTCCCTCCCAATCTCAACCAATTAAACGTCATATCAAGATGCTTAGGACACAGCTTTTCTTAGAGCCTATCATTAATCAGAAACCTTTTATGCCCCATCCTGATGTGCGAGTTTCACAAGGAACGTTCTGCCTTGTAGCGTGACCCGATCGCCTGCAGCGAGTTTGCGTCCTCGGCGGGTTTCTACCTCATCATTGACCTGCACCTCACCATTCTGGATGAGCAACTTTGCTTCACCCCCGGTTTCAACCATGCCAATCAACTTAAGAAACTGATCGAGTTTGATCACTTCGTCGGTCATTGCGCGTTATCCAGCACCAGAACAGAGCCATTCTAGCGAAGGCAGGCGCTCGTGAAGATGCACTGGAACAGAGAGGCGAGGGGAGCGAATTGGGACTCTGACCGCTTAGCCTTCTGCTGGAACGATCTGCGGAGCGGCAATCTCAGCAGGCTCAGCTTTGGTAAGGGGCTCAACCACTTCGCTGGACTGCTTGATAAAGCTCAGCTTGTGGTCAACCACATCGACCACGATCGTATCCCCTTCCATAAAAGCGGTTTCCAAAAGCTTGGTGGCGATCGGGTTTTCTAGCTCTTTCTGGATGGCTCGCTTGAGCGGACGGGCGCCATACGCGGGGTCATAGCCGACATCAGCAATGTAGTTTTGGGCGGCAACGGTGACTTCGAGATCGATTTTTTGCTCTGCCAGCAAACGACGCATGCGCTGAAGCTGAATCCCGACGATTTTTCGCAGTTCCTTCAGGCTAAGGGCGTGGAACAGGATGATATCGTCTACACGGTTCAGGAACTCTGGGCGGAAGTGCGATCGTAGTGCCCCAACTGCCCGTTTCCGCATTTCCTCGTACTTTGAGTCATCGCCTGCCACATCGAGGATGTATTCACTGCCGATATTGCTGGTCATGACAACAATCGTGTTGCGACAGTCTGCGAGTCTGCCCTGGGAGTCAGTAATGCGCCCATCGTCGAGCAATTGCAGCAGGATGTTAAATACATCTGGGTGTGCCTTTTCCACCTCGTCCAACAGCAGCACCGAATAGGGATGACGGCGAATTGCTTCCGATAACTGACCGCCTTCCTCGTAGCCTACATAGCCTGGGGGCGCACCGATCAGCCGTGCAACCGAGTTTTTCTCCATGTACTCGGACATATCCAGCCGCACTAGGGAATCACCGCTGTCAAACAGGGCTTCAGCAAGGGCGCGGGCAAGCTCGGTTTTACCTACTCCGGTTGGTCCCAGAAACAGGAAAGAGCCGATCGGACGACCGGGATCTTTCATGCCTGCACGGGCACGACGGATTGCGGCGGCAACGGCTTCGACCGCTTCGTTTTGTCCAATTACCCGCTTGTGCAGATAGCTCTCAAGCTGCAAGAGTTTTTGCCGCTCGGATTCCATGAGGCGATTGATCGGAATCCCCGTCCACTTGGCAACAATTTCGGCAATGTCTGCTTCGGTTACTTGTTCACGGAGCAGAGTTTCGCCGTCTGCCTGGATGTCAATCAACTGGGTTTCTTTGGCTTCGAGTTCGCGATGCACTGCCTCCAGCCTGCCGTACTTGAGCTGGGCGGCGGTGTTGAGGTCATAGCTGCGCTCGGCTTTTTCAATTTGCCGCCGCAGAGATTCCTCTTCTTCCTTTAGCCCATTGATCGCGGCTAAGAGCTGCTTTTCCGATTCCCACTGCGAGCTGAGCTGGTTTTGCTGCGTTTTCAGATCGTTAATTTCCTGGTTGATTCGCTCCAACCGATCTTTCGCGCTGCGATACACGCCGATCGCCACAGCACTTTGCCCTTCACCCTCTAGCGACAGCTTTTCCATCTCTAGCTGAATTAATCGCCGATCGATCGTCTCTAGCTCAACAGGCTTTGAGGTAATTTCCATTTTGAGCTGGGCAGCCGCTTCATCCACCAAATCGATCGCCTTGTCTGGTAAACAGCGATCGGAAATATAGCGATCGGACAAGGTCGCGGCGGCAACTAGGGCAGAATCGGCAATCTTCACCCCGTGATGCACTTCGTAGCGTTCCTTAAGCCCGCGCAAAATCGAGATTGTGTCCTCGACGGTGGGCTGCCCGACATAAACCTGCTGAAATCGCCGTTCCAGAGCCGCATCTTTTTCGATGTGCTTGCGGTATTCGTCCAGCGTGGTCGCACCAATGCAGCGGAGTTCGCCCCGTGCCAGCATCGGCTTCAGCAAATTACTGGCATCCATCGTGCCTTGCGGTGAGCCTGCCCCAACCACGGTATGCAGTTCATCGATAAACAGAACAACTTGCCCCTCGGAACTGGTCACTTCCCGCAGCACTGCCCGCAAACGGTCCTCAAACTCGCCCCGGTACTTGGCTCCAGCAATCAGGGAACCCATATCAAGGCTGATCAGGCGGCGGTTTTTCAGCGATTCCGGTACGTCTCCGTTCACGATTCGCTGAGCTAGGGCTTCGGCGATCGCCGTCTTACCCACCCCGGGTTCACCAATTAGCACCGGATTATTCTTCGTCCGGCGAGAGAGAACCTGCACCACGCGCCGAATTTCATCGTCCCGTCCAATTACCGGATCGAGCTTGCCCGCTTTGGCAGATTCAGTCAAATCCTGCCCAAATTTCTCCAGGGCAGCATAGGTTGATTCGGGGTTCTGATCTTTGACTTTTTGATTGCCCCGCACGGTTTTGATTGCGGCTTCAAGCTGCCGAGTTTCGATGCTTAGAGCACGAAAGGCTCGTTTCCCAACGCGATCGTCTTCTGCAAGTGCCAGCAGCAGGTGTTCGACCGAAACAAAGTCGTCCTGCATTGCTTTGCGGTTTGTTTCTGCTTTGTCCAGCAGCAGATCAAGTCCTTGACCAAGATAAAGCTGACCGTCTGAAACAACTTTGGGTTGGCGCTGCGTAAAGGCTTCGATCTGCTGCTTAAGCCGCGCTACATCGACATTTGCCTTTGCCAACATCGTATCGCCTGCTCCTTCGAGCTCCAGCATCGATAGGGCAACGTGTTCAACTTCAAGCTGCTGATGGCGGAATCGACGGGCAACATCCTGAGACTTGACGATCGCTTCCCAGGCTTTCTCGGTGAATTTGCTGGGGTCAGTGGGCTGCATAGGAAACTAAAAATTATTGATAAAGCTTAAAGTATATCGCGACTCAACTCTAACAAATTTCACAGGCTCCCTTTGAACTTCCCCCAGACGGGAAGCAGGCGTTGCTAGGTTGCCTGATCTCACACAGGGGAGATTTCGGGGGAGATTTTAAGGAGCGACCAAGCCTCAAACCCAAACCAAAAAACCGGGGTAGATATGCTAGCCAGAACTAACAGACCCGGAAGCAGTTTGAGAGGTTACGCGATCGTTCAAGACTGCTTCAGGCGATTGAAGATTCAGAAAGAGGATTTTTTCGAAAGAGCTAATTTTTTCGAAAGATTTAGATTTAACAGATCTGATCTTCTGAATCTATCGGACAGAAATATGATTGGGGTGAAATGTCGAGTTCTGAGGACAATTTACCCATCGTGAATCCAAAAATTGAGATAAGGTGTTAATGAAGTGTACTTTTATGAAGTTTCTCTGAGAAATTAAGTCATGGCTACGGCAATTTCAGCAGCACCCCAGCAAATGGCAACGTCGCCAACGGTGACTCCTGAGCGGACGAGTCAGACCGTTCGTAAGCCTTACCCCAACTTTAACGTGATTGTGCTGAATGACGACTTTAATACGTTTCAGCACGTTGCTGACTGTTTGATGAAATACATTCCCGGCATGACGGGCGATCGAGCCTGGGATCTGACCAATCAGATTCACTTCGAGGGTCAAGCGATCGTCTGGACGGGTCCGCTAGAGCAGGCAGAGCTGCATCATCAGCAGTTGAGCCGTGCGGGATTAACAATGGCTCCCCTAGAGGCTGCCTAAGGGCTAAATTAATATGGCAGAAGCAAGCGGTCGGCTCGTGTGGAACCACTCAACTCATTTGCCCGGACTCATCCCAGTTTTAGAACGGCTAACGCAGCAAGACGGCATCGGGACCGTTACTCCTGCCCGAATTGGGACAACGCGATCGAACATTCCCACCCTGACGCTGAAAGTATCCGTTCCCATTCGGGGCGGCTTTAAGCTGATCGCCCGTAAAGGCAAAACGTTTCAGGAAGTTTTTGTATTAACCCAGTTGAGTCAGGCAGCACTGGAAGAGGCAGTAGGCAGAATATTGCGGAAGGGGTAAGTGAGCGGGTGTGGGATTGGGCGACGAGGCGATGGGGCGATCGGGGGCAGGTCAATCGGTGGCTGGCTTGTTAGGCAATCGGGTTAGGCAATCGCGTTTTTGACAGAGTATAGCCAGAGCAGTTCTGTAAATCATAGAACACTACAACTCGCGCACCTCAATACCCCACCCCCTTATCTTCCCACTCACCCATCCAGCCATCCACTTCTCCACTCCTTCAGGGAGCCATCACCGTCAACCCACCCGGCACACAATTAATCTCAACCGGAGTTGTGCCAATGATTTCGCCGTCCAGCACTACTTTCTGCGGCGGATTGGTGGTGACTCGTAGTTTCTTTGCGCCCATATGAACAATATCAGGACTCTCAGAGGGCTTCAGCAGAGCTGATCCAATCAAACGAGCGATCGTACGAATGGCTTCAAGCTTGGTTTTTGCACTGGCGATCGTCACGTCTAGCAAGCCATCGTCGAATACCACCTGTCCGATGCCCTGCGCTAGAACAGAAGTAATCGGGGCAGCGTTAGCGATCGTGATCGCGCCTGCCTGAAAACACTCAACATGACCATCAACTTCGATCTCGGTGTCAAACAATTGCTGCTCGTCGAGCTGTTGCCAACCTGCCATCAAATATGCCAGCGCACCCCAGCGGTCTTTCGCAGCGCGATCGGCACGGTCGACGGTTTCTGCTTCCAGCCCGATGCCTGCCAGCAGGATCATGGGCAACCCATTACAAAAGGCAGCATCGACAACTCGGCGGTGTCCGGTAAGAATCGTTTGGCAAGCTCCACGAATCGGATTGAGGGCAGTGGGAATTCCCAGTGCGGAGGCAAAGGCATTGGCAGTACCTCTGGGAATGATGCCGAGCGGAATATTAGTGCCAATTAGTTTACCTGCAACGGCTGAAACAGTCCCGTCGCCACCAGATGCCAGTACGAGATCGGCTTTGGCATCGATCGCTTCTTGCGCCAGTTTTTCTGCGCTAAGTTCCACGGTAGTTTCATGTACGACAAGCTGCATGGCGGGTTCCAGCAGATCGCGAATAAGCTGCAACTCCTGTTCTGAATTGCCCTGTCCCGATACGGGGTTAAAGACTAGATGGGCAACCTGTGTTCTTGCCAGAGCTTGGATAATTGCTTGAGCCGTGGCAACGTTAGTTGCAAACGGAATGTTGTGGATATTGCAAATTCTGGTAATCAGATCGATGCCTGGCTCGTGCCGCTGCGCGTAGAGCGTGTCTTCTAAAAAAATAACCGCGCTAACATGACCTGCGGTAATTTCTGCGGCAACCTGTGCGTCTCCTCCGATCGCCCCAGGCCTCAGAATCTCGATCGGCAATCCCAGCGTATCTTGAATCCGATGACCTGTGCCTCCGGTTGCGATCAGGTGGTAGCGGGAGAACACCGGCAATCGATCGCGCAGCAGGGCTAGTAGATCGTCTTTACGGCTATCGTGAGCGATCAGAGCAATGGTGGCAGGCATAGAAAAACCAGATTTGTAAAGTTTTCTTCAGAAGGAAGAAGGGGTCATTAAATTGTAGAAATGCTCCAGTGCAGTCGTGTCATACCTGCGGCAGGATTTTGCTAGCAATTCGTGACGATCGGTGAAGGCGTTGAGGAAACAGCGTTTTGTAGAATGTTCTTATGAAAACATTTTAGGATTCCAAAAAACACAACGATCGAAATAATCAGGAATCTTCTGGGCTAAAGGGTGTTTGAATTCAGGTTGAGGGTCAGTGGAAAGGTTTGAGCTTCTCTTGGATTTTTTATAAAAACCCTAAGCCATGAGAGTCTGAGCCGGCTGAGTGGATTTCGTTTTCCCCTTTAAGATCACTGCTTGAGACCACTGCTGCAATTGATTCTGAACGATACTTAAGCAAAATCAAAATCAGTAAAAACTGAGCTGAATTAATATGCAAGAACTGACTCGTCCGACCTTACCTGAGACAGCTTCCCACACCGCCGCTCCTTCACGGGCTGAGCTTGAAGCTTTCTGGATGCCCTTCACTTCCAATCGGCAATTTAAAGACAGTCCACGCCTGTTTACTGCCGCGAAGGATATGCATTACACCACCGTCGACGGGCGACAGGTACTAGACGGCACGGCGGGACTCTGGTGTGTGAATGCGGGTCACTGTCGATCGCAGATTGTTGAAGCAGTCTCGAAGCAGGTGGCAACGCTCGATTTTGGTCCAACGTTTCAAATGGGGCATCCGGGACCGTTTCAGCTTGCCGATCGCCTGATAAAAATGACTCCCGGCTTTGATCACGTCTTTTTTGCCAACTCCGGTTCAGAAGCAGTCGATACTGCGCTGAAGATTGCGATCGCCTATCACCGGGCACGAGGTGAAGGCACGCGGCAGCGATTAATTGGACGAGAGCGTGGCTACCACGGCGTCGGGTTTGGTGGCATCTCGGTGGGCGGCATTGGTCCGAACCGCAAGTTTTTTGGCGGTTTGCTGACGGGCGTGGATCATCTGCCTCATACACACAATCTCGAACACAATGCCTTTAGCCACGGTCAGCCGGAATGGGGTGCACACCTGGCAGATGAGCTCGAGAAAATTGTCGCGCTGCACGATGCCTCGAATATTGCGGCGGTGATTGTGGAACCCGTGGCAGGTTCGACCGGAGTACTGATTCCGCCAAAAGGCTACCTGGAGCGGCTGCGGGCAATTTGCGATAAGCACGGCATTCTGCTGATTTTTGATGAGGTCATCACCGGATTTGGACGACTGGGAGCTAGCTTTGCTACAGAGTATTTTGGCGTTAAACCCGATATGATGACGGTTGCTAAAGGCATTACCAACGGTACTGTGCCAATGGGAGCCGTCTTTGTGCGTGAAGGAATCTATGATGCCTTTATGAATGCGCCAGACAACGCGATCGAGCTATTCCACGGCTACACCTACTCCGGGCATCCGGTGGCTTGTGCGGCAGGACTGGCAACGCTAGAGATTTACGAGCAGGAAGGCTTGTTCGATCGCGCCCGTGAAATGTCTGCTTACTGGGAGTCGGCAGTGCATTCGCTGAAAGGACAGCCCCATGTGATCGATGTGCGTAACCTGGGACTGGTTGCCGGAATCGAGCTGGAGCCGATCGCCGGAAAACCCTCGGCTCGTGCTTTTGAGTGCTTTTTGCGCTGCTACGAGAAGGGCCTGCTAATTCGCACCACAGGCGATATCATTGCCCTGTCGCCGCCTCTCATCATCGAGAAGCACCACATCGATCAGTTGGTTGAGATGCTAAGCGAGGTTTTGCGCGATTTGCCGTAGCCTCTAAGAATGGGTGAAAGAATCGTCGTTATCACCCGGCCGGCCTGCTAGCGGGTCAATTCTGAGAGAAACTTAGCCTCTTCTCCGTTTCTAAGTTCCCCAAAGTTGGGAACTAAAGGGAAAATCAAGGGGGCGATCGGCAGATTTACAACTCCTCACGTTCTCTCTGCACAGCAATTACGAATCAGGACGCATAATTCAGAGCGTTCAAAGTCCAAAGTCTTGTGAAACAATGAACAGGGGGAGAATATCCCCCATTTTCTTTATCTCTTTCCTATTCCTCCCAATCGATTGCATGGCTCTTCAACTGCGTGTCTACGTTCCCCCCCACCCGCTAATCAAACACTGGCTGGCAGTGTCTCGTGATGAAGCAACGCCCTCGGTGCTGTTTCGTAGTGCGATGACTGAGCTAGGCAGATGGCTGACTTATGAAGCAATCCGCGACTGGTTACCCACGATCGAAACCGAAGTGAGCACGCCTCTGGCAACTTGTCCGGCGACGTTTATCAACCCAGAAGTTCCGGTAGCAGTGGTTCCCATTCTGCGGGCAGGGCTGGCGTTGCTAGATGGCGCACAGGCACTCTTGCCGCTTGCCTCGGTTTATCACATTGGCGTGGTGCGAAACGAAGAAACACTCGAACCCAGTGTCTACCTGAACAAGTTTCCTGAGAAATTCGACCCGCAGACGCGAATTCTAATTACCGATCCCATGCTGGCGACAGGTGGCTCGATGATGACGGTCATGCAAGAATTAACGCGACGAGGCGCTGATCCAAGCCTGGTAAGAATTATTGCCGTTGTTACGGCTCCGCCTGCCCTACAGCAGCTTAGCAATGCCTTTCCGGGTCTGGTCGTGTATGCGGCGACGATCGATGAAGGTTTAAACGAAAAAGGCTACATTGTTCCTGGATTGGGCGATGCAGGCGATCGAACGTTTGGCACTTAAGATTGGCACGAAACCTTAGCGTCATAAAAGGAGAATTGCATGAGCCAGCAGGGAAATTTTATTGGTGGCTTTTTGTTGGGAACGGTGGTCGGTGGTGTGGTTGGTGGCGTGATCGGTGCGCTGGCAGCGTCCCGGCTCAATCAGGAATCTGCGGGATCTGAAAAATCGTTCTCCAAGCTGGATAAAGCCGAAAGCAAGCCCACAAAGCGACGACAGCTTAAAGCCCCGACCGAGCAAAATATGGAAATTGCGCGGCGAGGCTTAGAAGACAAAATCGCTCAGCTGAATGATGCGATCGACGATGTGCGACAGCAGCTTGGAACGGTGAACGGTACATCAGTTCAGGGAAACGGCGAACAGGTCGTCTCTCAAGATCCGTAGATGCTCTCTGGCTGCTGGACGATTTGCTGACGATTAATGATCAAGATGCTCAGTTCATACCCAGTTCATGAGCAGTTCAGCATGATCAGCACTATCGGCTGCGAAGAGTTTGGGTGAGCGTGTCGATCGAGGCTTTCAGGTCTTGCTGTGAGGCGATGATTGGATCAACGAGGTCTTCTGCAACTTCCTCTTCGCGCAAAAATCGTCTTTTGGCAGCTTCAAACGATTGGATAACCAAAAAGAGAACGAACGAGATAATCAGAAAATTAAGCACCGCAGCGAGAAATACTCCATATTTAATTCCATTGATTTGAAGCTGGTTAATGTCTTGTAAGTTGGCAGCTTGCAGTGCCGGATTGAGGAGCAACGGAGTAATGATATCTTTCACAAACGAATCGACAATCTGGCTGAAAGCAGCTCCAACCACGACTGCAACGGCAAGATCAAGGACATTGCCCCGCATGACAAATTCACGAAAATCTGCCAAAAACCCTGTTGCAGCGCGTCGTCCTCTTCTGACTGCCATTGTTTCTATCCTTTGTTTTTATACACGAATGTTTTTACACACGAATGCTTCTACACGCGAATTTAGTTCTGGGTGAACAACTGCCGCTAATCTCCTGTTTCTAAAGAAAAAAGTCAACCCGTTTTTCACAAATTTCTTACCTTTGAGGGAGATGTCTGCTGACGCGATCGAACCCAACGTGCTGCAATCCGCTCTGCTTGCTCATTTGAATCACCTCATTCGCGATCGCGATCCCTATTTTGCCAGCCAGGGACATTTTTACGTGCGGGAGTATGTGCGGGAGCAGTTGATTCAGTGGGGCACGATCGAAACCCATGAATTCACAGTGCGGGGCGGCCTGCATCAAAATTTGATTCTCGATTTGCCCGGTAAAGCGACTCGTCCGCCGATTTTGATTGGCGCACATTATGATGCTGTTCCGGGTACGCCAGGGGCAGATGATAATGCTTCAGGCGTTGCAGTGCTGCTGGAACTGGCGCAAATTTTTGCAGCGGAGCCTGCCCGTTATCCCCTGCGGCTGGTTGCCTTTGATATGGAAGAGTACGGCTTACTAGGCAGTGCAGCCTATGCGCGCGAGCTGAGACAGCAGAACCAACTCCTGCGGCTCATGATTTCGCTAGAAATGCTGGGCTACTGCGATCGCGCTCCTCAATCCCAGAAATATCCGGCTTTTCTCAAGTATTTCTATCCCGACCGCGGCGATTTCATTGCCCTGGTGGGAAACGTGCAGACCACGCTGGATCTGATCCGACTTCAGCGACAAATTCGTACTGTGGGCAGGGTCGGCTGTGAATGGCTGCCTGCCGGAAAGCGAGGCATGATTGTTCCCGTAACACGCAGCAGCGACCATGCTCCTTTTTGGGACGAAGGCTATCCGGCAATGATGATCACCGATACCGCGTTTCTGCGGAATCCGCACTATCACAAAAGCAGCGATCGGCTAGACACCCTCGATCTGGAGTTTTTAGCACGGGTTTGTTCAGGGCTGGTTGCGGGAATTCGATCGCTTTAAGCGACGAGGAAAATTTGCGCTGCTCCGGTCGATTTGCGCTAATCTAATACGCACTTTCCACTTGTTTCTGCACGTTAAAGGCTCCGATCGCTGTGAAGCTCCGACATTTCATTCCTTTTTTTGATTCCTCAGCTCAGGACTGGGGACAGGAAAGCCGTCTGCTGCGCTGGCTTACCTTTTTGTGGCTATTGGTCGGTTTAGTGGTGATGTATTCTGCGTCCTTTGCGGTGGCAGATGCGAAGACGGGCGACGGGCTGTATTACTTCAAAATTCAGTTGTTGTGGATTTGTTTGGGCATGATGGGGTTTAATGTCCTGGTGCATTCGCCCCTGCGCTTTATTCTCGGATTGGCAAACTGGGTTTTGCTGCTGCTGCTGGGGCTAGTGCTGATGACGCTGCTGCCAGGCGTCGGAACCGAGGTCAATGGAGCAACGCGCTGGCTGGTCATTGGTCCCGTCGGCATTCAGCCGTCTGAGCTAATCAAACCGTTTCTGGTATTGCAGAGTGCGCGGATTTTTGGGCAGTGGGAGCGGCTAGACTGGGGAACTCGTCTGCTCTGGGTGGGAATCTTTGGAATGACGATCGCCGCAATTCTCTTGCAGCCCAACCTGAGTACAGCAGCCCTTTGCGGCATGATGATTTGGTTAATTGCCTTGGCGGCAGGCTTGCCTTACTTATACCTGGGCAGTGCGGCAGGGTTAGGCGTTCTGGCGGCTATCGTCAGCGTTAGCCTCAAATCCTATCAGCGACGGCGATTGATTTCGTTTCTCAATCCCTGGGCAGATCCCAAGGGGGACGGCTATCAGTTGATTCAGAGCTTGCTGGCGATCGGCTCAGGCGGCATGTTTGGCAGTGGCTTCGGGCTGTCGCAGCAAAAGCTGTTTTTCCTGCCAATTCAGGATACTGATTTTATTTTTGCGGTCTTTGCCGAAGAGTTTGGTTTGGTCGGCTGCTTTTTACTGTTTCTGATGTTGGCAGGCTATGCAACGCTAGCAATCCGGGTTGCGCTCAAGGCAAAAAATCAGGTGCATCAGTTGGTTGCAGTTGGCGTCATGATTTTGATGGTGGGGCAATCGCTGCTCAATATCGGCGTTGCAAGCGGGGCACTGCCCACCACAGGGCTACCCTTCCCGCTGTTCAGCTATGGTGGCAGCTCGATGATTGCCAGTTTGCTAGCGGCAGGATTGCTGATTCGGGTTGCTAGGGAAAGCACCAGCGCAGAAGTCATTGCGATCGATCCTCGCTGGGCAAAATCTGATTCATGATGGAATTAACCCAGCCGATCGCTCAACTCATTAACCTGTCGTTATTGACCTGGCGTTAAAGAACTTGAGCTAGCGTGAGAACTGTGACTTACTGTTTTTTGAGTGACTTATGGTTGAGTCGATCGATTTAAGTCAACTTTTTTTGAGCCTATTGTTTTTTGAGCCTATTGTTTTATAGCGAACTCCGCCATGCCGCAAAAAATTCTTGTTGCTGTTGATGAATCTCCCTTTGCCGAAATCGTTTTCGATCAAGCCTTAAAAATGGCAAATGCCTTTCAGTCTTCTCTGATGGTGCTGCACGTTTTATCGCTGGATGAGGAAAGTAGCCCCCAAATGCCTCTTGCCGCATCGGGTCCAGGATCTTACGTAGTGCTGGAAACGGCAGTGATGGATGCTTATCAGGAGCGGTGGCAGGAGTACGAGGAAAAAGGCGTCACTCAGCTTCAGAGCTTTACCGATCGCGCTACTCAAGCGGGAATTGCCACTGAATTCAGCCAGTTATCCGGTCGTCCAGGCAAAGTGATTTGCAACCTGGCGAAAAATTGGCAGGCAGATTTGATCGTAGTAGGACGCAGAGGGCGATCGGGCTTTGGCGAGTTCTTTTTGGGTAGCGTTAGCACTTATGTGGTGCATCATGCGCCCTGCCCAGTGATGGTCGTACCTGCCAAGACCTCGACTTGAGCCATTCGGTCTGCTGCCCCTTGCCTTTCCTCGGCTTCCCTTGTCTACCTAAGACTGCATCTTTAAAACCTGCGAGTCCTGCAATTTGTCCATCCAGCCTTCCAGATACGTGAGATTCTCCTGCTGGTGCTGTGGGTTTGTAGTATCGATCGGGTGAGGCATCAAACCTCTTATGGCTGCTGTCGTGACGCAAAACATTGCTTTCTGGAAGCTCAGACAAATCTTCACCCGCAGGTCGTCTTCGCCCCGTAGCTCCTGGAGATACACCTGCCGCAGGGCATCGGGCAAAAAATGGGTCATGTCCTGCATCAGCAGCGTTGGCGGAATCCCGCCTCCTCCAACAGGCAGCGGATCGGCAAACAGTGCCCCGTAGTTAAAATCTGCCTGATTGGAAGAAATTTGACCCGCCTGCGCATTGTAGGAAATCGTGCCAAAGAAGGGAAACGATCGAAAGAAGACCGCTTCTACATAAGGCACGGCCGTATCCTTCAAAAACGTCAGCCCTGCCGATTTGGGAATAATTTCGTAGCGTTGATCGCCAATTTCAACGGCATAAGTGATCGGGTCAGCAGCAGCTGCTACCAGTCCATCCTGAACATGTTGCACCACTTGAGGAATCGTTTCGATTTCGCCTCGATCGTAGCGATCGGATAGCTCCAAAAACATTCGGCTCATCACATCCCAGAACTGCCCCAGCGCACTGTAGTAGCACAGCAACCGCACCTGCTCCGGCAAAAATTCGGGAAACAGGCGATCGAGTCCCTGCATCATGGCGTTGCCCCGCAGTTTGGCTCGAATCGCTGCCCCTGCCCCCTGGCTAAACTCTTCGCTGTCTAGATAAGCATCCAGCCCTTCTGCCCCATGCCAGAACATCGCTTTCATGCAATATTCGGCAAACTCATAGTTAATGCGATCGTGCCACCAGTGCTTCAGCAGTTTGGCGAAGGTCACTTCACCATTGAAATACTTAAAGAAAGGAAACAGCATCAAAAACTGATGCTCTGCAATAAAGGTGAGGTTGCGATGATAAGCATCCAGCACGACGCCGTAGCTCTTGAGAATGCCAACCACTTCCAGCACATTCCCAGGAGAGTCGGGCAGCAGTGCACCGCCTGCCTGAATTCTTTCGATCAAATCAGCAAGGGGATGAGAGCGATGGGGCGGAACGAGAGTTACCATGTGCGAATTGTTTCAGGAGTGAAGGAAACGAGGAAATTGAAAACGTAACCTTGAGGAATAAAGGGACTATGGGCGAATTAGCTCATGGAGGGCATCCTGCCAGAGACAGAGGCAGCGTCAATTGCAGGCACAGCAGGAGCCGGAGTAAAATCTTCGATCGCTTCTGCGGAAAACTGGGAAGCAACCGGGGGATCTGCGGCAGGTGCGCTCGGTATTGACCAGCTCATTGCCGTGCGGCTCGGACTGTCAATTCCTAGAGTCTTGGAAATCGACACGCTCCAGCGAGTTATCCAGCCAGGCTGAAGCCCCAGCAAAATCACCAGAACCGCGACAATTACTGAAGGAATGCGATCGTGCCAGCGGACACGCGGTAGGTTCGCTAGCGTCTCTGGCAATCGACCAAAGAAGACTTTGTTGATCAAAATTAGAAAGTAAACCGCAGTCAGTGCGGTTCCCACCATGCAGAGCAGCGTTTGCACCGGAAACACAGGCAGACTGCCGCGATACACAATAAATTCGGCAATAAAGCCCACCATACCGGGAATTCCTGCGCTTGCCATTGCGCCGACCACCATCAAGCTCCCAACCAGCGGCAGCCCTCGCTCGGGGTTGAGCAATCCACGCAGCACGTTAATATCGCGGGTTCCAGTTTTGGTATACACCACACCCACTAGCAAAAACAGCAGCGCAGAGATTAAACCGTGGCTCACCATCTGGGCGATCGCTCCAATCAAACTCAGCGGGGTCGCCGCCGCTGCCGCCAGAATTACATAGCCCATGTGCCCTACCGAGCTATAGGCCACGATTTTCTTCATGTCGGTTTGAGCGATCGCCGCAAATGAACCGTACAGAACGCTCACCACTGCAACACCTGCAATCCATGGCGACAGGACTTCCCAGGCATCGGGAAATAGCCCCAGTCCAAACCGCAGCATTCCGTAAGTACCCAGCTTCAGCAAAACCCCAGCCAGCAGCACCGATGCCGGAGTCGGAGCTTCAACGTGCGCGTCGGGCAGCCAGGTATGCAGGGGAACAATCGGAATTTTGATGCCAAAGCCAATCAGCAGCGTGACCAGCAAAGCAATCTGAGGTGTTGTAGACAAATCGTGATCGCGTACAATCCCATAGTCAAAGCTGCCCGAGCCGCTCAGGAGCGACAAGCCAAAGAAGGCTGCCAAAATCACCACGCCCGAAATTGCCGTGTAAATCAGAAACTTGGTTGCCGCATAGCCGCGCTTTGCCCCACCCCAAATCGCAATAATCAAATAGAGCGGAATCAGCTCAAACTCATAGAACAGGAAAAACAGCAGCAGATTTTGCGAGAGAAAAGCCCCAGCAACAGCTCCGTTCAGCAGCAGGATTAGGCTGTAAAACAGCTTCGGACGGTGGATTTGAGCATCACCGCTATAGAGCGCAACCCAGGTTAGCACCCCATTCATCACCAGCAGCGGCAGCGACAGTCCATCCACCCCAAGCTGATAGCTCAAGCCCAAATTCTTAATCCAGGGCAGCGATTCCTGAAATTGCAGTGCCGCGTCGCCGAGGCTAAATTGGCTAGCGACAACAAGCGACCAGACTACAACCAAACTACAAAGCGCAAGGGCAATCTGCCGCGATCGGTTCACTTGAGACGGCGGCAGCACACTAATCAGCAGAACCCCAAGAAACGGAACCCAAATAAAAAGACTCAGCATCGCAAGGAATTGCAGGATGAACAGCAGACGATCGAAAAATAAGGCGAGAACCGCTCAATTAGCGAAAACAGTCACTAAAACAGCGGACTCCAGATCAGCCATCCGGTTAGGCTTAGAGCCAGCAGTAGCCCCACAAACAAATTCAGCAAATAGCTGCGCGACTGCCCGGAAATCGTATATTTCAGGCTTTCTCCGCTAAAGATTGAAGCCACTCCAACAAAGTTCACCAGCCCATCCACCACATAGCGATCGAACCAAGCAGTCAAGCGCGAACCCTGCACCACTCCAAACACCACACTGAGCTTGTAGAGGCGATCAATAAAAAAGTCATACGCCAGTACATCGCGCAGCACAGACCCCACAAGCGGAGTTGGCTTTCGTACTGCTGGGTTAAGGTAAATGATGCCTGCAAGGGCTGCTCCACCTATGCCCGAAGCGAGCAAACTGGCGAGTAGACTCAGATTGACTTCGCTTAGCGCGGGCAAAAGCTGCCACTGTTTCAGTAGCAAAGGCAGCAGCAGCGCAAAAATCGAGAGCGTCACCATCGGCACCGCCATTAGCCAGGGTACTTCCGGCGCGCGGCGCGTTTTTGGCTGCGGGTGACCCCAAAAGACCAAGCCAAAAACTCGTACCAAGTTAAATGCCGTGAGTCCATTGACCAGCAGCAGCACTGCAACCAGCCAGGGAGAAACCGCCCAAACGCCCTCCATCCACTGCACCATTGCCCAGAAGCCGCCAAGCGGCAGCAGTGCCACCGAAGCCAGCCCACCCACGACATAGGCAAACGTTGTAGCAGGCATTCGCTTTGCAAGTCCGCCCATCTCGGTAAGGTCCTGGGTGCTAGTCGTCAAAATAATTGACCCGACACTCATAAACAGCAGTGCCTTAGCAACACCATGGGCAAACAAAAACATCAGTGCCAGATCATCTTGCTGAGTTCCCACCGCCAAAAATACTAGCCCCAGATAGGCACTGGTCGAGTGAGACAAGGTTCGCTTGATATCAATTTGAGCGATCGACACTAGCGAAGCTCCGATCGCCGTTAGCGACCCCAGCACCATAATTGTTGTCAGCGTCACGGGCGAGAGTGCCAGCACAGGCTGAAGCTTGATCAGCACATAGGCTCCGCAGGCAACAACCACAGAATTTCGCAGAATCGAAGCCGGATTTGGACCCTCCATCGCTTCATCTAGCCATAGGTTCAGCGGAAACTGGGCACACTTCCCTGTTGGACCTGCTAAGAGCGACAGTCCCAGCAGCGTTGCAACCACCGAGGGAAGCTGAACGTTTTCTGCCCACAGCGCAAGATGGGTGAAGTCCATGCTGCCAGCCAGCGTGGATAAGGTGACCACACCCATCAACAAGAGCAAGTCTCCAACTCGTTTAGTCAAGAAAGCATCACGGGCAGCCGTTACCACCAGGGGCTGAGCATACCAAAAGCCCACTAACAAGTAGGTAGAAAGGGTCAACATTTCCAGCAGGGCATAGCTTAGAAACAGGGAATCGCTTAGGGCGATGCCGCTCATTGCCGCCTCAAAGAAACCCATCAGCGCATAGAATCTTGCCAGTGCCCAGTCTTTTTCCAAATAGCCCAGCGCGAAAATCTGTGCCAACAAACTTAAGCCAGTGATAAACAGCGCAGCCGCAACGCTTGTGCGAGAGGTCTCCAGGGTTAGCCAGATATCTAAGTCAGGAACACTCAGCCAGGGAATCAGCGATCGAACGGGTTCTTGATCCCAAACTGCCTTTAGCATCAGGGCACTGTGAACCAGAGCCAGAACAGTCATCAGGATATTAAAGTAGGCGGCTGGTCTTGGTCCAGTGCGGCGAACTAGCCCGATCGACCAGGGCAGCGTCAGAATTGCGCCAATCAAACCGTACAGGGGAACCCACCAGCTCGTCTGAACGAGAAGCTGATTCATTACTGATCTTTCCTTATTGAGATGAAATAAATGCTGCAACCAAACTCCCTGCCAAACCAAAATCAAGACAATAATTTTGAATAGCAGAATAATTTAGCAAAAATTAAGGGTTATCTAATCTAGCATAGAGCTTTCACCGTTGTTCTCAGTCAGGCATTGCTGAAGCTTTCTACTCTAAAGTCATCTCAATCGTGCAAAAAATGCTTCGCAACTAACAGAGATGAGCGATTCTAATCAATTCATTATTTATTAGGGGAATACTAGCATCTTATAGCGTGATCCCCAGGCGCAGCACATCTTAATAAATTGATATACCCTGCCTTCCACCGCATCAGTCCTAGGAGCCAGAGGAATCGAATAAGTTCATAAGTTTTTTCTTATCAATGGTATAATTTTTTCTACAGGTTAGGGCATAAAAAACATCAATCAACCGTCTTCAAATCGATCGCTTTATCAGCCTGCTTCAATACAATTTTCCGGTTCCATCAATTTCTTAAGCGAAATCAGGTGGGTTTGCGTTATTCACTGGAGAACGATTACTGAAAGGGTGAGCCCGCGATCGAAGCCAAGATACGCTATAAAAACAAGTTATGTTTAGTATAAAAATAATCATCTCAGTTTATATTGCGTAAGGTTGTCCATCACCTGTATTCTTAATTCTGGGAATTCTAAGGTGTTTCCTGAAAATTTAACAATCGGTCATCCCGTGAAAATTTTCAGAGGCAGTTTTTAGAAATAGTTAGTGCCATTCTCGTTTTGCTGTACGGGAGACCAAGAATGCCGATTGCGGTTGGAATGATTGAGACGAAGGGCTTTCCTGCGGTCGTAGAAGCGGCAGACGCTATGGTGAAAGCGGCGCGGGTAACCCTAGTAGGCTATGAAAAGATTGGCAGTGGTCTTGTCACAGTGATTGTGCGAGGCGATGTCTCAGAAGTTCAAGCATCGCTTGCAGCTGGGATTGAGAGTGTCAACCGGGTGAACGGCGGACAAGTTGTTTCCACCCACATCATTGCTCGTCCTCACGAAAATCTGGAATATGTTTTGCCCATTCGCTATACCGAGGCGGTAGAGCAGTTCCGCTCCTAGCAGTTCGTTCAGCCTGATTTGCTGAGTTTGATTTGCTAGGTTCGATCGACGGCTGATCTCGGTCAGCGATCGTGTTTAACAAGGTTACGAAGACTCATTAACTGGAAGGGAGAAAGACTCATGGCTATTGCAGTAGGAATGGTAGAAACCCTCGGTTTTCCGGCGGTTGTCGAAGCAGCAGACGCAATGGTGAAAGCAGCTCGCGTCACGCTGGTGGGTTATGAAAAAATTGGCAGCGGTCGCGTCACAGTAATCGTTCGGGGTGATGTCTCCGAGGTTCAAGCTTCGGTCTCTGCCGGAATTGAGAACGTGAAGCGGGTGAACGGCGGGCAGGTTCTCTCTACCCACATCATTGCTCGTCCCCACGAAAACCTGGAGTACGTACTGCCGATTCGCTATACCGAAGCAGTCGAAGCGTTCCGCGAAAGCGTGAGCGGTATCCGTCCTATCAGCCGTTCCTAAGCGATTCGTTCCTGATACCGAATGCAAATTGCTAAAGTCTGCGGTACGGTGGTTAGCACCCAAAAAGAGCAAAGCCTGACTGGTGTGAAATTTCTGCTCGTGCAGTTTATCGACAAGGAAGGGCAGCTTTTGCCAGAGTATGAAGTGGCTGCTGACAGCGTTGGGGCAGGAAATGATGAGTGGGTGCTTGTGAGTCGCGGTAGTGCAGCCCGACAAACCGAGCGGGGCGAATCGCGTCCCCTAGATGCGCTGGTTATCGGCATTATTGACACGGTGAGCGTCGATAATTTGCGCCTCTACAGCAAGCGAGACCAAGATCGATAAGTTGCCTTAAATCAGAGCCGTCTGTAAAAATGTGTCTCTGGTTTAAGGTGGCTTTCCGATCGATAGCTCAAGCCTTTGTCTTAAGTGATTCTTGGAAGTGTGGATTCAATTGGTAGTAAGCAAAGCATCCTACCTGTCTGGTTTGTGAAATAGATCTTTTGTTGAGCCGGACAGGCAAGGGTAACTGCTTTACAGAAGCTACAGCACGTTGAATCCTAAGTCTCCTCGATTCTCTGAACCAATCGTTTAAAGCAGCTATTCAGGCTTGTTTTGCTGACTGAATCTTGTCTTACACAACGCTGTTTTTAATTCTCTGGCAACGGCTTTCGCTGTTGTTTCAGATGGGAGAAATTTAATTTATGGTAGTCCGTGGCTCTGCCCCTCTCCCTACCCCTTGGTCGGAGAGTTTGGCACAACCCAGGATTGACGAGACTGCCTCTGTCCATTCCTTTTCCAATGTCATTGGAAATGTGGCGATCGGTGCAGACGCGCTGATTGCTCCTGGGACTTCTATTCGCGCTGACGAAGGGAGTCCTTTTTCCATCGGCGCGGGAAGCCATGTTCAGGATGGCGTGATTATTCATGGACTGAAGCAGGGGCGAGTTATCGGAGACGATGGGCAGGAGTATTCAGTCTGGATTGGCAGGAATACTTCGATCGCTCACATGGCTCTTGTTCATGGTCCGGTATATGTGGGTGACAACTGCTTCATCGGCTTTCGGTCAACACTTTTCAATGCGCGAATTGGGGCAGGCTGTGTCGTCATGATGCACGCACTGATTCAGGATGTTGAAATTCCTCCCGGCAAGTTTGTGCCTTCAGGGTCAATTATTACTCAGCAGCAGCAAGCCGATCGGTTGCCCAATGTCCAAACGGCTGACCTAGCGTTTGCCGCTCATTTGATGGGCATGAACCGTGCCCAACGATCGGGGCATCACGGTGCAAACACATTGACTCACTTTGCTCCGATTCGGCAGCAGTTAGAGCGGGTCTATCACAGTGATACCCACAGTGACCCCGGCGATCGTTCACGCGAATTCAGTTCTTCTAGCGATTCACAGGATCAAATGCAACATACTCGTTTAGCTCCGGCAGTGGTGGAGCAGGTTCGTCGGCTTCTCTCTCAAGGTCTTCGGATTGGCATGGAACATGCCGATGCGCGTCGATTTCAAACTAGCTCGTGGAGTAGCTGTACCCCAATTCAGTCTAATCACGAACAGGATGTGCTATCTGCGCTAGAAAGCTGCATGGCTGAGCATGGCGGCGAGTATGTGCGGGTCTTTGGCATTGATACTAAAACGAAGCAGCGAGTCTCTGAAATGACCGTGCAGCGTCCGGGCGATAAGCCTGCTCCGGTTAGTTCGCCTTCTAGCAGCTACAGCTCTAGTTCTTCCAGCTACAGCTCTGCTCCTTCTAGCAGCTACGGCTCTAGTTCTTCCAGCTACGGCTCTGCTCCTTCTGGCAGCTACGGATCGTCGGGAAGTAGTCATCTGAGTGCTGAAGTGGTGGAGAAAGTGCGTCAGCTCGTGGCACAGGGCTTCAAGATTGGCACAGAGCACGCCGATGCACGCCGATTCCGAACAAGCTCCTGGTATAGCTGCGTGCCTATTCAGGCATCACGGGAGTCTGAGGCGATCGCTGCCCTCGAAAGCTGCCTGGCTGAGCATAGCGGCGAGTATGTGCGGGTCTTTGGCATTGATACCCGGTCAAAGCAGCGCATTTCTGAAATGATCGTGCAGCGTCCGGGCGACACCGGGAACGGCAAAACCAGTGCGCCTGCACCCAGCAACTACCAGGCTCCCGTCAGCAACAACGGATACAGTACGCCTGCACCCAGTCAGCCTGCATCGGGAAGCGGCAAATTGAGCCGTGAAGTGGTGGATCAGGTCAGACAACTGCTAGCGCAGGGATATCGGGTTGCAGCAGAACACGCGGATACCCGTCGATTCCAGACCAGTTCCTGGAAAACCTGTGCGCCGATTCAGTCAAACCGTGAACAGGATGTGCTGTCGGCAATCGAAGGCTGTATGACAGAAAACGCAGGCGAGTATGTGCGGCTATTTGGCGTAGATATGAAGTCGAAGCGTCGCGTTGCGGAGGTCATCGTTCAGCGTCCATAGTGCCTTGATAAGGACACGATAGAACCTGGATGACGGTAACACTATGCCTCGCCCTCGCCCTGTCATTGACGACACCCATTTGTTCGTCAGTGGTGACGTTGTGATTCATCCGACTGCGACGATCGCGCCTGATGTGCTGCTGCAAGCCGATCCAGGTTGTGCGCTTGTAGTGGCTGCTGGAGCTTGTATTGGCACGGGTTCAGTTCTTCATGCTTATCAGGGACAACTGACGATCGAATCAGGCGCAACGCTGGGCAGCGGGGTGCTAGTGGTGGGGCAGGGAACGATCGGGGCAGAAGCCTGTATCGGCTCGATGAGTACGATCATTGATAGCTCGATCGAAGCGAATCAATCAGTCCCTCCAGGTTCTCTGATTGGGGACGGGAGCCGTCAGGTTGACCTGGCAGCGGTTCCTTCATCTAGCCCTCAGGCAAATTCCCCCATTCGCCCCCCAGCCAGCCCCCCAACCCCGCAAGTTGCCCCCAATTTTTCGCAGTCTACGCTTTTTGGAACGAATGGTGCAGTGCCGCCTGTGCCTTCTCCAAAAGCGAACGGGGCTGTCTCACCTGCGCCTCCGAACGCTTCATCCGCTCCGCCTATCGCTTCTACAATCCAGCCTGTGCCTCCATCTAAGAAGGCAATGACGCAGATTTACGGTCAGGCGTATTTGGAGCGTATCATGGTCACCATGTTTCCTCATCGGCAACTGTTTGAGCCGCCCCCCAATCCACCCGAAAACTCGCCGGACTCCCCAGCAGGATAGGTGCGCTCTCTGAAAGACAAGCTATGCTTGGGGTGGAGATAGATTGCATTTCAGGTTTCACCATCCGCCTCCCAAGACTGCTATGACTTATTCAACCGGATCGTCCATGTACAGCGAGAGTGCCTTGGGGCTGGTTTCAACCCGCAGTTTTCCGGCGATCGTTGGCACTGCTGATATGATGCTCAAGTCCGCAGGTGTGCGGCTAGTAGGCTACGAAAAGATTGGGAGCGGCTACTGCACGGCGATTGTGCGGGGACGCATCTCTGATGTGCGGCTGGCGGTTGAGCAGGGAGCCGATATCGCAGAGCAGTTTGGTGAGCTCGTAGCAAAAGCAATTATTCCCCGTCCAATGCCGAATCTGGAAATGATTCTGCC
The DNA here is from genome assembly GCF_039962475.1 of Leptolyngbya sp. GB1-A1. Lineage (NCBI taxonomy): Bacteria > Bacillati > Cyanobacteriota > Cyanophyceae > Leptolyngbyales > Leptolyngbyaceae > Leptolyngbya > Leptolyngbya sp. GB1-A1. The sequence continues at coordinate 190,249 of NZ_JAMPLI010000001.1, read as the reverse complement.
GATTAGCGGTCAGCTTTCCCGCTTTGCTTCGGAGCAGGGAACCAGTCGGCTCAGCAATCTGGCGATCGGCTTATTGGAAACACGCGGTTTTCCGGCAATGGTGGGCGCGGCGGACGCGATGCTGAAATCGGCAGACGTGCTGCTGTCTTCCTACGAGGTAATTGGCGACGGGCTCTGCACCGTGATTGTTCGCGGACGGACGGCAGATGTGGCAGTCGCAGTCGAAGCCGGAATGCACGAAGCGGAGCGAATTGGTGAACTTCATGCGGTAATGGTCATTCCGCGTCCGCTGGAAGACCTGGAGGATACGCTGCCTGTCGCCAGCTGCTGGGTCGAGAAGAAGCAGCCGATCGCCCTTCCGATCAATCTCCGCCAAACTCAAAAAGAATTGGTAGAACAGCAGGTAGAACTGCCCGATCTTCAGCAAATGGTGGTGCCGGAGGAAGTCGAACGCGACGGATAAAAAATTATGACTTCTCAGCAAGGACGCTGGCAGTTTTGGATCGATCGAGGCGGCACGTTTACCGATGTTGTAGCGCAGCGTCCAGACGGTTCTCTGACGATTCACAAGCTGCTGTCTGAGAATCCCGATCGCTACAGCGACGCGCCTCTTCAAGGCATCCGCGAGGTAATGGGTCTTCCTGTAAACGTGCCGCTCCCTACGGCCCAAATTGCGGCAATTAAGATGGGAACCACCGTTGCGACCAACGCGCTGCTGGAACGCAAAGGCGATCGAACCGTGCTGCTGATCACGCAGGGATTTCGCGACGCGCTACGGATTGGCTATCAGAATCGCCCCAACATTTTTGCGCGGCAAATTGTTTTACCGGAAATGCTTTATGAGCGCGTGATCGAAGTCGAGGAACGCTGTACAGCTCAAGGCGAAATTCTCGCGCCGCTTCATCCTACTCGTTTGACTGCCGATCTCCAAACTGCATACAACGCAGGAATTCGCGCCTGTGCAATCGTCTTAATGCATGGCTATCGCTATCCCGCCCATGAACAGCAGGTTGCTGACCTTGCAAAGGCGATCGGATTCACTCAAATTTCCGTTTCTCACCGAGTCAGTCCGCTGATGAAGCTAGTGAGCCGGGGAGATACCACGGTTGTTGATGCCTATTTGTCGCCGATTCTGAGGCGATATGTCGATCGCATTGCTGCTGAACTTCAGCAATCGGACACTGGCTACAAGCCCGCGCTGATGTTTATGCAGTCAAATGGCGGGCTTACCGATGCTAGCCTGTTTCAGGGCAAAGACAGCATTCTCTCTGGTCCGGCAGGCGGCATTGTGGGAGCGGTGCAAACCAGTGCGAGAGCAGGATTTGACAAAATTATCGGCTTTGACATGGGTGGCACTTCAACCGATGTATCCCACTTCAACGGCGAGTATGAGCGGGTGTTTGAAACCGAGGTCGCAGGAGTCAGACTGCGTGCGCCGATGATGTCAATTCATACGGTTGCGGCAGGAGGCGGTTCGATTTTGCAGTTTGACGGTGCGCGCTATCGAGTCGGACCCCAATCGGCGGGAGCACATCCTGGACCTGCCTGCTATCGCAAAGGCGGACCCCTGACAGTGACAGACTGTAATGTAATGCTGGGTAGAATCCAGCCGCAGTTTTTCCCACAGGTTTTTGGGCAGGAGGGCAATCAGCCGATCGACTTCCAGATTGTGCAGCAACAATTCACTCATTTAGCGGCAGAAATTGCGGCAAAGACAGGGAGTGCTCAAACTCCTCAGCAAGTTGCCGAAGGATTTCTAACGATCGCGATTGACAAAATGGCAACCGCGATCAAAAAAATCTCGATCCAGCGCGGCTACGATGTGGCTCAATACACCCTTTGCTGTTTTGGGGGCGCAGGCGGACAGCACGCTTGTCGCATTGCAGACGCACTGGGCATACGTCAGGTGTTTCTCCATCCCTATGCTGGTGTACTCTCGGCTTACGGTATGGGCTTGGCAGATATCAGCACGATTCGCGAACAGGCGATCGAAGCCCGTCTTACCGATGAAGTACTATCGACCCTGACCGAAATTCTGAATAACCTCACCGCAGAAGCTCACACCGCCGTTCAGCAGCAGGGCATTTTGCCGGAGAATATTCGATCGCTTTCCAGAGTTCATCTGCGCTATGAAGGCACGGATTCTGCATTGGTTATTGACTTTGGCGATCGTCCAGCCATGCTGCGCCAGTACGAGTCGGCATATCAGCAACGATACGGGTTTGTGATGAAGAACAAACCCCTAATTGTAGAAGCAGTTTCAGTTGAAGCGATCGGTAAAACGACTACCCCGACCGAGCGGGTAACCGCTCCCCCACGGACTCAACCCCTTTACCCCACCTCAACGGTGCAGATGTACACTGGGGGCCAGGAACACAATACGCCCGTCTACCTGCGTGAGCAGCTTTGTGCCCACGATCGTCTCCTGGGACCAGCTCTGCTGATCGAAGCAACCAGTACGAACGTAATTGAACCCGGCTGGCTGGCAGTTCTAACCGAGAACAATCATTTGCTGCTGCAAAAGCAAACGGGTGTCAATGCTCAGCGCGAATCCCAAATCGACCTACCGCTCGCCAAGCCCGACCCGGTACTGCTGGAAATTTTTAATAATTTGGTGCGATCGATCGCTGAAGAAATGGGTGTGACGCTGCAAAACACCAGCTACTCTGTGAACATCAAGGAACGGCTGGATTTTTCCTGTGCCATATTCGATCGCAGTGGACAGTTAGTTGCTAACGCACCCCATATCCCAGTGCATTTGGGTTCGATGAGCGAAAGTGTCCAGAGCTTGATGACCGCAAAGGGCAACCGCTTGAAACCGGGCGATGTCTATGTACAAAATAATCCCTACAACGGCGGTACTCACTTGCCTGACATCACGGTGATCACACCCGTTTTTTTAGAAACTAATACACCGCAGTTTTACGTTGCCTCACGCGGACATCATGCTGATATCGGGGGAATCACACCTGGCTCAATGCCGCCGCATAGTCAAACGATCGAGCAGGAAGGCATTTTGATCGATAATTTTCTGTTGGTCGAACAGGGACAGTTTCGTGAAGCGGAGATGCGGCAATTGTTAAATACCGAAGCTTATCCGGCACGTAATCCCGACCAAAATATTGCCGACCTTCAGGCACAGGTGGCAGCGAACGAACGCGGTGTGCAAGAACTCCGGCGCATGGTGAGTCACTACGGGCTAGAAACGGTGCAAACCTATATGCAGTTCGTTCAGGATAATGCAGCCGAAGCAGTGCGGCGAGTCCTCAGTGTCCTTCAAGACGGCAGTTTTACTTACCCGATGGATGATGGCACTCAAATTCAGGTCAAAGTTACGATCGATCGCCCTCACCGTACAGCAACCGTTGACTTTACAGGGACTTCTCCGCAGCAGCCCAACAACCTCAATGCACCCCTCGCAATCTGCAAAGCGGTCGTTCTTTATGTGTTTAGAACGCTTGTTGAGGATGATATTCCCTTGAACGCAGGCTGTCTTCAGCCGCTCACGATCGTTGTCCCGGAAGGCAGCTTGCTGAATCCGCACTACCCCGCTGCCGTGGTTGCAGGCAATGTAGAAACTTCCCAGGCAATCGCCAATGCCCTTTATGGTGCGCTCGGAGTCATGGCAGCCGCACAGGGCACGATGAACAATTTCACGTTTGGCAACGATCGCTATCAGTATTACGAAACGATTTGCGGCGGGTCAGGAGCAGGCAAAACGTTCGATGGCACAGACGCAGTGCAAACCCACATGACCAATTCGCGCCTCACCGACCCAGAAGTGCTGGAATGGCGGTTTCCGGTGCTGCTCGAAAATTTTGCGATTCGTACCGGAAGCGGCGGAACGGGAACTCATCAGGGTGGCAATGGAGTAATTCGCTGTCTCCAGTTCCGGGAATCGATGACGGCAGCAATTCTGTCCAGCCATCGTGTGGTTTCTCCCTTTGGGTTAGCAGGCGGTCAGCCAGGGGCGATCGGACGCAATTCAGTCGTGCGATCGACCGGTGAAACGGAACTTTTAAGCGGTAGAGCCGAAGTCACGATGAATCCAGGCGATCAGTTTAGGATTGAAACGCCCGGTGGCGGAGGATATGGCAATCCCTCAAATTAAACTCTGGCTTACCCAGATTGAACCCTGGCTCAGCAGTTAAAGAACGCGCAGTACACTTGCGATCGTCTGCACTGACTCCATCGATCGAATTTCCGCCAGTGCCTCCCGGAAGTTGGCTTCTCGAACATAGTGCGTGATTACCACGATTTCTGCGGAATCATCGCGCATTCCGGTTTGCACCACCGATTCCAGGCTCACCTCGTGGTTGCCAAAACAGGTTCCGAGCTTCCCAATCACGCCCGGACTATCCTGGGTTAAAACCCGTGCATAAAATCGTGTTACCAGTTCATCGATCGGCGTGATTTTGCTGTAATGCTGATGGGAGCAGGCAAGCAACGGATCAAGCAAAGGTTTGCCATTGGGCTGCACAACCGTTTCGCGTCCTACTTTCAGAATGGCAGCAATATTAAGAATATCGGCGACGACTGCGCTGGCGGTTGGTCCTGACCCTGCCCCAGGACCGAAAAACATCACCTGCCCCACAGGTTCACCTTCGATCAAAATCGCGTTATAGACGCCATTTACGCTGGCAAGCGGGTGGCTCTTGGGAACCAGTGTCGGGTGAACCCGCACCTGCAACTGCTCTAGTTCATCTGTTTTAACAGCATCTTTAACAGCATCCCGCTTCGCCGTTGCCAGTAGCTTGATCACAAAGCCAAGCTTTTCTGCGTAGGCAATATCCGCTGCACTGACCGATCGAATTCCTTCGCAGTAGACTTCGGGTAGCTTGATTCGCCCCCCAAACGCCAGCGATGCCAGAATTGCCACTTTATCGGCTGCGTCGAGTCCATCAACGTCTGCTGTTGGATCAGCTTCGGCATACCCTAATCGCTGAGCGTCTGCCAGTACATCATGAAAATCACTGCCTTCCGCTTGCATCCGGCTCAAAATATAGTTTGTGGTGCCGTTCACAATCCCAATGACTGTCTGAATTCGGTTGGCACAAAGCGATTGTTTTAACGGCTCAATCACCGGAATGCCGCCCGCAACCGCCGCCTCAATCAACACATAAACCCCAGCCGCATTTGCTGCCGTAAAAATCTCATCCCCATAACGAGCGATCGCCGCCTTATTGGCAGTGACAACGTGCTTGCCGTGGGCAATTGCCTTCAACATTAAGGAACGCGCAGGCTCTAAGCCCCCCATCACCTCAACGACAATATCAATTTCTGGATCGGTGACGATCGATTCTAAATCAGTCGTGAGTTGCTCTGCGGGCAGATCGACCGACCTGGCTCTATCGAGCGATCGAACACCTACACGATGGATTTGCAGCTCTTGCAGCAAGGGATGTCGCTGCGCCGGATCAAGCAGAATCGCGGCTGTGCCTGAACCGACTGTTCCTAATCCCAATAAGCCAACCTTAAATGCCACGGGCAATCACTCACTCAAACAGGTCTACCTGACAATTGTAGGCGGGTGCGGCATCAGAAGCAGCACCTTAATCTCATCCTCAGTCGTCAAGATGCTGCTTTAGAGAAGCGATTGCAGATCTCCTGCAGAATCTCCGTAACCTCCACCCCTCTCACAAGTAAAAACCTCTTGTTGTCAGGCAATCTTCATATCTCCTTAAAAATCTCTTGATGATCACCCATGCCCAGCCGAAGTTGAATGCAATAAGATGGAGGTATCATCGAATCGATAAGGCAGCGATTTTGCCGCAGATGCTGTCTAGGGCAGCAGTTGTTTTAGGCAATCGGTAACTTCAGGCGATCGGTAAGGTGTTCCTGCAAAATCTGTCCGGTAAACGTCCGGTAAAAGGGTGTTCCAAGAGGGTGTTGCAAAAGTGTATTGCATGAATTGCCTGCCTCAGGCAAGCCACGGGAGCTGATTGAGATGGACAGCGAAACTCGGCAGTATTATCAGGTTCCCTCACGAGAGAGTCCTTTCTATGCTGTCTCAACCAACCGAACAATGAACAGCTGCAATCCGCCTCACGGCAGCGCGATCGATTTCATGCCAGAACTCGACTACCCGCCCCAGCTTGAAGATGAGGCAGCAGAGCAAATTTTAGAGCGGTTGCGTCAGGGTCAACTCTGGATTGTAAACAGTCGGCGACGCAACGGACTCATTTTATGTAAAGAGTTTCATGCCGAGTTTGCAGGACCAGGGGCAGCGATCGGCAGCATTTTCGATCAAGACTGTCAGCGCGTTATTCCCGTTGGAAACCTCTCTTTGCTGCGTCCTGAACATCACAAGGATCGCCAGAATGCCTACTTGATCCGGCGACAGTGGATCAAGCTTACCCAGCAGTCTACTGACCAGTCGGAGCCGGATAAGCGCGCCCAGATGGTCTTAACCCAATTTGAAACCTACTTTGATCAAGAAACGATCGCCCGCATCCCGGATGAGATTTTTGCTCTGCTAGTTGGGGTACTGCCTTACTCGATTCGTAAGACTCGTCGTACTCCGGGCAAGCTTAACATAAAGGTCAAAACCTGAGCAGCATTCGGTTTGCGGTAGATTTGGTCAACTTCCGTTGGAATTGAGCAAGCGAAAAATAGCTTTTGCTCAGTCAACTTTGCTTAGTCAACTAAGTGATGCTCCATTGCATAGCGCACCAGTTCTGCTCGATTGTTCGCTTCAGTTTTTCTCAGTAGGCTGCTCACATATTTCTCGATCGTACGCGGGCTCAGGTGGAGCTGCTCTCCGATCTGGTTATTCGACAATCCCTCGGATAGCAGGGAAAGAACTTCGATTTCGCGGCCTGTAAAATCTAATAGCTGCTGACGCGAAGCAGGCGGTTGAATTACAGGCTGCACAGCCGTATCTGTTTCTGATCTTCCCACCGTTGCCTGAGATCGCCACTCGGTTGCAATGAGCTGCGATCGTTCCAGCAAATTGCGAACAACGGCTCCCAGTTCTTCTAGCTCAAATGGTTTAGCAAGATAGGCATCACCCCCTAGCTGATAGCCACGAATTCGCTCCTGGGTATCGCTTCTGGCGGTCAGGAAAATCACAGGCAGCAGCCGGAATTCTGGCTTGAGACGCACCTGACGAACGAGTTCGTAGCCGTCCATTTGCGGCATTGTTACGTCTGTGACGAGCAAGTGCGGTCTGTAGTGACCGACCAAATCTAGTGCCTTTGCCCCATTGTCTGCTGCAATTACCGAATAGCCCTTGAGCTCAAGATAATCACTGACCGCAAGACAAGTTCCTGGATCGTCGTCGGCAACAAGAATTGTCAGGGGCATGAAGAATAACCTCTTGACATGACTTCTGACCTGGATAGAGTCAGAGATGAACTATATTTCATTGTGACTGCTGGAACTGTATCGTTTCTTCAGTTCTATGATGTATTTTGCCACGCCCTTTTGACTAGAAATGGCACTCAATCATCGGCTGCTGCGTCCTACAAGCAGATTGAGATCTTTCCATCTATGCAGTTTCATGCTGAGAATGGAATACTACCTGGGAGAGGAGTTTAAAAAAGCTATGAGTTCATCCTTGTTGTCGGGCAATGCGAAGGAACGGGTTGTGTTACCCAGTCAGCCGCTGGACGTCTCTGCGGTCGTGCCGCTCTACAACGAGGTGGAAAGCCTACCTGTGCTGATGGAGACGATCGCCCGAACGCTGCAAGACAATCAGCTCTCCTATGAAATTATCTGTGTTGATGATGGCTCAAAGGATGGCTCGACCGAGCTGCTAAAGCAAATGGCTCAGGAGCGGACGGACCTAAAAGCAGTGCTGCTGCGTCGCAACTACGGTCAAACTGCAGCAATGGCAGCCGGGTTCAACCAGGCGCGGGGTCGAGTAATTATTACGTTAGATGCTGATTTGCAAAACGATCCGGCTGATATCCCCAATCTTCTAGCAAAGCTGGCAGAAGGATATGACTTGGTGAGCGGTTGGCGCAAGCAGCGGCAGGATGCCATGATGACTCGCCTGATTCCTTCTCGCATTGCGAACTGGCTGATTGGTCGAGTGACAGGCGTGCAGATTCACGACTATGGCTGTTCACTGAAGGCTTATCGATCGGAACTCGTGATCGATATGAATCTGTATGGTGAGTTGCACCGCTTTCTACCCGCTCTAGCATTTATTGAGGGAGCCAGAATCGCTGAGATTCCGGTTCGGCATCATGCCCGCCGCTTTGGACAGAGTAAATACGGCTTGGGGCGCACATTTCGCGTTTTGATGGATTTGCTCACCATCTTTTTTATGAAGCGATTTCTCACCCGGCCCATGCACGTTTTTGGCTGGTTTGGCTTGATCTCAATGCTGCTAGGCATAGCAACCGGACTCTACCTGACCTTTGTCAAGTTTGCACTGGGGCAAAGTATTGGCGATCGCCCTTTGCTGTTTCTGGCAGTCGTGTTGTTCTTAACGGGAGTACAGCTTTTTAGCTTTGGGCTTTTGGCAGAGCTGCTGATGCGAACCTATCATGAGTCTCAAAAGCGTCCGATCTACCGAATTCGAGAAATCGTCGGGACATCGGGGTCTCTGCCATAGCGATGTCGCTTGGGTGGAATACTCTAAACGCCTTGCAGAGGCTTGTGCCAGTCCTTGGATACGTCCGATCGCGCACGCGGAACTTCACGAATTTTGATAGAGTCTTTAGGTGAATTAAGACTTGCTAACATTCCTGGCAATGTAGCTGTAAATCATTCCTAACCTATGAAACGCCAAACTTCTCCAATGCTTCGTCTTTTTGCCGCTCTAGCAGCAAGTAGCTGTCTCCTGACCGGGCTAGCTGCAACCGCTCTGGCTCAGGGAGGTCCGGGGTTAACGATTTTTAGTGGCGTAAGCCGGGAAAATCAGCTCAGCTATCGGCAGGACTACTATGGTAGACCGGGAACTCGCGATCGGTACTATCTCAATATTCCAGCCACCAAAATGACGTTTGCGGTATCTGAATTTGCCGTCACTTACCCCGAAACTTATGGGGGCAGATTTGACCCAGAGCGGGTCGAAGTCACGTCAAACGGCGAGAAAATTGCGATCGAGGATGTGGTATGGGATCAGGATAACCGGGTGCTGGAAATTTACCCTCAGGAACCTGTTCCGGCAGATACCCGGGTGCAAATCATTTTGTCTAACGTACGGAACCCCAACCGTCCGGGAACTCACTATTTCAATGCAATGGTGCGCTCTCCGGGCGATCTGCCGATGATGCGCTATGTGGGAACCTGGATTCTTAGCATCAACAACCAGGGCAGTGCATCTCGCTAGCCTTCTTGCTTCCCGGCAACGGGGTGGTATGATTAGAAATCGTGGCTTTTTAGATCTTTAGAATTGCTGGGAGCAAAGCGGTATGACTAAGCGCACCCTGGAAGGAACTCGCCGGAAGCGCAGACGGGTTTCTGGTTTTCGGACAAGAATGCGAACCAAGAATGGACAGCGTGTGATTAAGGCGCGGCGGCAGAAAGGTCGGGAAAAACTTTCTGTTAGTTAGACGCGATCGTCAATGGATGGGCTGACGTGGCTCTGCCTGGATGCCATCGGCTTAAACATCGTGATGACTTTAGCAGAGTCTATCAGTCGGGTCTACGGCGATCGACTGCTAATTTGACGTTGAGAGCTTTGCGTTTGCCGGCTGCGCTAAATTCAGAGGCAGTTCGCTGTGCCCGGATTGGGATTTCGATCAGCCAAAAAGTGAGTAAGCGGGCAGTAGTGCGAAACCGGATTAAGCGGCAAATTCATGCTGTATTCCGGCAGTTTCTTCCCGCTTTGGTTCCAGGCTGGATGCTGGTTATTGTGGTAAAACCCAGCGCAACTCAGTGCGGTTATGAACAATTTCTGCAAGAATTAAAGCAGCTATTGACAAGTGCTGAGGTATGGCATGGCGATTAAGGAAGAAGTCTATTACGAGGGCGGTCCTCATATCGGCGAGCTAATTACGAATATTCTGCTAGGCTTCACAGTGATATGCCTGCCGCTTACGGTTGGCGCGATCGTTCGTGCCCTCTGGCTTCGCTATCGCATTACCGATCGCCGAATCTCGGTAACAGGCGGCTGGATGGGTCGCGATCGAGCTGATTTTATCTACTCGGAAGTCGCCAAAATTGTGACTGTACCGCGAGGATTGGGAGCCTGGGGCGATATGGTGATTACGCTCAAGGACGGCAGCCGGATTGAGCTGCGAGCAGTGCCCAAGTTCCGAGAAGTGTATGGCTACATTAGTGAAAAAATTCCAGCAAGAGCGCGGAACATCAGCGGCGGGCTAGGTACGTCGAAGTAATTGCTCCGAGGGCAGGAGATGCTTTGAGTCTGAGACTCTGCGGGAAAATCCCGACCCTGTTGCTCAGATAATAGCTCCTTGCCTCTTCGGTTTTCTCTACTCATAATCGCTCACAATTTCGGTACGCTAGACTTGGACTCACTCGAAGGACGCAGGTAGACAAAGCGCATGGACTTTGGTGTCGGATTTTTATCAAACAATGTAATGCTGCCGATCCTGGATTTCTTTTACGGGATTGTGCCTAGCTATGGTCTGGCGATCGTCGCCCTGACCCTGGTAATTCGTTTTGCGCTCTATCCTTTGAGTGCAGGTTCAATTCGCAGTATGCGTCGGATGCGAGTTGCTCAACCTGCCATGCAAAAGCGGGTCAAAGAAATCCAGGAACGCTACAAGGACGACCCTGCAAAGCAGCAGGAGGAAATGAGCAAAACCTATAAGGAATTTGGCAATCCGCTGGCGGGATGTTTTCCCGTTCTGGTGCAGATGCCTGTCCTGTTTGCGCTGTTTGCCACCTTGCGTGGGTCGCCATTCTCTGACGTGAACTACAACGTTAACGTGCAGATTTTGCCGCGTGAGCAGATCGAGCAGATTCAGCCCCAAGCTTTTACCACGAATCCTCAAAATATTTATATTGCGGACGGAGTTCACGTTCCGGTCGCGGCACTGCTTGCAGGTGGAAATAAGCTTGCAATCGGTGAGAAAACGCCAATTCTGTTTCAAACTTCTGAGGGTAAATCGCTGAAAGAAGTGCTGGCGGAGTATCCTGAAACCGAGCTGAAGCCAAGCTGGAAGATTACCAAAGGCGAAGATCTGGTTCGCATTGATGAAAATGGTAGCCTGGAAGCACTCCAGCCCGGTGAAGCTACACTGCAAGGAATAATGCCCGGACTGGCAGCCAACAAAGGCTTCTTGTTTATCAAAGCTCTGGGACGAGTTGGCGCAACCGATCCAGATGGCAGCATTAATTGGGATATTGTCGGCATGGTGGTGTTCTTCGGACTCAGCCTGTACGTCAACCAGCTCATCTCAGGACAGGGACCGAACTCGAATCCGCAGCAGCAGACGGTCAACCGGATTACACCTGTGATATTCTCCGGGATGTTTCTGTTCTTCCCGCTGCCTGCCGGGGTACTGATGTATATGGTGATTGCCAACATTTTCCAAACCCTGCAAACTTGGATTCTTTCCAGAGAACCCCTGCCGGAAAATTTGCAAAAGCTGGTGGAGGCTGAAGAAAAAGCGCAGGGCAACGGTCGAGAAGCTTTACCGTTTGAGCCAGTTCGTTCTAAAAAAGAACTGGAGGAACCTAAGAAAGAAACGGCTAAGAAGGATGCGCCTAAATCCGAAAACAAGTCTGTGAATAAGACTGCAAAGAAAGACACTGGGCGCACCGACAAGAAAAAAGGTTAGGGGCTGCTATGGATGACACCTCAGTTCAGCACGGCAAACAATGGCTGGAAGAATTGCTGACCATGGCGGGACTGCCCGCCTCTGTTGAAGTGAATGCAGATAAGCTTAGCACGGAGGGGAGTTGCTGGCTGACGATCGACGATCGCACCCTGTCTCCTGCCCAGGTTGAGTCGCTGCTAGGAACGGATGGGGCTGTTCTAGACGCAATTCAGTATCTTGCGAATACTACGCTGAACTTAGGGCATCCAGAAGAGCAGCAAACCGCGTTTACAGTGGAGCTGGGAGGATATCGGGTACGACGGCAAACTGAGCTTCAGGCTCTTGCCGATCGTGCGATAGAGCAGGTGCGCGAAAGCGGTGAGGAATACGAGTTGACTGCCCTTTCATCCGCAGAACGCCGACAGGTACATACCTATCTGAAAGAATTCACTGACCTGGAAACCTTTAGCCGGGGGCGAGAACCCGATCGCCGCTTAGTGATTCGTCTGCACCAGATTGAAGCGGAGCCTGCTGAAGAGTAACCCTCATTCTGGGTAAACCCGAATCGCCCCGGTCGGAAAATACTCAACGTTTTTGATAAACAGTGCTTGTTAAACTGATGAAAAGAGCTGAGGCAGGATTGCTGTTTCTGTCGTGGCTCTAATTCGTGTTAAAGGGACTGATTATGGAACGGATCTACATCCCGCAGCTTCTAAAGGCAGTTGAACAAACCGAAACGATTTCTGTACGCGAGCACCTGCGCGAGCTGGAAACGCTGACTCCGGTGCAGGGCTTTGTTAAAGTGAGCCATCGGTCAGGCTATCTGGAAGTGCGTGCCCAGGCAGAAGCGATCGTAACGCTGACCTGCGATCGCTGCCTTCAGCAGTACAATCATCGGCTTGTGGTAGATGCTTCTGAGGTGATCTGGCTTCAAGAGCGAATTGAGCCTGAAGAAGAGGGCGCAGAGGTCGAAGTTGCCTTTGACGATCTGGTCGAAACGCTGCCGCCCAACGGATTTTTTGCGCCTGAAACCTGGCTGTATGAGCAGTTTTGTCTGGCTCTGCCACAGCGTCAGCTTTGTGATCAGCAGTGTCAGGGTATTCAAATTCAGGAGAACAGTGAGACGTCGGGGACAGTCGATCGGCGTTGGGCATCGCTGGAAGCCTTACGCAACCATCTACCCTAGTAGCAGCCGTCCTGTGCGGCAGGAAAATCAGCAGTTAGAACCGGAAGCGGATTGATTTCTAAGAGTGAATTGGTAGAGTGAAGTGGAGACTTTTCGTATAGCGATTTGCCTCAACTGTGAATCACTTCATCTGAACCGCTCACTAGGCTCTGACTGCTGATGGCTTTTAATGACGAGTTTGAACTGCTGCTGCGTGCCCGCTATTCCATCATTTACATCCCGACACGCGAAGAAGAACGGGTTGAAGCTGCCATTGTCGAATCTGCAAAACGGCAGGGCAACCGGGGTGTTTATTTCTGGGATTTTGTAGACGGCTATCAAGGTAATCCCAACGATACGGGCTTTGGAAAACGCAATCCTGTTCAGGCACTAGAATTTGTAGAAAAGCTGCCTGTGACGGTTCCTGCCGTTTTTGTGCTAAGAGATTTTCATCGGTTTCTCGAAGATGTTTCAGTGGCGCGGAAGCTGCGAAACTTGTCGCGTTTGCTGAAGTCTCAGCCGAAGAATATTGTGCTGCTGTCGCCCCAGCTCTCAATTCCTGAAGACTTAGGCGAAGTGCTGACCGTCCAGGAATTTCCCCTGCCGGAAACCGAGGAGATTCGAACAGAACTCAATCGCCTTTTACCTGCAACCGGGCAAACGCTGGACGCAAAAATGCTGGATGAACTGGTGCGTTCCTGTCAGGGACTTTCAATGGAGCGAATTCGCCGCGTTTTGGCAAAAGCGATCGCCAGTCGAGGAACCCTTCAGGAGGAAGATGTCGAGCTGGTGCTGGAAGAAAAGCGGCAAACCATTCGCCAGACCCAGATCCTTGACTTTTATCCAGCAACCGAGCGAATTTCTGACATTGGTGGACTGGATAACCTGAAGGACTGGCTATTACGGCGGGGCGGAGCCTTTACCGAGCGGGCGCGTCAGTATGGCTTACCCCATCCCAGAGGGCTGCTGCTGGTCGGCATCCAAGGAACTGGGAAGTCCCTGACGGCAAAGGCGATCGCCCATCACTGGCATTTGCCTCTGCTGCGACTGGATGTGGGTCGTTTGTTTGGAGGTTTGGTGGGAGAGTCGGAACTGCGAACCCGACAGATGATTCAGCTTTCGGAGGCTCTGGCTCCCTGCATTCTCTGGATTGACGAAATCGATAAAGCGTTTGCCGGTGTTGATGGTAGAGGCGATTCGGGAACCACGAGCCGTGTTTTTGGTACGTTTATTACCTGGTTAGCCGAAAAGAAATCTCCAGTGTTTGTTGTCGCGACGGCGAATAATATTCAGGCTTTGCCGCCCGAAATGCTGCGGCGCGGACGGTTTGACGAAATTTTCTTTGTGGGGCTTCCCAGCCAGGAAGAGCGAAAATCCATCTTTGCCGTGCATCTTTCGCGCCTGCGTCCCCACAACTTGAAGAGTTATGACCTCGATCGCCTTGCCTATGAAACCCCTGACTTTTCTGGGGCAGAAATTGAGCAAATTTTAATCGAAGCTATGCACCTGGGCTTTAGCCAGAACCGAGACTTCACGACAGAAGATATTTTAGAAGCTGCTAGTCAGCTCATTCCCCTGGCGCGTACTGCTCAAGACCAGATTCGGATTTTGCAAGACTGGGCAGAAAACGGCAGAGTGCGGCTTGCCTCTCGCCTTAATAGTTTAGGTAGCAGAATTCAGCAACAGTCCATACAATAGGGTGTCGTTGAGTTCACCTTTGAGATTGGGGATTGCACGATGAGTTTGACCAATATCAGTCAGTTTGTGTTGGGAGTTACGCTGGCGATCGGGCTACTGTTTGCTTCGGGCATGGCGGCTACTCGATATCTGCTCACTCGCGTCGCGACTCCGCCGCCCAGACCGACGTTTCCTAATGATCCGTCTCCGTCTCCGATTGCTCCGCCTGCTGTTCCGTCTGCGGCTGCCAGTCCTGCTGCCCCTGCTGCTTCTCCTGCCGCGAGTCCCAGTCCGGCAACGGAGGGATTTGCTGCCCGGGTTAATCAGCCGATCGGTTTAATTTTGCGGCAGGAAGCCAGTGCAGATGCAGCTCAAATTGGCGGAGTTGACTTTAATCAACAGGTCACGGTTTTGCAGGACAGCCCGGATGGCGGATGGCAAAAAATTCGGCTGACGGATGGCAGTGAAGGCTGGGTCAAAGGCGGCAATACAGAGCGCATCAACTAATTTGATCCCCCTTCCTAGCCTTGAGGGTGTCTTACTATTTAATCATTCGTCCAGACAGCAGCAGTTCCATTTGAATTGGGCTTTCTAGGGCGATGGCTTCCTCCTGTTTTCAGAGCTTTTGGTAGCGCGTGAGCAGGGGCACTGCCTGAGTTACATCTTGGAGAATCCGATCGCGAATCGTTCTAACTAAAATATTCCTAACTAAAATATTCGAGTTTGCCGTTGAATTCCCAGTTGCTTTACTCTCTACGCCCCGCCCCCTAAGCCGTACTCGATCGCACCATCCGACTCAGCACATTAAAATTACTGTCCAGCCAGCTAATCAAACTCAAGTCACTCGAAATTGATTTGGGCGGATTAGAAATTAGCGTATCCAGCTCGATCAGGCGATCGAAATCAATCTCAACTTTGCCCTGTCGGGGCGTGCCGTTGGGCTGATTAAACTGCACTCCAGTAAGCTGCATGATCTGAATAATTTCCTGCGCCATGATGCCATAGCCGATCGTTGTGGGATGGATGCCATCCAACGAAAACAAACCGCCCTGCTTGCGACCCAGGCGATCGGACACGAAAAAGCGCGAGTCAGGAACCGGATCAAGGGCTTGCAGCGGCGCAGGCAGCTTGTAGGCTCCACCTACGTCTTCCCACCAAGAGGGACGCGCAGTGGGGTCGAGGACATAGCGGCGTACGGCAGACCGATCGAGCAAGCTCACCAGCTCAAACAAATACCAGTTTCGCCCTTCCTGTCGTGCCTGCCTGACCGAGTTGGCAATGACATCGTTATATTGATCGATCGCGCTATCAATTGCCCTGGCCTGCTGCTCGGTAATGTGGGGATGTTTTTGAGGATTAAACTGGTCATCGTTGATCCAGGGCAGCGTGTAGTACGGGTAATAGCGGGAACCGGGCGCAACTTTGCGGTCTACACCTCGAGCAAAGGGGGCGATCGTCACATGGGGAACCGTGCCGATAATGACATGACGGGCGCGAATTTGCTTAAGCTGCGCGACGACCTGGTTCCATTCGGCTTCAAAGTGAATCGGTCGCCAAACGGTGTAGCGATCGTTTCGGTTAACGTCGTCGTAACCCTCGCCGCTCCAGACCACGTTGAACTGAAGGATGCTGCCCAACGCGTTGTTTGATCCGATCAGGACAATCAGCGTTTCGATACCATCGCCTTCTCCGGTTTCCAGCGTGCCTTCTGCGCCGAGTGCCTGGGCTGCGTCGAGCGGGGAAAGTGCCCGTCCCTCAGCATCTCTGGCGGAATTCAGAACTCGAACGGCAGCAATTTCATTGGCATTCTGCACAATTTGACGCACCAGGTTATCCCTGGACGGGTGTTGCCGAATTTTATCCAGACACCAATCGGCGGTTTTAGAAATAATGTTTCGCAAATCCCAGCCGTAAACTGCCAGGTTGTGATTGATCCTGCCATAAGGGTCAGGCGGAATCGAACCCGCTTCCCGCTCCCAGTAGTCTTCGCTGCGATCGAGTAAATCCCGCACTGTAAGCAGAGCCGGAGCAAATTCCCACCAGTTGATTTCTTCGCCGTATCGCCGCTCTAGCCGTCGGGCCAGCCACTCTAGATTAATCGGCAAACCATCGCCCGGTCCAGCAAAGATGGGATAGCGGAACTCTGCCCAGCCCAGCTCAGCCGCAATCAAACGCGGATAAGAAAGACTTGTATTAAAAATTGCGCCGCTCTGAAAGCCCTGCGTCAGCGAGTCACCGATCGCCACCAGTCGATGTCGGGGGGTGCCCTGCTGTGCGACCTGCCGAGGCATATTCGCCGAAATCCCCAAGGTTGGATCGGTTTCCGGGCGGCGTGCCTCTGATTGAATGATCACATCGGGCGGGGTATTGGGATCGCGCATTGCAGGGGTGACTTCTCGCAGCATTGAGATTCCTTCGGGGGTCAAGGGAGATCAGGGGTCAGGGGAGAAAATGGATCGCTTGTTGTCATTATGGGCGATCGGGTATCCATCCTTACCCCTGGTGAGGAATTTAATGCAATGCGCCCCATGGGCCAACTGCTCTTATGCTAAGAGCTAGAGAAACACAGTGAAGTCTTCGCTCAAAAAGAGTGCCCGTTCTGCCCGGCGGCGGCGTGTCAGTCCCGGTAGCTCAACGCCATCGCCTAGATTCCACCGCTGAAATTGCTCAGCGGCCCCACGATAGTCGCGCTGATTCAGCAGGCGCAGCAGGGTTGACCCTCCAAAAGCGCCTTCACCCACGTTGTAGGTAAACGACACCAGTGCAGAAAACTGATCGTCGTTCAGCGGAACTGTCACTAAATCCGTCACCGCTGCTTCAAATCGCCGCAGATCACGCCGCAGGAATTCTTCTGCCTGTGCCTCAGTGATCCGCTGTCCTGGGAACACGCCCGAAGTCGTGCCGTAGCCGATCGTCCAGACGCCGACGGCATCCAGATACGCTTCAAGCCGCAGCCCCTCAAACGACTTGAGCAGCCGTAGCCCCTTGCTGTTAATCTGCCGCGCTCCGCTTGGAGTGGGAGAATTGCCGATCGGCTGTCCATCTCGAAGCAACTGCACCGCAGGCTGATAAATGAGCCAGGTATTTTTACCCTTAAACTGCACCTGGTTTCCCTGAGCATCAATGCCCAAAGTGATTCGTAAATGATTATCGGGCGCAACTTCGTAGGCGACGATCGGCAAAACAGTGCTGCCGTTTACAAACTGTCGCTGGCTGTCTGGAAGGGTCGAACCCTGCCCGGTGGTTTGCTTGAGCCAAGTATCAATCAGCGGCCGAATACTAAACTTAGACGGCTGCGGACGAGGCGCGGGAGTGGGAGCCGGGCTGGGAGACTGCGGCTTGCCATTTTGCAGGATTTGCACCGCAGGACGATAAACAAACCAGGTATTTCGACCTTTGAACTGAAGCTGCTGACCCTGGGCATTCCGACCAAGCGTAATCTTCAGGTGATCATTGTTGGCAGTTGCAAAGCTATTCAGTGGCAAAACAGTTCCATTGTTCACAAATTGTCGCTGGTCATCTGGAAGGGTCGAACCCTGCCCGGTGGTTTGCTTCAGCCAGGTATCCAATACGGTGCGAAGACTATACATAAATGTAGATGCAGAAGGAGAAGTAGGGGACGAGGGAGTGACTGCCCCTGATGGGGAAGTGCTTGATATCGCCTGTCCGTCTTGCAAAATTTGCGCCGCAGGACGGTACACAAACCAGGTATTCCTGCCCTGGAACTGGATCTGCTGACCCTGTGCATTTCGACCGAGCGTAATTTGCCAATGATTCTCAGCAGCCGATTCAAACGCGACGATCGGCAACACGGTTCCTGCCCGAACAAACTCTTTTTGGTTTTCCGGGAGCTTTGAGCCTTGAGCCGTACTATGCTTCAGCCACGTATCCAAGACCATTCGCACTGAGTACACCATCGATCGAACATCCTGTGACAACAGAGCAATCACGGAGCAAAACGTGAGTCCCCGAATAGATGAACCCTGACAGGTAACTCATCGGTTCTGTTATAACAGGCGATTTCAGTGGATAGAGTACCCATGTGGAGGATTTTTAATCATTTCCCCCTTTATCCAAGACACTCGGACGCCTCACTTGCCCTGCCATGATCGATCGCAGCACTGCCTGCCGATCCTGCGGTCTTTCGCGGCTGAGGTTCCACAGACTTTCGTAGAAGAATAGGGAAATACCTGCAAAGCGTCGATCGCGCGTCCAGATTGCCTGCTGCTGCACTTGCCGAATGGGAATCGGAGTGTCTTTAAGGCCGGTCAGGAGACCGATCGCAGTGGGAATATGCTGTCGGGCTGCCTGCACTTCGGGGCGGGAAAGCTCCGCAAGGAATCGCTGCGAATTGCCTTGATAGATTTGTACAATCAGTTCTTCAATCAAGCCCGATCGCTCCCAGTTGCGCCAGTCCTGCAAAAAGTGGCGATAGGCAAAGGGATAGCTGTTGGGCGACAGAGAAACGAGAACATTGGGCTTGCGGGCTTTGACGGCTTGAAACACCGTTCTCATAAACGCGGTAATTTTGTCTGCCCGCCATTTGACCCACTCTGGGTCCTGCGGACTCGCAGGGGGCAGTTTGCCCTGATGCTCACGGCGATAAAGCTGCACCGTGTAAGCATCGTAGCCAAAGTCGTCAGGCAGTCCCAGATGGTCGTCAAATTGGATGCCATCTACGTTGTAGCGAGTGACAATTTCCAGAATCAAACCGAGAATAAACTGCTGCACTTCTGGCTTAAAGGGGTTGAGCCAGCGACGCTGATAAATACCGTCTTGCCAAATCTGGCTACCGTTTCGTCGGTTGGTGATCCAGTCAGGATGCCGCAGCGCAATTTCTGATTCAGCCGTGATCATAAAGCCAAACTCAAACCAGGGAATCACAGTTAATCCTTGCTGATGCCCTTTCTGAATCAAGTCCGACAGCATTTGCCAATCCTGCAAAGCTGGCACTCGCGGATCGATCGCCACACCGCTTGCCTGTTGTGCAATCGGGCTGGGATAGAGCGTATAGCCCCAGTTCCACACCGTTGGGTAGACCGTGTTGAAGTTCATTTGCCGCAGGGTTTGCAGTGCATCGTCCAGCCGATCGGGGCTAAACATCACCTCGCTGTCTACGTTGGTGAGCCAGACACCCCGAATTTCGCTCACAGGCGGACTCGCAGCACGAGCAGAGGCGATGCCAAGCAGTTCTCCCTTCAGCAGAAACGACCCCACTAAGCCGATCAGAATTAGAGACAGCGCGGCAAATCCGCGTCGGAAAGACTGTTTCAAAAATTGATTTTGCGGAGAATCGGTTCGGCGGCTAAAGCGAGACATAAAACGAGACGAAAACAGCAAATCCACACGAAACTTCATTGGTAGTTTGGCAATCTAGAAGGGGTTTTATCTTGCTTACAGAGATTCAGGATACCCGTCCGCTCAAATTCTGTAAGCGACATCGCTTCTCTGCTGATAAACCTGCAACAAAAAAGGCAAGCCCTAGCTTGCCTAACCTTAGGAAGATCACTTCTTTGATTGCACTAGAATTGCACAGAACAAATTGCCCAAAGCCAATCTTGCTTACGAGCTGGGCATATTGGCAAGGGGGCGATCGTGACCACCATCGTATTCATCCACGGTCACGTATTTGCCATCTTCGCCGCGAGCAAAGCGGGAATTATTATTAATCGTTTGCCATGCAACTTCACGAGCAGCAGCTTCATCCTGGCTATTATCCAGGAAGCTGTTATAGGCTGCAACAAAGATTCCTTGAGCTTCTTCCGGCAGAACATCTTTGATATCTTGAGGCAGGCTTTCTCTGCTTAACTGATTCATAATTCCTCCTAAAAAAAGAGCGTTTTAATGAAATTTGCGCTGAAAAATCAACCGATCGGAGAACAAAATTCTCTGACTTTATTTGAAACAAATTTACTGTTTCGCGCAAGCCAAAGTAATTCTTCTACCACCAGGTTCTCTCACCGTTTTCATCCATACGAGCTTGCCGAATCACATCTGAGATTTCTTCTGCATCTTTAACGTGGTGCAGTGCTTTTTGCGATCCGTCTGGCTCATCTACTACAAAGTAAGCCGGAACCACAATGTGATCGCCTGTGATGTCCGGTGCATCGACTGCTACCTGCTGAGCCTTTTCCTGCAAGCTCTTGGAGTCGTCGATTCGATCGCCAGGGTTAGCGGTCAGATTGTTGCCTTCCCGTCTCAGTTCTTCCCGCTGCTCTTTCAACTGCTGCGGATCGACTTCTTCAGGAACGGCGGGCTGTCTTGTTACTCGCTCCTGATTCTGATCGTTCAAAGCATTTTCGCTCATGCTTAAATTCCTCTGGACTGCGTGATTCACAAGGTAATATTAGTGAACGCGCTCGATCCTCGTCCTCCCTCAAACGATGGAAGCCCTGCCTGCGTTGAAAGATAGATCTTCATTGCTTAATTAACCGAAACCCGATGAAAAACCTGATTTTTGATTAGCAAATTGCCGCTTATTCTTTTATCAATTCTTCCATCAGTTTCTGTTGCATTTTTAGCGATCGAATTCTGAGTTCAATCCCAGTTCAATTCAACTGCAACAACCGCCCCGTCGATCGAGTTCGTAGAGCGAAGCGATACCCACCCAGACCTTGCACAGACGAAATACCAACGCCCTGCCCGCGTCGATGTCCCACCTGCCCATTTGCCTGCTCGCTAGGCGAGTCTAAAGGCTTCCTGCTAACGCTGAGGCGAAGCCCTTGACCCCTGTTTTAATTCCAGTGATCTAAGTTTGATATTAAGACTGCGGCACTTCCCGGTCTGCCATTTATCCTCACTAGCAATCTACATTTGATGTCTCATTTGATGTCTTCTTTCTCTGAATCTCATTCTGCACAATCCTGGCAGAAGCAAGGCTGTGTCCTCTGTGTTGAGGAGCAGTATGACGCTGCTTTAACGGCATTCGATCGCGCTTTAAAGCTCGAACCACGCAATTGCCACACCTGGAACTACCGCGGTAATGCGTTATCTGCAATCGATCGCAAAGCGGAAGCCCTGGTTTGCTACGACCGGGCAACGGCGATCGACCCTGACTATCATCAAGCCTGGTTTAATCGCGGGCTGCTGCTGGCAGAAATGCAGGCTTATGGGTCTGCCCTGGAGTCATACAATCGGGCCATTGCAATCTATTCCGACCCGCGTTACCTGCTTGCGAAAGAGGATATCTGGCTGAAGCAAAAGCTAACTGCGTTTTCTTGAGCTTGATCTCCCGATTCGCAGGCTGCTTCTGATGCTGCTGCCTAGGGCGACAAGGCTCTTCCAAATTAGGTTTCAAATTAGGTTTATTGTTTATCCGCATAGCGCAGCAAAATTGTGGGGTTGTGATAGGCTATCTGCGATGAGGTGAGCGGGAGAAAGAAATCCATGACCACGCCTATAAACACGCTTAGCGTCGGCTTGCTCTTTGGCGGACGATCGGGGGAACACGAAGTCTCGATTCGGTCTGCTCAGTCAATCGCCCGGGCACTGGCAACCGCTCCCAATCCAGAAAAATATACGCTGCTGCCTTTCTACATTCAGAAGGACGGCTGCTGGCAAAGCGGAGACATCGCTCAGCAGGTTCTCGATTCGGGTGTGCCGCTTGCCCTAAATGACGAGAATTTCGATCGCGCCAAACTGTGGAATTTGCCGTCTGATGCTGCAACAGTGAATGTTTGGTTTCCGGTTCTGCATGGTCCGAACGGCGAGGATGGAACGGTTCAGGGCTTGCTGAAGCTGATGCAGGTTCCCTTTGTGGGTTCTGGGGTGCTGGCTTCATCGGTGGGGATGGATAAGATCGCGATGAAAAGCGTTTTTGCTCAGGTCGGGCTGCCGCAGGTGAGATATGAGACGGTGACGCGAGCAGAGGTCTGGTCGAATCCCTGTGTGTTTCCTAAACTGTGCGATCGGTTAGAAGCAAATCTAGGCTATCCCTGCTTTGTTAAGCCTGCTAATCTTGGTTCGTCTGTTGGAATTGCCAAAGTCCGCACCCGTGCCGAGCTAGAAGCCGCGCTAGACAGTGCTGCCAGTTACGATCGCCGCATCATTGTCGAGGCAGGCGTAACAGCGCGAGAAGTAGAATGCGCGG
The DNA here is from genome assembly GCF_039962475.1 of Leptolyngbya sp. GB1-A1. Taxonomy (NCBI): domain Bacteria; kingdom Bacillati; phylum Cyanobacteriota; class Cyanophyceae; order Leptolyngbyales; family Leptolyngbyaceae; genus Leptolyngbya; species Leptolyngbya sp. GB1-A1. The sequence continues at coordinate 167,637 of NZ_JAMPLI010000001.1, read as the reverse complement.
TTTTGGGTAATGATCAGCCGAAAGCTTCTGTGCTAGGGGAAATCATCTTTAGCAGCGACTTTTACGACTACGAAACCAAGTACACACCAGGGCGGTCGAGCCACCAAATTCCGGCAAAACTGCCGCCGGACGTAACGGCACGGATTCAGGAAATGGCAATTCAGGCGTTTCAGGCGATCGACGGAGCAGGCATTGCGCGGGTCGATTTCTTTTACGTAGAGCAGACCGGAGAAATCCTGATTAACGAGATTAATACCCTGCCCGGGTTCACGGCAACCAGCATGTATCCGATGATGTGGGAGGCGAGTGGAATTGCCTATCCGCAACTTGTCGATCGACTGATCCAGTTTGCCCTCAAAGGCGATTCATAGTCTGCTGCATCTACCGCACCCCTCTGTCCCCTACCCACAAATTGGTGAAACGAATAGAATAAACGTAGCAGGATCAAACGCCTGTAACGAAGTGGGTGATCGATGTAGTTGATTTGGGATGCAGTGAGTAGGGCTGAGAGCGATGGGCAGGCAAACCGTCCGGCAGCAAACCAGAGCAAATGTTCGTCATCGGTCAGGCACATCAAATCCACGTCAGACCCGAGCAGGTCGTTCAAATTCTCCACTGTCACAGCCCCACCCTCGGCGTTCTCGCCCACCGGGGTTAACCTCTTTGCTAAAGCAATCGCACCATCCTGGCTTTCTCCTTGTTTTTGGGCTATGGGCGATTCTGCTCGTTGCGGCAACGCTGGCAGCCCGATCGCTGCTTGACCCGACAGTTGTTTCTCCTGCAACGGTTTCTTCTGCTCCTACTGTGCCGTCTACGGCTGAAGCTCCACCCGAATCGGGAATTTCACCGTCTCCGCCTGCAGAACCAATACCAGGGAGGTCGACGAATGGAGCCATTGATTTTGAGCAGACGGGTCTACCCGGTGCAGCTTTAGACGATCGCGACTTTTATCAGCCTTCTCAAGCACCCAGTTTGCTGATCGTGCTATTGGGGGCGACCGCCCTGAGCATGGCGATAAGTGGGGTTCTAGTATCCCATGCGCTGCGTCCGCATCGACCCATTCCTAGATTAGAAAGCAAGTCAGGAAGACCGCCTGTGGTGAAGTCTGCTGCATTAAAGCAACTTGCTGCCGCCACGTCTCCTGAGGTTCAGCCAGCTCCGATCGCTCAGCCAGCCCTGGTCCAGACAATGGCTCAGACAACGGTTCAAACAACGAGTAATCCCAAAACCGCAGAAGCCACAACGCCTGCAATCGTCACCGTTTTGCCTTCAGACCAGAGTTCACCGCTGGATTGGGACGAGCCAAGTCTGGCAGATAGTCTTGACCTGCGGCAGCAGCAATCTTTACCGTCCTAAGTTGCTCTTGCCCTGCTTAGCGCCGCAGCTTATTGTCTTAGCCCCATAGCTCCAGCTGCCAATTAATTATCTATCAATAAAATTAATTATCCCCAGCGAGCTGCCTTTAAGCTGCAACAATCGCCAGGGAATTTTGCGGGATAGAAACGAACTTAGCTTGATATCAACGACCGTAAATGCCGCATTGGATAAGTTTTTCTGAGAATTCCATTCGAGCGCGATCGCTTAGCGGGTTTCTTCAGAAGGATCGTCCTGTCCGCCAGGGGAAGCATTGAAGAGGGCATCCAGCCGTTCGCGGGCATCCTCAACACTAATCGATCGCATCACCAAGTACGGCTCCTTACTGAGATTGCCTGCATCATCAAGCAGTTCAGGATGGGGTGTAACGTAGCGGCGATTTTGTCTGCCGTTGCCGTAGGATCGCTGAGAATCGATGCCCAGCATCATCATGCTACGAATGAGATTGCCAACCGCCAGGAATGCCAGGATGGTAAAGGCAAAAATGTAAAGCAAATGAAACATAAAAGCTTGCCTCCAGACCAAATCTCTCAGAAATCAGATGCGCCTTAATCTCGAAACCGATTGTTGGGACTGACTGCCGAGCTTGACTGTCAGCACTTGCTATCGGTATGAGCAGAAAATGTCAGCCCTCTTTGCCAGGCGTTTCACTATTCTCTGCTCAATTCCACTCGTTCACACTATACACAATAGTTTTTTAAAAGTTATCTTCCTTTAGTTTCTCAGATTTTAGGAGGATTCGTCATCCATCCTGCCCTCTATCGCCGGTCTGCCTTCTGAGTCCGGTAGCGCATTCCGACCTGCCAGCACTCCGTCACCAAATGGTGCCAAGGCATCAGAATGGCAGTGTCTAAGCCCACCTGTCCCTCGGTGAGGTTAACCAGCATCTGAGCCGTTGCAACTTCTTGCTGCGCCTGCTGCACCCGGACCAGGAGGCCTGCTTGTTGTTCGGTAGTGAGAAATTCGATCGTCTCAGACTCTAATAAAGTGCGCGATCGATTGAACCAGTATTGAAAGTCTTCTAAAAGGGGCTGAAGCAGGTTTTTGAGAAACTCCGGGTCAGGAGATGATTGGGAATCGAGCATTTTCACCAGTAAATTCGTACTTTTTAGCTTAACGCATATTACGAAATGTAACAAATGTGAGGTTGATTCACCGCTTCTCTCAGAAAGTTTTGCGAGGAAGATGAAAAATGAAGGACTGCGGCTCAGCCCATCGGTCGATAAGATAGAGGCTAGAGCATCAAAAGTTCAATTCTATTCATCCCATGTCCTATTCAGAAGCCCACGCTGCTGTCGAGCAACCTCAGAATCAAGCCCAGGCGCAACCCGAAAAAATTTACCTACCGCGCACCAGCGAATCCGAAGCACTCCAGAAGATTCGCCACACGACTTCGCACGTCATGGCAATGGCAGTCCAGAAGCTATTTCCCAAAGCGCAGGTGACGATCGGACCCTGGATTGAAAACGGCTTCTACTATGACTTTGATAGCCCCGATCCGTTTACCGAGAAGGATCTGAAGGCGATTAAAAAAGAGATGATCAAAATCATCAACCGTAAGCTGCCCGTTAGTCGAGAAGAAGTGAGCCGGGAAGAGGCAGAGCAGCGGATTAAAGCGATTAACGAGCCATATAAGCTAGAAATCCTGAACGACATCAAGACCGAGCCAATCACTATTTATCACCTGGGCGACCAGTGGTGGGATCTGTGCAGTGGTCCTCACCTGGAAAACACGAGTGAGCTTGACCCAAGTGCGATCGAGCTAGAGGCGGTGGCGGGGGCATACTGGCGCGGCGACGAAACCAAGGCACAGCTTCAGCGAATTTATGGCACTGCCTGGGAAACTCCCGAACAGCTTGCCGAATATAAACGCCGCAAAGAAGAGGCACAGCGACGCGATCACCGACGGCTAGGCAAGGAACTGGGACTGTTTATTTTTGCCGATCCGGTTGGTCCTGGTTTACCGCTGTGGACACCGAAAGGAACCGTGCTGCGATCGACCCTGGAAGACTTTCTGAAACAGGAGCAGATCAAGCGCGGCTATTTGCCCGTGGTCACGCCCCACATTGCCAGAGTCGATCTGTTCAAGATTTCGGGACACTGGCAGAAGTACAAAGAAGATATGTTCCCGATGATGTCCGACGATGACGAGGAGCGGGAACAGGAGCAAGGCTTTGTGATGAAGCCAATGAACTGCCCGTTTCACATTCAGATCTATAAGAGTGAACTGCGATCGTACCGCGATCTGCCGATGCGCCTGGCGGAATTTGGCACGGTCTATCGCTATGAGCAGTCGGGCGAACTGGGCGGCTTGACTCGCGTTCGTGGCTTTACGGTGGATGACGCTCACCTGTTTGTCACCCCAGAGCAGCTCGATCAGGAATTCCTCAATGTGGTGGATCTGATTTTGTCGGTGTTCAAGAGTCTTCAGCTCAAGAACTTCCGGGCACGGCTCAGCTTCCGCGATCCAGAATCCGATAAATACATTGGCTCTGATGAAGCCTGGGAGAAGTCGCAGGGCGCAATCCGCCGGGCAGTGGAAACACTGGGGATGGATCACTTTGAAGGCATTGGTGAAGCGGCTTTCTACGGTCCCAAACTGGACTTTATCTTCCAGGATGCGATCGGCCGTGAATGGCAGCTTGGCACCGTCCAGGTTGATTACAACCTGCCGGAGCGATTTGACCTGGAGTATGTTGCCGAAGACGGAACTCGTAAGCGTCCGGTGATGATCCACCGTGCTCCATTTGGCTCTCTGGAACGGCTGATTGGGATTCTCATCGAAGAGTATGCCGGAGACTTCCCGCTGTGGCTGGCTCCCGAACAAATTCGGCTGCTGGCAGTCACCGAAGACTATTTGCCTTTTGCAAAACAGGTGGCAGACCAAATGCGATCGATCGGGATTCGCGTTGTCATCGACCAGAGCGGCGAACGCTTGGGCAAAATGATTCGCAACGCCGAGAAGGAGAAAATTCCGGTGATGGCCGTGATTGGCGCAAAAGAGGTGGAATCTAATTCGCTCAGCATCCGCACCCGTGCATCGGGTGAACTGGGCGCAATCCCAGTAGAGCAGGCAATCGACCGAATAAAGCAGGCGATCGACTCCTATGGGAATTTCTGACCCGGTTCTAGTCTATTCAGCCCCTTAAATCTCCTGTAAAAGAGAGACTTTAAAAGGGAGACTTTGAACAGGTTTGGTTTTTGCAGAATTCCTGGTTAAGTAACCCTTGGTTCGGCATATTTTGCTATGCAGATTTTGTCAGGCAGATTTTGTCAGGCAGATTTTGTCAGGCAGATTTTGTCAGGCACACTAAGCAAGGGCTATCGATTGTGTCTGTACAGTAGCCAATTCTGTAAGAAACTTCACTTCCTCCTCGTTTCAAAGTCTCCCTTTGCTCTTTTGGAGCGACAAATAACCGCAAATCACTTTTGGAGGATTTAGGAGGCAATGCAGGATTTTTGCCACTCCTCAAATTTCCTCATTAAGCCCTGAGTCTCAAATTTCTCTTCGCCCAGGTAATGTCTTGCCCAAGGATGTTTTCAGGGGTGTTTTCAGGGGTGTTTTCAGGATTTGCTATCCTAATCACTCTTCTTTTTCGCTCGATCGCCGTTTGGCAGTTCACGCCGGAATAGACTATCATCTTGCCTGGACTTTTATGCCCGATCGTCTCTGTTAAGGAGGAATAGCTAGAGACCACCCGAATAGAACAAACTGGCGGGTTAGTGGTTTGAGAACTGGCTGCCCGGAGTTCGATGTCGTTAGGGAATTTAGCTTATGAACAATTTGCACAATCAACCACCGCGCGAGCGAGCTGCGTCACGAATTCTGGCTGGCTGGCTCCGGCAACTTCACCTGCGGAAGCTGGGCTATGGACTGATCGGACTGGCAACAGCGGCAATCGTCCTGACGCAATCGGGAATTTTGGCGGTGGGTCAGGCAAGCAGTCTACCCAGGGAAGCTCTACCGCCCCAACTCCGTCAGTTTGAGCAAAGTTTTCCCCAGATTCGCCCTGTGCCCAGTCGCGTCGGATCAGGCATCGATCGCGGCGTGGTGCGGCTCGACGGACGCAGGCTGTTTACGATCGCTGTTCCTGAAGTGGAGCAAGCCGATAAACCGGGAGAAAACCGAATTTCTAGCCGAATTAGCCTGATCCAGAAGCGGCTTCAACAAATTATCGATCGCCAGTTTGATCCAGAAACGCTGCAGGTCACGGCTAGGGTTGACCCAACCAGTCGTCAGCCCATTATTTCCGCTCGATATGAAGCAGACAGCAGAACCTACGAGGATGAACTGCTCACCGTAACTGCCCTAGATGCCGAAGTGAACGGCAGTAGTCTAGAAGATTGGGCGGATCAGCTCACCGTTGAAATTGCCGATGCGCTGGTGCGAGCACAGCAAGAACGGCAGCCCCAATCCATTAAAGGTCAAACGCTTCGCGCTCTGATTACCCTGTTGGCGATCGGCATTAGCAGCTTGAGTCTGCTTCGGTTTCAGCGACAGCTTCAGAGTGAGCGGCGGACGCTCTCGGTTCAGTCCAAGAGCAATGCTCAGCAACTCAGTGACTCAACCCAAACGCCCGTCCCTTCTACCACGAGCGAACTGCTGCAACGTCGCGCCGCAAATCAGCAGCAGCAAGGCGTAAACGATATTAAACGGCGACTATCACAGACTTTGCAGATTATCCTGTGGGGCGGCGGGCTATTTTTTATCGTGGGTTTGTTTCCCTATAGCCGATGGCTTCAGCCTTTACTGGTGCAGTGGATTCAGATTCCGCTGCGTTTGCTGGCAGTGGGAATTGTCACTTATCTGGGAGTGCGGGTGAGTGCAGTCCTGATCGATCGCTTTTTCCTGGCACTGCAAGATTCTTCGAGCTTTGATCCGTCTGCTCCGCAGCGTCTTGTTCTGCGATTTACCACTTTCTCCAGAGTGGCAAAAAGTATTGCGGCGTTGCTCTGCGTCATTACAGGAATTTTGATTGCAGTAACCTGGCTGGGTTTGCAGGTGAATCCAGTGCTCCTGACGCTGACCGGGGTAGCAGGCGTCGGTATCTCTCTGGCGTCGCAAAACGTGATTAAAGATGTGATTAATGGATTTCTGATTCTGCTGGAAGATCAGTATGGCGTGGGCGATGTGGTGGCGATCGGCGAAGTTACTGGACTGGTTGAAAATATGAACCTTCGCATTACCCAGCTTCGCAACGAAGAAGGACGACTAATCACCATTCCAAATAGCGCAATTACGATCGTGCAAAACCTGTCAAAGGAATGGTCTCGCGTAGACATCAACATCAGCGTTGCCCATACCACTGATCTCAATCAGGCTTTAATCGTGGTTGAGCAGGTAGCAATGGACATGACGCGCGATCCGTACTGGCAGGATTTAATTATCGACCAGCCTGCACTATTGGGTGTGGATAAGCTCGATTCAACCGGGTCAACTATCCGCCTCTGGATCAAAACGCAACCGCTTAAACAGTGGGAGGTGGCGCGAGAATATCGGAAGCGGCTAAAGCTTGCTTTTGATAGTGCCGGAATTGCGATCGGTATTCCGCAGCAGGCAGTTTCTCTACAGCCTTTACCGGATGAAGATGACCGTCTTGAGGAATTGCGGACGCATCGTGCCGCCGCAAAAGACGCTAAGCGAGATCAGCATCGATCATCGGCAGAGTCTCGTTAAACAGGGTATTGATTTCTTTGGCGGCGTGGTAAATCTGGCTAAGGTAGGCTTGTTGCATTGCCTCGGTGCAGTCCTCCCCATGCAGTTTTAGCAGTTCGACAGAGAGAAAAATAACACTAAGCGGTGTGCGAACTTGGTGAGAGATCGTCGTGATGAATTCAGTTTTGAGGCTTTCGAGATGACTGCAATCAAGATGACTACTTTCGAGATGACTACCTTGGCAGAAGACATCTGAACAGGAAACAGAAGAGTGGAAGTCACTCATACAAGTCTCACAAAGGAGGTACAAAGAACAAAGGAACACATCCTCCAGCCTATCGAACTGCGATCGCGACCACATCCGGGAAACTGCCCATGCGGTTTTTTAAGGTGTTTAAAAAGTGCTTGAAGATTTAGCTTGAAGAGTTAGCAATATAGGCACGCCAGCCACCCCATTGGGTAATTTCGCGCTGATCTTCACAGAGAAACGGTTCTCCCAGCACGCCGAGCACCGTTTCGCCATTGTTAAGCAGCACTTTCCCAATCGCCAGTCCGGCTGGCTCCTGCATCAGTACATTTGCTAGGCCTGCCGGAGGCACAGCCCAAATTTCAAGCGCAATCGCTCTGCCCCCTTCTGCCACGCGCATCATTGCCGGATGCCGATCGTCGATCGACCACAGCCGATAAATTGGAGCCGTCTCGGTTTCTTGAACAAAGGTGGCTCCCACGTTCAGCAGATTCGAGTTTAGCTCTAAGCCCTGCATTAGTGTGCCGTTGACTGCCAGGTAAATATTGCCGCGATCGTCTTTCATTCCATTCCGAAAGATTACTTCACGTCGATTCTCACATCCACCTGCAAATTTGTCAGTGCCTCAACAGGTTTGCTGTCGTTCAGGCGGACTCGTACTTCAACCACACGGGCATCAGCATTCGCCGCCGGATCGTCGTCTAGCACATCGTTTTTGAAGATTTGCCAGCCAATTTCAGAGACTTTTCCGGTAATGGGCGTTTCAAAAGCTCCGTTGCGGCTCGTTATCGTCACAGGCTGACCGACTTTCACCAGCCCAATATCGGATTCATAAACCTCTGCGATCACATTCATCTGGTTTGTGTTGCCCAGATCGAGGATGCCTTGTTCCCCGATCGTCTCCCCGCTGTGGGTGATCACGCGCAGAACTCTGCCGTCGCGAGGGGCGCGGATGGTGGTGCGATCGAGTTTTGCCTGTACCAGGTTGAGGTTTTGACGAGCAGACTCGACTGCTGCCTCTACCTGACTGAGAGAGGCGCTTGCCCGCTGCGATTGAACCTGTGCCTGGGCGTTTTGCAGGTCGGTCTGACGCTGGGTTTGCAGCCGAACTAGATTGGCTCTGGCACTATTGAGCTGTTCTTGTACCTGTCGGGTTTGGGTGATTTGCTGGTCGAGCGACTGCTGGGAAATGGCTCCCTGACTCTGTAACTCCTGCGATCGGCGAAGGTTAGCTTGTGCCAAGGCAAACTGTGCTTCTAGATCGCGGATCGTGGCTTCCTGCGACTGGATCTGAAAATTAGTAGGGCGATCGACCTGCTGCACGCGGGTTTGCGCTTCTTGAATCTGGGCATTGCCAACAGAGGTTTCTGCCTGAAGCCGTTGCTCTGCCTCTCGAAGCTGACTCACTGCCAGATCCCGTTCTGCCAACCGTTCGCCATAGCTCTCCAGGTAGGCCAGCACTGCCCCCGCCTGAACCCGATCGCCTTGTTGCACCTGAAGCCGACCCAGCCTTTCACCAGTAGGCCCGCCCACGCGAATCACTTCCCCCTGCGGTTCCAGCCGTCCCAGAGCAACCACTTCGACCCGTTCTGGTGGGGGAGCCTGAGCCTCAATCGCGGCTTGCTGTGCCCTTTGCTGATTCGCGATGAGCTGGCTGACGCCAAAACCAACCAATCCCAGAGCCAGTGTCGCACCCGCAGCAATCACGATCCAGCCGCGCTGACCTTTGTTTTTTCTGAGCGTGTCCATAGATGCGTCGCCGAAATAACCGGTCTGTATATCCGGCAATCTGTTGAATGAATTGAACGAATTCAAGGAATTCAGTCAGGCAACTGGGCAGCCCAAAGAACTCCTTTGTTTATGTTACAAATATTTGCATTGTTCAGGAATCACCCATCTGGGGAGTTGAGGTCGTAATGTGGAATTCAGTGATGCAAAGAGTGGATTAAAGGGTGAATTAAATTCATCAGGGAATTCATCAGGGAATTCATCAGAGAAGTGGTCGGTTGCCTGGGTGGGCGAGTGAGAATGCTCCCCTAGAATCTCAGCTAGATTAATTCAATCTTCATCCTTGAGTGTCTGAGGAACTTTGATGGCTAACGTGATCGATCGCGCCAGCATAAACAGCGTCAGCGCCAGCCAGAGCAAATGGGAACTGCGAAGCCACCAGGCAACGAGCGCCATTGGCACAAACCCGACCAGCGTTGAAATGACTGCTGCCCGCCGCAGCATCGGTCCTTCGGTTAAACCCAGAAAATAGCCATCGAGCATATAGGCGATCGATCCAAAGCCAAGCACAGGCAGCAGCCAGACAACATATTGGGGTATGCGATCGAGAATTGCACGGTGGTCGGTTATCAAGCCAAACAAAGGAAGCGGCAGCAGGATAAAGGCGATCGCAAACAGCAGTCCAACGGCTAAGCTCATATATCCGGCGATTCTTAGCAGCCGCGTTAAGCCTTTTACTGTACCCTGACCGCGAAACAGCCCGGCATAGCTTTCGGTGGCAAAGGCAAACCCATCGATAAAATAAGCCGTTAGCGTCACGACCTGAAGCAAAACCGTATTCGTCGCCAAAACCTCTGTGCCGAAAGCCGAACTCAGGTTTGTGAACAAGGCAAAGGTAGACACCAGCACAAACGTGCGAACCAAAATATCACGATTCAGGCTGAACACTGTGCCGAGAGCCGATCGCTCCCAGAGTGGCTTGGTGACTTTCTGCAAATCGCGCCCGCGAAACTCGCGTCTGATTAGCCCTAAACCGATCAACAGCATCAGATATTGGCTCAACGCGGTAGACCATCCCGCACCCGCACTCGCCCAGCCCCACTGCCCCACAAAGAAATAGTCCAGCACAATATTGCTGCCGTTGCTGACCGCCGAAAGCAGCAGCACTTTACCGCTCTGTCCGCGTCCCAGATACCAGCCCATTAGCACAAAGTTAATCAGCGTTGCAGGTGCACCCCAAATCAGCGCGTGGAAGTAGTCCTGCCCTGCTGCCTTCACTTCCGGCGTGGCACTCAGCAACGCAAATCCGATCGTCCGCAGTGGAGTCTGCAACAGCAAAATTAGCACCCCAATTACCAGCGCAATCAAAGCGTGTCGTAACCCGATCGCCAATGCTTCGGTTTCATCCTTGCGCCCGATCGCCTGCGCCGTCATGCCCGTGGTGCCCATTCGCAGAAAGCCAAACGTCCAGTAAATGTAGTTAAACAACACCGTCGCCAGCGAAACTCCTGCCAGATGTCGAATCTCTGATAAATGTCCCAAAAATGCAACATCCACAATTCCTGCCAGGGGAACCATCAAATTCGACAGCACATTGACGATCGACAATCGCAAAAACGATCGAACAAACCCTGAATCCTGGTTCATTAAATCTCTCAAATTCGCTCTCTTCTATCTTCCCTTTATCTCTCCATCCCGCCTTCCCTCACCTTCTCCTCCTCTTGTCTCCTCTTCCCGTCTCCGCCCCCACCCATCTACCTCTAGCTGGATGCCTTCCTCATAAAAAACCGCCGCAAATCAAAGGAAAAACTATTTTTTTACAGTATCGCAAGTCACTTATTTAGAAATATTCATTTTTCTCTCATTTGTCCTCCCAAAGATGGACGGTGAGAAAATCCTCTGTTCGATAAGGTATTAATAACCATTACACAGCAGCAGTTCTAGAACAAAGATAAGGTTTTGCACTCTCTTTTTTGATGAATTGCGCCAGTGGTTGAAATATAGGCAAGAACGATTTCAATAACGAACTATGATAGAAACGTTGAGTCCCGATCGCTGGATTCAGGAAAAGACGAGATATTTTTCAACAGCGATCGCGTCACCAGATTATAAAGCAGCAGAACAAACCTTTGTGAATTTGCTGGAGAATGATTCGTTAGACCAGCAGATCAAGCAAAATCCTGAGATTGTGGATGATTTCGAGGCAGCTTTAGCCACTGCGCTGGACACTGCTTATGGAAATACGGTTGATGTGGCTGCAAGCCTGTTTTTACAGCGAATTCTTTATCGAATTAATCGTCTAAACCTGTTCTGGTTTGATGATCTGCAAAACTATCGCAATGAGCGCTCGTTCTACATTCAGTGGGTGCGCGATCGCATTGAGGACGTTTGGCAAGCCTGGGAAAATTCGCAGATAGACATCGAAGCCCTGCGTCAGATTTCTGATATTAACCAGGCATTGATCGATCGGGCAGAAGCAGATTTAGAGCCGCCAATCACCGAAAGTAAGCGATATATTCGCGAGGAAATGTCGCTGGAAGGCTATCGTTGGCTGCTGGCAATTGCCTCGCTAGATGGACTGGTCGAAGCTAGCCGAATGTCTCGGATCTTGGGCGGAGCCAGCAACGAAGTTCACGCCATGCTGATTCGGGTGCTGATGGAAGAGTATGGCAACGGTCGATACAACAAAAAGCACTCGACTTTCTACGCCAACATGATGGCAGAGCTGGGCTTAAACACCAAACCCGAGGGCTATTTCGACTTGGCTCCGTGGGAACTGCTTGCCTGTGTGAACCACAACTTTTTACTGACCGAGCGCAAGCGGCACTTCCTGCGCTACAACGGTGGACTCACCTATTTTGAAATCGTGGGACCGTCAATCTATCGCGATTACATGACTGCTGCCCAGCGTCTCAACCTCTCTGATACGGCAATGGGCTACTGGGAACTGCACATTCGCGAAGATGAGCGGCATGGTCAGTGGATGGTGCAGCAGGTTGCTCTCCCGCTTGCCGAAATGTATCCCGAAAACGCCTGGGAAGTTGTGCTGGGCTACGACCAAGAAAAAGCATTGGGCGATCGAGCAGGAGCCGCGATCGTTAACATCATTCGGGCAGCCGAACAAGCAGGCACAGTGCTGTAAAGGCTGGATGTCCCTGGAGTCTTGTGGGTAGTGCTGATTGCCTACCCGGTTGTTTTGTTCGTCCATTCGCATCTGAGGATTTTTCATGCAAGAAGCACTGCTAAACGTCACCGGGTTAAACGCTACTGAGTTAAAAGAAGGGATGGACTCGATCGCTTCGTCCAAATCCTCTATCTCATCTACCTCATTTAGTGAGTCAGCCACTAATTCATCTACAAAGCTGTTATCTAAAGAATTAAAGTCTGATTTACAAACCTATTCACCCAACAAGGTTTTTTTCTGTCCTGAAGAGTCGCATTTTTATGCTCAGTGCTTAGAGAAAATGCTGCTAAATCAGGGAACAGAATCAATTACCGCCGTAGAATTTGGCGCAGGAGATGGCAGTCCTGTGATTCACTCTTTGCTGAAGGCTCCCTTTGCAGGTGAGATCCATGGCTTTGAGCTAAATTCGGCTGCCTGCGAGCTGGCACAAGCCCGAATTAAACAGTATCAGCTTCACGACAAATACTTTGTTCACAATCACTGCTTTTTTGAAGGATTAAAGTCCAAAAATCCTCAGTACCTGATTGCAAATCCGCCCTACATTCCTGCCCCTGACGACGACATCTGTATGCCCGCGCTGCATGGTGGGGTAGACGGCGCAACGATTACTAAAAAGCTGCTGTCGGTGGACTGCGAGAACGTAATACTGATGATCTCGGCTTACTCTAATCCGATCGACACGATCGAACACGCGATCGATCAGGGCTATCAGGTGTCTGACTTTATGGTGACACCGCTCCAGTTTGGCTACTACAGCTCAGAACCCAAAGTTCGCAACTGGATCAGCGAAATGCAAAGGCAGCGCAAAGCCTTTTATTCTGCCAATATCTACTTTCTGGCGGGTGTCCTGTTTCAGAAAAAGCGTCATGCTGGAATTGATCTTTCGGCGGAACTGCTGCAAGTCATGACTGCTCTCTAAACCCCCGTAGGAGAACCCGCCATGCCCGAAGAGCCGCGCCTTGATGAACATTTTGTTTCCCAGGCAATTCAGCTTGGCCTTTCAAGCCAGCTTGACAATGCGGAGGAGATTAAAGTTGATGTCCGCACGGATTTGCTGAAAGTCATTCAAGGGCAGGCTGACTCTGTATCAGTACGGGGTCAGGGCATGGTGGTTCAGGATTTGCGCGTTGAGGAAATGGAGCTGCATACCCAAGAGCTTGACCTCAACACAATCAGTCTGCTGCTGGGTAAACTCGAACTTGATAAGCCTCTCAATGCCACTAGTCGAGTCGTGCTAACCGAGGCAGACCTGAACCAGGCAATGAGTAATCAGGCGATCGTCAACCGCATTCCGCCATTTAAGTTTCAAATTAACGGTCAAAGGGTCGCGATCGCGCTGCAACCTCCTCTCAGAATTAGCTTTCCGGGAAATGGCAAAATTGCGATCGATGCTACGGTTCAGTCCGCAGAGCAGGGAAAAATTCATCACATCCGCTTTTCAGCAACTGCCTATCATAAAATTGGCGATCGACCCGTGCTGTTAGAGTCGTTTCAGTGTCATGGGGGCGGGGCAGTTTCACTAGAGTTGATGCTGGCAATGATGCAGCGCGTCAAAGAGCTCATGGAGCTTCCTTACTTTCAGTACGAGGGCATGGAGATTCGCATTCGTGAAATGAAAGCAGAGGTCGGCAAGCTTGTTTTGCAGGTAGAAACCCGCATGGCCCAAACGCCTTTTGGCTGATGCGATCGCTCGATGCGTCAATCTGGAGTAGGAACAGAACGGCTTTGCTGTTACCCTCGCGTCACTCCTGCGACAGTGGCGAAACAATGCGCTTCATTCAAGAATAGGTACAAAGCATTGGCTTAACGTTCTGTCTGCAATCCTCCAATCCCAAAAACAATGGTGAGATCCTCTCAAGAACTGGCTGAAGAAGAAGTTCGTAAGCGAACGCATCCAATCGCCTACGCGCTTAACCGTGTTGTTGTTTCCCTGTCTAATGCTGTTCTAGGCGGAACGCTGCTAAGTCTTTTAATTCAGGCATTTAGCCTTAATGTCGAGTTTGGTGTTCGCAGTCTGGCAACCGCTGCCCTGCCGCCCATTCTTATTGCCTATCTCGCATTTTTTACCAGAGCGTTTCGATCGCCTCAACCTGCTTCCGACTTTAAGTATTATTTTCTGTTTGCCGGATGGGTTGTTCTGCTTCTCACTTTTGTCAATTTTGTGGGTCCAGACAGTCGCTACGGCATGCTGTTTGGGATGTTTTGTTTATCCACAACACTGAGCCTGTGGGTGCTGCTGGCGCGTAACCTTCCGTTTCGATCGCTTCTATCCTGCGCTTACGGCATTTTGTCAGGATTTTTGTTCTATATTCTGCTGTTTGGCATTCGTTCTTATTAGAACCTAACTCGTCTTGAATTCCAGCAAGTTCCAATTAATTTGAGTGGATTGATTTGAGTTTCAAGAGTCTCAAAGCCCCCCGAAGTAGAGGTTAGAAAGGGAAATTGCAGGGGCGATGTCGGAGACTTGCCACTCCTCAAGCCCCCTTTTACTTCCCTTCTACTGGGAAACAAACTGCTGTGTGAAATCAGCGTGCATCAGGGCAATATTCGGATCGCGCTGAATCGCGTGTAGATAGCGTTTGTTAAGGCTGGTTCCTTCCGCATCAGGCTGCATAAGCTGTTGGGCTTGCTGCAAGAGTTGATCGATCGTTTCAGGGGCAATCGGTTCTTTCGCATGAATCACGTCGTCCATTTGGACAATAAACTGCGAAATGGGACGCAGCCAGCTAAACCAATCGTGGCTGGTGACTAAGCGAAAATATTCGCCTGTGGTTTGAATTCTGCCGTAAAACTGCTCGTAGATTCCTTTTTCCGAGTCCAGCAATGCTTTGTGAAGTGCCAGCAGCTTTTTCCTAACCGTACGGAGCTGCTGCATTTTTGCATTTGCATCTGAAGATGAGTCTGAAGGCATTGTGCCTGCTCCTAAGCAAACGATCGTGTCCGCTCAGCCTGGAACCATCCCTGGAAAGTGTTCAACGTCCTGCGTTGCCTCCTAAATCCTCCAGTGCGAGGGGGCAGTTCGGGACATCGCCGTGACTTTCCCAGTCGTGACTTCCCAAAGTTCTCTGGGCTGTTCTTGTTCTATTCGTTCCATTGTACCGGGACAAAACTGCACGGGATAGTTAACCCATTAGCGGGGACGAAACAAATGAGTATGCTCTGGGTTGTAGAGGCGCGATCGATAGGAATTCTGCTCGTTTGGGTCTGGGGCATCGTGAAGCAGTTTCCCCTCTGGGGTAATCGATCGCAGTGCCGGACTGATGACGTACATCGTGGTACGAATCAGGTCTTTTTGCTCGGTTAGGTCTGCCATTTCTGCCAGGGGGGCAATCCAGATCTGCTCGTCTGACCAGCCCAGGCGAAAGCAAACCGCAACGGGTGTATCGGGCGGATAGTGCTGCATCAGTTTTTCCTGCGCCTCGCGCACATGGCGGGCACTGAGGTAAAGGCACAAGCTCGCCTGATGCGCGGCAAGCGAGGAGAGTTCTTCGGCGGCGGGAACCTGGGTGCGTCCGCTAATTCGCGTCAGGATGATGGTCTGCACCAGCCCGGGCACGGTGAGTTCGACCTTGAGTTTGGCGGCGGCAAGCTGAAACGCACTGATTCCTGGAATCACCTCAAACGGAATCTCGGCAGCGACAAGTGCCTGCATCTGCTCATGCACCGCTCCGTACAAGCTCGGATCACCCGAGTGTAAGCGCACAACGGATTTACCCGATCGCACCCGATCCACCATAACGGGCAAAATCTCTTCCAGAGTTTTGTTTGCTGTCCGAATCACTTCCGCGTCAGAATGCACCATTTGCAGCATCGCAGTCGGCACAAGCGAATCGGCAAACAGAATGACCTCTGCCTGACGCAGCAGCCGATATGCCTTCAGGGTCAAAAGCTCTGGGTCGCCGGGTCCCGCCCCCACAATGTACACTGCCGGGGCAATAGTAGACTGATCTTCAGCGGGTATTGATCGATGTTCAAATTCAGTCGTCATGGTTGATTCGGCTCTATGAAATCACACAAAAGTTAAATTTGTCGCACAGCACTGCGTCGTTCCTGTAAAAACTTTGAGAAAGCAAGAACTTCTGTAAAAACTAGATAAATCTCATCCGTAAATTCCCCCATTTGACCGTTCATCGGTAAAAGTAGGGTATAGATGCACCCTGATTCAAGCCCTGGAAATTGCTCTAGGGCTTTTCTGTTTTACGAAAGTGCTTTGGTAGATCCTCAGGCAGGTGCTGTGGATAAGCGGTTTGGGTGAGGTTTACTACGAAAGAAATCAAAATCAATTTATACCTGGCTTTTGTCCGAATCCTGAGCGTTTGCTCGCGCTGCTTCGTTTACTTCTGCGATCGACACGACATCCGGCAAAGATCGGTTGAGCGGATAGAGCCATAGTAAGCCGATCGCCCCGATCGCAATTCCAACTAGACTCACAACCTGAGCGATTCGCAGTGGACCGAGCATCAGGCTATCCATCCGCAGTCCTTCAATCCAGAAACGTCCCAGGCTGTAGCATACCAGATAGGTGAGAAAGAGGGTTCCCAGCTTCAGCGAAGACTTACCGCGCAGCCCCCGGAAAAACAGCACCATCAAAATTGCGAACACCCCCAAATTCCACAGCGATTCGTAGAGAAATGTGGGATGGAAATACTCAAACTGCGTATAGCCGGGAGGACGCTGCGCCGGAGGAATAAACAATTTCCAGGGCACATTCGTGGGTCTGCCAAATGCCTCAGAGTTAAAGAAATTGCCCCATCGCCCGATCGCCTGTCCCAAAATCAGAGACGGAGCCACCAGATCGGCAAGCTGCCAGAAGGGAACTTTGTTCAGTTTCGCAAAAATTAGCGTGGCGATCATGCCACCCAAAATCGCGCCGTGAATCGCAATGCCCCCATGCCAGATTGCAATCAGCTCTGAGGGATTGCTGGCGTATTTGTCCCATTCAAACGCCACATAGTAGATCCGTGCCGCCGGAATCGCTGCCACCACCAGCCAAATCGCCAGATCGCTCATTAAATCTGGATTGACACCGCGTTTTTTTGCCAAATAGGTCGATAACGTCACCCCGATCAGCACGGCTGAGGCAATCAGCAATCCATACCAGCGGATCGGCAGGGGTCCGATCATAGGTCCGGGAGACGTAAACACAGCGAGCCACAAATTTAATTGCCAGTTCAATTGCATAGTGCCTCAAGCGAAAAAAGCAATTCCCTTGATTGTATCGGCTGATTGTATCGACTTCAGGAAAGGGGATTTGGGCAGGCATCAAGTCTGCAAATCGCAAAACGGTACGATCGCTGCCAAATCTGCATTCAAACCAAGAATGGTATGATGCCCGGAAAACCAGTGCTACGATTGAGCCAATCCTGGTGATTTCGTATCAAATCCGCTTGAATTGCTGAATTCAGTAAGGAATAAAGGAGCTTTTTCCCGACCCGAAGGCGAAACCTCCGATCGGCAATTTATCGGATTTCCCTAATTTCAAATCGCTGGAATCAAGTCAGCCTAATTCGACCGCCTTCATTCGATCGGCGCAATCGAAACGGAGGAATCAATTTTTGGGACGTATTTGCGGTCAGGATAATGCCTGGGTTTTAGCTTAGCGTTGAGTCTCGATTGCAAAAGGGCATTTCCCAGCCTTAGCCCGTCAACTAACTCCGTCGGCAAAGGGAGAAGACTGAGCAGAGACAGCATTTTTGTGACATTTCCGGGATGAATTTTTGGAATGAGTGATTGCAAAGATCTGGCTCCTCAGCTTCCCAAGTCTGTATCGTCTTATCGGAGAAGCGGGGAAGATGGAAAACTGGCAGGCATGGGTCGCAGGAGCAGCGTTTCTGGGCGTGATCCTGTTTGTAATGACCGAATGGATTCACCTTACAGTTGCAGCTTTTTTGGGCGCGCTGTTGCTGGTGTTTACCAACGTCATGACGCTGACTGAGGCGATCGACTACGTGGGCGGCAGCTATCCGACGCTGGCACTGTTTTTTGGCGTAATGGTGCTGGTGCGTGCCTTTGAACCCACCAAAATTTTCGACTACCTGGCGACCCAGATAGTCATCCTGGCAAAGGGGCAGGGAAAGCGGCTGCTAATTGGCATTATTGCGATTACCACGCCGATTTGTGCCGTGCTGCCGAATGCAACCACCGTTATGCTTCTGGCTCCGCTGATTCCGCCGATGGCACAGGAAGTAGGCGTTGACTTTGTGCCGCTGCTGATTTTGATGGTGTTTGTGGCAAATAGTGCCGGGCTGCTGACGCTGGTGGGCGATCCGGCAACGTTTATTGTAGGGGATGCAGTCAATATCAGCTTTCTGGATTACCTCACACAGCTCAGTCTGGGCGGCGCGGCGGCGATCGTCACCCTGCTGATCATGACCCCGTTCCTGTTTTCCCCTATCTGGCATAAGCAGCTAACCGACCTGGAACACTTGCCCCACCCCAAAATCAATCATCCCCGTGTTTTGGCGCTCGGCGGAATCATTGTGGTTGCGGTACTCGTGTTTTTTGTGGCAGGCGAATTGCTGCCAATTCCCGTTTCTCCGGCTGCGTCTGCTCTGCTCGGTGCTGCCCTGGCTCTCCTGCTGGCACACCAAAGCAAAATCGACACCGTTCACAATATTCTGCGCGATGTTGACTGGAGTACGCTGCTGTTTTTTATGAGCATCTTTGTCCTGATTGGCGGACTCGAAAAAACAGGCATTATTGGAAATTTATCAGGACTTCTTGCCGTCATCCTCGGTCAAAATATCTTGCTGGGTTCCCTGGCATTGCTCCTGTTTGTGGGTCTTATTTCCAGCGTCGTGCCCAATATTCCCCTGGTCGTGGCAATGGTTCCTCTGCTGAAGCAGTATGTCGTTAACGTGGGGCTGGTGAGCGCAGAAGTGCTAACTCCCGACTTTAACGGGCAGTTTCCCACTGAAGTCCTGCCCCTGTTTTACGCAATGATGTACGGTGCAACGCTGGGCGGTAACGGAACGCTCGTTGGTGCATCGTCTAACATTGTGGCGGCAGGAATTGCAGAACAGCACGGCAAGCGTATTCCGTTCCAAACTTTTCTGCGATACGGGATTCCGGTCATGCTGATGCAGTTGTTGACGGCGGCGATCTATATGGTGGGGAGGTTTTTTCTTTAGTTAGTGAACCGGAGTTGATAAGCGGGAGTTAGTAAGCGGGGGAGCCGAGGGGATGAGGAAATGAGGGGTGAGCTGGCAGGTTTACTGCACCCGATCGCGATAACTTCTTACGCTGGTACTACATTAACCCTCCCCCGGCACACCAGCCTTTCCGCTTCCAAAAGGAGTTCCTGAATCTCGACTTCCTGACCGAGATCAATCGCAAACCGATGGAGATGGGGCAGTGGAGTTCCCTGGGTTGCGGTGAGCGTGGGCAGCAGTTCGGGACGATCAAGGCAAAGCTGGCTGCCGTTGAATTGCGTAATTCCGGTTCGCAGCAAAAAGGGGAGGCGAGGCAAAGCAGTTCCTTGTTGGAGCGAATCGATCGCAGGTTCTCGGACGGGGGAATTATTCATTGCACTTGCCAAAATGCCGCCAAGGATAAGCTGCTGATTGCCGAGTTCAATTTGGGGCTGAGTGATGTGAATCGTACCTGTTCCAATTGCAGCAGTGAGTTCCGGGGGCAAGAGGTGGCGCGTTTCGGGCTGAAATAGAGCGGTCATTAAGTCGGATAGCGCAGTTGCCAGCAGGGGAGCCTGAAGCGAAGCGGTGAGATCGCGCTGGTGGAGCGTCAGATTACCAAAGACCGGGACGACTTCGAGCAATTGGAGGGGTTTGCCGCGAAGAACCTGCCCAAAATTGACGCGAATATTTTCGCCTGTCAGCGCAACCTGACTCAGATGGAGCCCTTGATAAACTGCCTGCCGTGCAGCGATCGACACTTTTGGCACATAGCCTGAGAGGAGTTGTCGATCGCCTCCTTCAAGCTGAAATTGCAGATCTGCGACAGACTCAACCTGTGATCGCAGCCACAGCCGAACTGCCGGAGCCAGAACGCTGCTAATCAGCCGACTTTGCCGAGAATCGGGTTGGGGTGCAGGTTCCTGAGTGGGGCGATCGGTAGACATGATGGTGTGTAAAAAATGAACAGGTCTTAGAGTCAGCCTTAGCATGGCCAATATGCCTTAGCCATTGTGACAGTCTAGACGGCTTGTGCAAATAGAGAGTTGCCGACAAGCAAAAGCACTGCGTACCCTACAACACCTATTCAGGCGATCGACTGCTAAGCAACGGCAGACGATTGGGGTGAGCATCTCCTCTAAGCAGATAGGGATTCCCAGCACTCTGGAAGGACAACTTTCTTACATTCCGTTTTTCAGGGCTTCTAGCGTAACTCACAGTTGGCTCGCAATGTCATGAAACCTTGATATTGCCGATCCCACAACCCGATCCCAAACGGGCATTTGTCAGAAAATCATGACATTATTGCTGTTCCGATCGCTGAGTTTCCGTTGATCTCACTAGAATCAGGCTTTGAACTACTTGATTCTTAGGCTGATTTTCTGCAAGATAGGGACACATTGATCCCCTGCGATCCCAAAGACTGATGGGTTTGATATTGGATTGAACTCCCAGCTTTATTCAGTCGTTTCTGTTCTCTTTCTCAGCTTTGAATCAAGGCACTCATGCTCAAACGATAGACATCTGGAGGTCTGACCATGTCAACAGAACGTCCGCCGATCGAAGAAATGACCCTCCGGCAGCTCCGCCGAATTGCGAGCGAGTTGGGCATCTCGCGTTATAGCCGCATGAGAAAAGACCAGTTGCTTAGCTCAATCCAGGAAATTCAGCGGGCGCGGTTTGTTTCCAGTTCAACTCGTTCTTTAGAAGCACAGGCAGAAGTGGAAGCAGCGAAATTTGATGTTGGGCTTGATGTAGAGCAAACTGAACAAATTGAGGCAGCCTTAGCTCTTGCCGTTGTAGATGAGGGATTGCCTGAGTTGCCAGATGGCTATAGCGAAACCCGCATCATGCTGCTGCCCCGTGACCCGCAATGGGCTTATGCCTACTGGGATATTCCTAAGGCTCGAAAAGAAGAACTGCGCCAGCAGGGGGGCGTGCGTTTGGCACTGCGGTTTTATGACGTGACTGATATCAATGTTGAAATTCAGCGTCCGCACAGCTTACAGCAATATGAATGCGACGAACTGGCGCGGGAGTGGTACTTGCCAATTCCGGTAAGCGATCGAGATTACGTGGTGGAAATTGGCTACGTGGCGTTTGACGGTCGCTGGCTGATGCTGGCGCGATCGGCTCCGGTGCGAATTCCGCCTGTTTATCCCTCAGACTGGATCGATGACCAGTTCATCACTGTTGTTTGGGAAGATGACCTGCGCGGCAAGACGGTGAAGGAGCTTCCTCATCCGACCCGACAGTTGGCAAGTGTGGCAAGCGTTGCTAGTCCTGTTTACGATCGCGTGTTTGAAATGGCGCAGTCTGCCGAGACGCAGCGCGTTGCAGGGTCTGTATTTGGTTCGATGCAGCAGGTTCCCGAAGAGGCAATCAGCTCCTATGTTTTCCCATCGGGGGTAGGCAAGTGGGCAGTGCCAACGGCTTCCGGGATGGGAATGTCGGGCGCAGGCATGATGGGCAGCACAGCTTACACCACCTCTGGCATGGGAATGTCCGGCGTGGGCATGGGTGCGGCTAGAAGGTCGGGCGCGGGAATGTCTGGGGTAGGCATGATGGGCAGCACAGCTTACACCACCTCCGGCATGGGTATGATGTCTGGCGTGGGCATGAGTGCGGCTGGAATGTCGGGCGCGGGAATGTACACAACTTCGGGGATGGGCATGTCCGGGGTAGAAATGTACACAACTTCGGGGATGGGCATGTCCGGGGCAGGAATGTATACCATGTCGGGCATGGGCATGTCGGGAGCAGGGCTTTCACCGTCGATGCGTCCGCGTCAGTTCTGGCTGATTGCCGATGCTGAACTGATTGTGTATGGCGCAACTGAACCCGATGCTACCGTAACGATCGGCGGTCGTCCAATTCAGCTCAATCCAGACGGCACATTCCGTTTCCAGATGTCTTTCCAGGACGGCATGATTCACTTCCCGATCATGGCAGTTGCCGCCGACGGTGAGCAAACGCGATCGGTTCACCTGGAATTTACGCGCACCACGCCCGAACGCAATACAAATACTAAGGAAGAAGCGATCGTCGAGTGGTTGCCATAGTTAAAAATCTCGGTTTGATTTCCCCGAACTTCCTCTAACGCTGTCAAAATGGCAGTGCTTCAAACAAAGCTTGATCCTTCATCTTAGATGGAGGATTTTTTATTGCATTGCAGAACGTGCCTTTTTGTTATTTATCCCTCTTTGGTAATTTGGAAGTAGCGCGTTTTGCGCCGCGCACCGAAGATGATTTCGCGGATGTGACGGCGCTCGGTGGGATGTCCAACCTGCGCCTGATCGTATGCTCGCCAACGGTTGTAGCGCACTCGCTGTCCCGGTCCGACAAGCACACCATGATTCGAGCGAAGGGCAACAATGTAAGACCATCCGAACTGCTCGATGGTATTGATCACATCCCCACTTTCGCCATACAAACTGTCCGCTAAAACTAGCTCTACCTCGAAGCCCAATGCTTTGACTTCTTGTAGAATTTCAATGGCAAGTTGCGGTTTGGTTTTGTACGAGTCATCGGGTTCGAGCCGGGATTTGGGCTTGAAGCTCTTGAGCAACAATGGGTAGGTGAGTTTGTCCACCACTGCCTAAGCATTAACTGAAACAATGCCATTGGACAAACGTCCAATGTTGCCAATGTATTGCTTGGCAACGTAGTCAGTTGCTTGCCCCTTTTTGACATCACCCGTCTCATCGAGGCACAACCCGATGCGGCGTTCTCCAACGGTGTGTGCAATCAGGCTCAGGCGAACTGCCCTCAGTTGCTCAACGCTCCAGACACCACCGCGCAGGAAATGATGGAGACTTTGAGCGTTTTGAAGACCAACGAGTTGAGCAATCGCAGGTAGGGTTTTACGCGCTAGTCCACTCAACAGGCCCACGTGCAAAAACTTGAACTGCTCAAAACTCCTGACATCCTCAAACAGGTGGCGGTAGGCTTGACAGTATTCATTGATGAAGCCCACAGTGGCAACTGGTTCTCGTTGCTCAATCATGCTCAGCAACCTAACGTTCAGCCCCTTTAACCTAATTTACCTATGCGCAGAGTGACAGAAGAGGGATAAGCATAAGTTTTCCGACTCGGTTTTCAGGTTGTGGGTTTTCGGGTTGTGTAAGTGTCTCGATTTCAAGTGTCTCGATTTCACTTTTTCGGCTCAAAGTCCCTTATTTATGATTTATGAGGGATTAGGGGGGGCGGTTTGGGCAGCATTCAGCATTTCTCAAACCCCCTTTTAACTGAAACAGGTTAAACAAAATTTCTAATTTTTCAAACTCAAAAGCCCTTCTTCTTTCAGTTTCGGATCAAAGCGAACCGCCATCTTCACGCCGCGCTGTTCTAGCTGGGTCAGCACTTCAGCTTCGACGCGACGGGCAATCTGCTTCAGGAGTTTTGTTTTTCCGAGGTCATCGATCGCGGCAAAGGCAGCCTGTTCCTCAGCAGTCATTTGTTCTTTTGCATCGATCGCCTGGCTCCAGAGCGGTTCTTCCGCAGCATTTCCCGGTGGGACAGTGCCGTTTTCGCTGATCCAGGCGGTGCGAATGTCTTCCAGCAACGTGCGGCTAGGTCGTTCGATCGTCTGCACCTTCAGCCAGTAACATTTTTGCGGCTGACGAACGAGATGCTGCCGGAGGCTCAGTGTCACATCTCGCGAGTAGCCAATATACTGCAGGGTTTTCGCCTGATCGAAAATCGCGTAGACACCAATCCCAAAGGGGCGATCGATGAGCTGTCCTTCGTCGTCCAGGTAAGGAAGGTATTCAAGGTCGGTGAGAAAAGGAAGCGTGGGGTGGGGCATGAGGAGATGGGGAGATGAGAGGTGAGGAGATGGGGGAATGAGGGATTAGCCGATCGCAAAGCCCAGGCAGAGCAGAATGCCGCTCCAGAAGTGCAGCGAGACGGCGATGAATTTGCAGTTGTTGACCCGATCGGGCTGATTGTGGTTTTTTCCGACGTGGCTACAGAGGCGATACGCGGTCGGTAGACTGGCAAAAATGGCGATCGTCCATACAGGAAAGATGCTTAGCCCCACACCCAGCAGCGTTAGTGCATAAAGGCTCCCGCAGACCCAGGGCAGCAGTTCAGCCGATTGCTGTGTGCCTAGGCGGACAATAGGCGATCGTTTTCCGGCTGCCAGATCGTCGGCAACCTGATGAAAGTGAGAGCAAAACAGAATCAAGCTGGTGCTGATACCGAGAATGACAGAGGCTGCGAGGCTTGTGACAGACCACGTTTGAGTTTGGCTGTAGTAGGCAGCAGCAACGGCAAGCGGACCAAAGCTGAAGAAGCAAAGAATTTCGCCCAGTCCCTGATAGCCCAACCGGAAAGGCGGACCCTGATAGGTATACCCCAGCCCGCAGCACAGCAGAATAATTCCCAAAATTGTAAAGTCGCGCTGGGTCCAGGCGATCGACACGATGCCCAGAATCCCAAGCGTCAGCAGCAGGTTGCCGATCCAGAAAATCAGCGTTTTATTTCCTGTCAAATTCACCAGCGAGTGATGCTTGTTGCGATCAATTCCGGTTTCAGCATCAAAGACATCATTGCTGACGTTTTCCCAGGCAAGGATCAAGATCGCGGAAACCACAAAGGTGAGAAAAATGGGGAGGTTAAAGGTTTGGCTTTCCGCATAGGCAACGGCACTTCCCAGAGCGATCGGCATGATTGCCACGCTATACATCGGCGGTTTAATCGCAGCCATCCACAGCTTTTTTTGACCCGCATTCGCTTGGGTACTCGCTTGGGAAGAATTAATCGGGGAAGAAAAGGATTTAACGAGCTTAATTGTCATGGAGGTTTCTAAACTGCGTGACCCAGACCAGAAGGAAACGTCTACAGGAGCTTTTTACAAGGACTGTTTATAAGTTGCCTGATTAAGTTGCCATTTACTAAGTTGCCATGAACCCTGTCCCCATGCGCCTTCAGGCGTTTGCAGTGGTAATGATTCTTTACGTCGTGTGATAGTTCTCAATATGAAAAAATCTTCCGGATGTATTGTGAAATACCGGAAGACTGTAGTGGTAGATGCACCCTGATTAATATCCCTGGCTTTGGCTGGGGATTTTTTGTTTCTACGTAAGCTAGGCGATTTGCCGCTCCAGTGCAGGGTAGTCAGTGTAGCCTTTGCCGTCACCGCCGTAGAACGTGTTGCGATCGTAGGGGTTCAATTCGGCATTCAGCTCAAACCGTTTGGGCAAGTCGGGATTCGAGATAAACCATCTGCCGTAGGCGATCAGATCTGCGTCGTCTGCCTCCAGCACCGCATTTCCCGTTTCGCGGTTGTAGCCTCCGGCACTGATAATCTTGCCCTGATAAATCGGACGGAAGAAATGTGCGCCTAGGTCTTTCGTTTTGTCGCGCACTTCGGGGTTATCCCAGCGCGGCTCGACCAGATGCAAATACGCCAGATTGAAGCGATTCAGTTCCTTCACCACGTAGCCAAAGAGGGCTGCCGGATTGGAGTCGTGCATATCGTTAAAGGTTCCGGTGGGCGACAGGCGCAGACCCACGCGATTGCTGCCCCATACGCTAACGATCGCTTCCAAAACTTCCATTAAAAAACGGGCACGATTTTCGATCGATCCACCATATTCATCGGTGCGATGATTGCTGCCGTCCTGAAGAAACTGATCGATTAGATATCCGTTTGCCCCGTGGACTTCAACGCCATCAAAGCCTGCTTCAAGGGCATTTTTAGCCGCTTGTCGATAATCCTCCACAATGCCAGGAATCTCAGATAGCTCCAGGGCGCGAGGCATAACAAAGGGCTGCTCCCCGGTGTAGGTGGATGCCATGCCTTGAGGGGCGATCGCGCTGGGGGCAACGGGCAGTTCACCGTTGGGCTGAAGTGACGGGTGAGAAATCCGCCCGACATGCCAAAGCTGAAGAAAAATGTGTCCGCCCTTCTCATGCACTGCCTGAGTCACTTGCTTCCAGCCTTCGATCTGTTTGGCGGAGTAAATTCCGGGTGTTGCCGGATAGCCCATTCCCTGCGGCGAGATTTGCGACGCTTCAGTTACAATCAACCCGGCAGAGGCACGCTGGGCGTAGTAGGTGGCGTTAAGTTCAACCGGCACGTCGCCTGCACTAGCTCGATTGCGTGTCAGGGGAGCCATGACCAGACGGTTTGGCAGTTCGTAGGGTCCGAGTTGAATGGGAGTGAGGAGTTTGAGAGTAGACATAGGAGTAGGTAGGTAGGTGGATGAGTAGGTAAGCAGAAGTAGTTAAATAACCATTTGAGTTTTACTGTAACGCGATCGATTTGTTAGGTCAAGTGGTTACTTGAGTATTTAATTAGTAGGGTAGAACCATCTAGAATGGAATCACATCCTAAGAAGATACTTTAAAGCTGCAAACGGCGACCCGAACCGCCCCGCCCCCTAAATCCCCCAGCTTGAGGAACTTTGAACCGGAATAGAGTTTGAAGTCCCGATCGTTCGGGAGACTTTGACCTGAAACCCGGATCAAAAGTCTCTTCTTTGTAGGGGGTTGGGGGTGAATGCAGCCCATTGCATACTTCTAAAACAGCCTCTTAGAAATTCTTGTAGCGATTCCTGTGGAGTAAGGGTAAGACCTCAATGGACACTGAACAACGGGCGAAGATATTTGCAGCGTTAGGCGATCCGACCCGACTGCGAATTGTGGAGCGGCTCACTATGACCGAAGGGGAACTGAGCGGCTCAGAAATTGCGGCTCAGCTTGAGATTAGCCTTGCACTGTTTTGCCACCATTCCAAAACGTTGAGCGAGGCGGGACTCCTGCAAACTCGCAAAGAAGGGCAAACCAAGTTTCACGCCATTAATCGATCGCTGCTGAAAGAGTGCTTTATTAGCCTGTTTAACTGCCCGGTACTCAGCGAGAGCATCCATGCAAAAGCTTCGTTAACAGCAAAGTAAGCAACGCGAGTAATATCAAAGGCGAAATGCAAGAAAACTTTCTTTCCTGCTAGCTTTCACACCCGTTCTGTCCTGGTTGAATGCTTCTTTCGCTTCATAACCAAATAGATATAAAGATTTGTCACTCCTCTTAGATCCGGTTGTCCTCCTTCCCCTAAAGTACAGAAGCGAACAGGATGGAAACGATCGGAAAGCGAAGCATGAAATTTCTCAGTAAACCAGGCTAAAAAACGGGCTAGGCTAAACAGAGAGCCTCAAGATAAGACAATTGAAACAATAATACAATTGACAAAGCTTGTCTGCCGCTCTGTTTCCGTATCGTTCCAATGAATTTGACCAAGAGAGATTGAAGCGTTTAAAGAGCTATGGTGAAATCTTCTGTACCCCCCACTTCAGCAGCAAACTCTGGAACTACGCCACCGGCTGACTCTAAAGCGCGAGTCAGTGCCTTTATGAAGCAGATTCAAGACCAGATTTGCCAGCGTCTTCAAGAACTCGACGGCCAGGCTCAATTTCAGCAAGATAGCTGGGAGCGCGAAGAAGGCGGCGGCGGTCGATCGCGAGTGATCAAAAACGGGGGAATCTTTGAGCAGGGCGGCGTCAACTTCTCTGAGGTTTGGGGTAAGGATCTGCCGCCGTCGATTCTGGTTCAGCGTCCCGAAGCCGCCGGACACGGTTTCTATGCCACGGGCACTTCGATGGTGCTGCATCCCCGGAATCCCTATATCCCGACGGTTCACCTCAACTATCGCTACTTCGAGGCGGGTCCGGTATGGTGGTTTGGCGGCGGCATCGACCTCACGCCCTACTATCCGTTTGTGGAAGATGTGAAGCATTTTCACCAGACGCTGAAAGCAGCGTGCGATCGTCACCACAGCGAATACTATCCAACCTTTAAGCAGTGGTGCGATGAATACTTTTATCTGAAGCACCGTGGGGAAACACGCGGGGTCGGCGGCATTTTCTTTGACTATCAGGATGCTCGCGACACGCTGTATCACGGTCCTGATAAGAAGGGTCTAGCCGCTCAATACAGTGACTCGATCGGCAACATTCATCAGCGCAACTGGGAAGAAATTTTTGCCTTTGTGCAGGACTGCGGCAATGCCTTTCTGCCTGCCTACGAGCCGATCGTCGAACGTCGCAAAGATACGGAATATGGCGATCGAGAGCGCGATTTCCAGCTTTATCGGCGCGGTCGCTATGTAGAATTTAATCTGGTTTACGATCGGGGCACAATCTTCGGTCTGCAAACCAACGGACGTACCGAGTCAATCTTGATGTCGCTGCCGCCCCTGGTACGCTGGGAATATGGCTATCAGCCTGAATCCGGCACAAGAGAAGCACAGCTCTACGAAATTTTTCTTAAGCCGCAAGACTGGCTTAACTGGGAAGGAGATGTAATTCAGTAGTCGCGTCAACCTCGCATTTTGTAGCGCGTTGATTCCAAAACAAAACGTGCTCTGGCTGTTGCTGAACTCAGACGATCGTTCTGAATGACGGCAACAGCTTTTTTTCATGTCCTTTGATCGAACCTCCTAAGCCGTTGCTGCTGAATTTGAAATCAGGAATAATCGGCTCTCTTAGTTCCAGGCAAATAAAAACTTAAACTCCCTAGCCTTGGGGGATCTAGGCAACAATGCAGATGCGAAATTCATAACACTTCTATCCTCAATGCTTGCGAAAATCACCCTGACAGGTACTACAGAGCCGATCGCCCATCAACTAACCTGAATGTAGTATGCAAGCTGCAAATGTAGTATAATAATGGCTGTGCTGGCATACATTCACCTCAATCAGGAAAAGCCATCATGCTGAAATTTATTGCTGCAATTGAACTGAGGCAGCTTCAGTCTGAAGCAACCCAAAGAATGCTCGATCGCGTTTGTGAACCTTGTTAACGAGCGATTCCATAGATTGTTTTTGAGGGGCTTAAATGATTCGAGTCCCCCTTGGCGGAAATCTTTCTAAAGATGAACGAATGCGTAAAAAATATTGCTTTCGCAGTTCACACTACACATCAAAGCAAAAGAGTTGTAGTAGACTGCTGACAAATGATCCTGTCATTTTGTCTATAACCTTTTAGTATGTAAGGGTGACCGATTTGCACCGTCCCCTACGTTCACTGAGGCAAGGCAACTGGTTCAAATTAATTTGCGGAGCCAGTTATCAGCATCTTCCTGCCGTTCGGACATTAGCCCTCGCCTACGCGCTTGCTGGAGCCGACTGTATTGATGTCGCCGCCGACCCAGCCGTGATTCATGCCGCTCAATCTGCCCTGGAATCGGCGATGAGCCTGCAAAAATCCGCTCAGCAGCGTGGTTTTTTAATCGAGGGTTTACCCTGGCTGATGGTCAGCCTCAACGACGGCGAAGACCCGCACTTTCGTAAAGCTGAGTTTGACCCTGCCTGCTGTCCGCCTGATTGCACCCGCCCCTGTGAAACGGTTTGTCCGGCACAGGCGATCGTGTTTAGTCGAGGAACCGATCGAGGGCTGGATGGCGAATCGGCGGGCGTGATTGACGACCAGTGCTACGGCTGCGGTCGCTGTGTACCGATTTGTCCCTTTGACCGAATTTCGACTCGTTCCTATGTGTTTTCTCCAGCGGCAGTTGCCCCTCTGGTGTTATCTGGTGTAGATGCGGTTGAAATTCATACGCAAGTTGGGCGATTGGCAGACTTCAAGCGGCTCTGGCAAGCGATCGAGCCATTTCTCCCCACGCTAAAGCTGATTGCGATTAGCTGCCCCGATGGGGAAGGCTTTGTGGATTATCTGTGGGCACTGCACGAAGTCATGGCTCCACTCCCGTGTGCCTTAGTTTGGCAAACCGACGGTAGACCTATGAGTGGTGATATTGGCAATGGCGCAACACTGGCAGCAGTCAAACTGGGTCAAAAAGCGCTGGCGGCAAAACTACCTGGATATATTCAGTTAGCTGGAGGCACAAATTACTACACCGTGAGTAAACTCAAATCACTGGGCTTGCTCTCGCTAGATAAAACCCCTAATGCTGTAGCAAGGAATGGGGCGTCCTCGCAGGCGCGGCAGGAAGAACCGTTTCGCATTGCCGGAATTGCCTACGGCAGCTATGCTCGAACCCTCCTCGCTCCAATTCTTGAGCAGCTTGAACAATCCTCTCAGCAATTTCCCCTAAGTACTTCTGCTGAACACGACTTTGTGCCGTTTCATTCTTCCCGTTCCGAACAAAGCTTCGATCGACAGCAGTTCCAGATCCAGCTAGAGGACTCTGATCTTCTCTGGCAAGCCGTCCAAACCGCTCACACTCTCGTTTCCCAAATTAAGCAGCCTATGACCGCCTTCGCTCCATCCGGTTAACGTCCATCGCTCTTATCTCTAGCCCAATTTTGGTGAATATCAATCAGGTGAATATCAATCAGTCCATGATATCCAACGATAATCATTTTTCTGATCCAGTCCAGCATTCTGCGATCGAAGTCGAAGCACATCAATCACAGCCCGCCTTTCAAATCACCGACGACCTGAATCAACTGCTCGAAATTCTGCCGACCGATATCCAAGTCAAATTGGTCTCTCATCCACGACGCAATCAGCTTGTTGAGGTCGTGCTGGATCTGGGACGCAGGCCCGAAGCTCGCTTTCCAGGGACTTCTGAATATCTGTCAGACACTCCGGTTTCCAGAGCTGATCTGGACTATTGCGTTGAGCGCGTCGGAATGTTTAGTGGCGACAACCGGGCAGGCATCGAGCAAACCCTGCACCGAATTAGCGCCATTCGTAACCGGGCAGGAGCCGTGATTGGTTTGACCTGTCGGGTGGGTCGAGCCGTTTTTGGCACGATCGGCATGATACGCGATCTGGTCGAAACGGGCAAGTCGATCCTGATGCTGGGTCGTCCTGGCGTGGGCAAAACAACAGCTCTACGGGAAATTGCGCGGGTGCTGGCAGACGATCTCAACAAGCGCGTTGTGATTATTGACACTTCCAACGAAATCGCAGGCGATGGTGATATCCCCCATCCAGCGATCGGGCGGGCAAGAAGAATGCAGGTGTCTCGTCCTGAGCTTCAGCATCATGTGATGATTGAGGCGGTCGAAAACCACATGCCGGAAGTGATTGTGATCGACGAAATTGGAACCGAGCTTGAGGCGTTGGCAGCTCGGACGATTGCAGAGCGCGGTGTTCAGCTTGTGGGCACGGCACACGGCAACGAAATCGAAAACCTGATCAAAAACCCGACGCTTTCCGATCTTGTGGGCGGCATTCAGTCTGTTACCTTAAGCGATGAAGAGGCACGGCGTCGGGGCAGCCAGAAGAGTGTGCTGGAACGCAAGGCTCCACCCACGTTTGATATTGCGCTCGAGATTCTGGAGCGACACAAGTGGGTTGTGCATGAAAACGTCTCGGAGACGGTAGATTTGCTGCTGCGCGGCAGACAGCCTTCGCCTCAGCTTCGCACAACAGACGAATCCGGCAAAGTCCACATCGCCCGAGAAACCCCTCCACCCGCCGCCGGACAAACCACCTTTCGATCGGCTCCCTTGGGCGGCAACGGTACGCTGCGATCGGTGAGTTCGAGCAACTGGCGCACCTCGGGGCAAATGGTTCCGATCGGGCTGAAGCGTCAAGAAGTGAGCGAGCTAGGCATTGCGTTCGATGAAACCACTTCGAGCCCTTTATCAGAACGGCAGCAATTCGATCGATTGCTGAATGAGTCGTTAGAAAGCCTGCCTCTCGCGTCGCTGGAACCTGTGCATGATTACGCTACAAGCGGAACTGCTTCGTATAGACAAACGCCGGGTCCAAACGGAGAAGATCTGCCGCTGCACGTCTATCCCTACGCCATTAGTCGCCATCAGCTAGAGCAGGTGATTCGCACCCTGCATCTGCCGATCGTCCTGACCAAGGACATCGATGATGCAGACGCCGTTCTCGCCCTGCGATCGCACCTGAAAAACCACTCGAAGCTGCGAAGCATCGCCAAGCATCGTCATGTGCCCATTCACGCCGTGAAGGCAAACAGCGTCCCGCAAATGATTCGCGCCCTCCAGCGAATGCTGCAGATGGAGGAAGACGGCGTCGAGGAACCAATCGATCTGCACCTGTTCTCTAATGAGGGCGGCGAAGACGAACTGGAAGCACTGGAGGAAGCTCGGCTGGCAGTCGAACAAATTGTGATTCCCAAAGGACAGCCCGTGGAACTGCTGCCGCGATCGGCAAAGGTTCGCAAAATGCAGCATGAACTCGTAGAGCATTATCGGCTCAAGTCTTCTAGCTTTGGGGATGAGCCAAATCGTCGCTTGCGGATCTATCCTGCTTAGCACGATCGTTTCTACGACATTCAAAAAATGAGGGCGAATTTCGGTTCGCCCTTTTTGTTACCTGTTTTGTTTTTGTTGCCTGTAAAGCCTGGATTCGTCCTACACCAGAGCCGGGGTTAGGCTGCTAAGGTGCGGGTAGAGCGGAAAGCGGCGACAGAGGTTTGCCACACGCTGACGGCACTCTTCAGCCACCGATTCATTCTCAGCGTTCAGCAGGCGATCGGCGATAATGTTGCCAATTTCGGTGAATTCCGCCGTGCCCATGCCGCGTGTAGTCATTGCAGGAGAACCAAGCCGCAGACCGCTTGTGACAAAAGGCGATTCGGGGTCAAAAGGAACGGTGTTTTTGTTGGCGGTGATGTGAACATCGCTCACAAGCTGGTCGGCGATTTTGCCCGTCATACCGATCGATCGCAGATCCACCAGCATCAGGTGATTGTCAGTGCCATTCGAGACGAGCTTGAAGCCGCGATTTTGAAGCTGGGCTGCCATTGCTCGCGCATTTTCAATGACCTGACCCGAATAAGCCTTGAATTCGGGCTGAAGTGCCTCTCCAAAGGCAACTGCTTTCGCAGCCACCACATGTTCCAGGGGACCGCCCTGTGTACCGGGGAAAACGGACTTATCAAACTTCTTGCCCAGGTCGGCATCACGCGTGAGAATCAGTCCACCGCGAGGACCGCGCAGGGTTTTGTGCGTTGTGGTCGTGACGACATCGCAGTAGGAAAGCGGATTCGGGTGATGTCCGGTCGCAACCAATCCGGCAATGTGGGCAATGTCTGCCATCAAATACGCCCCGATCTCATCGGCAATCTCGCGGAACTTGGCAAAGTCAATGATACGGGGATAGGCTGAGTAACCACAGATCAGCAGTTTAGGACGGTGCTGAAGCGCAAGCTCTCGAATTTCATCAAAGTCGAGCTGTTCCGTCTCACGATTCACGCCATAGTGACATACCTTAAACCATTTGCCGGAAACGTTTACCGGAGAACCGTGGGTCAGGTGCCCACCGTGGGACAAATCCATCCCCATAAAGGTATCGCCCGGTTCGAGCAGCGTCAGGAATACGGCAAAGTTTGCCTGTGCGCCGGAGTGAGGCTGAACGTTAGCATGGGCTGCACCAAAAAGCTGCTTTGCCCGATCGATCGCAATTTCTTCGATGCGGTCTACAAATTCACAGCCGCCGTAGTACCGCTTGCTGGGTAGACCTTCCGCGTATTTGTTAGTAAGCACAGAACCTTGAGCCGCCATTACCGCCGCCGAAGCAAAGTTCTCGCTGGCTATCAGCTCCAGGTGTTCTTGCTGGCGATTTAGCTCCTGGTTAATGAGTCCGGCAACGATCGGGTCAGACTTGTTGAGGAAATCGAGGTTGGTATCAGTCACAAGCAACTCCAGAAAGGTTAGGGGAGGGAAAAGAGGCACCGTAAAGCATTGAGTTATTTAGCTTCAGCGATAAATTGCCCAAGCCATTTATCATATAGCGTTCACTGGGCTGTGAACAGAGCGTATCCGGGGTATTCCCCGCTTCAATCCTTAGTAGGATTCGCTGTACTTCCGGTTAGGTGATCGACGAAAGCGGTAGAACCTGATTCAGCTTGCCGCTCTGGAAGCCTTCCAGGTCAAGCGTGACATAGACAAAGCCAAACGACTTAAAGGCAGTCACCAGATTCTCGAGATCCGTAGTCTGCACAAATTCCTGAATCTGCTCAACGGGTAGCTCAATTCGAGCCGTATCTCCTGCCGATCGCACCCGCAGCGTTTTTAAGCCCAGATGGCGCAGATAGCGTTCTGCCTGTCCAACCCGCTGGAGCTTGGCGATCGTAATCTCCTCACCATAAGGAAATCGGGAGCTAAGGCAGGGCTGCGCAGGCTTATCCCACCAGGGCAATTCCAGATACTTCGACAGCTCACGCACTTCTAGCTTCGACACCCCCACTTCTGCCAGAGGCGATCGTGCCCCCCGCTCTTTTGCTGCCTGAATTCCGGGACGATAATCAGACAGATCATCAGCATTTACCCCGTCCACCACATAGGGATAGCCGCGCTCCAGCGCAAGCGGTTTTAGCGTGTCGTGCAGTTCGCTTTTGCAGAAATAGCAGCGATTCACCGGATTCGATCGATAGTTAGGGTTGTCCATTTCGTGGGTTTGCACCAGCTGATGGGCAATTCCAATTTCTGCCGCCTGAATTCGTGCATCTTCCAGATCTTCGGGCAGCAAAGAAGGCGAAACGGCAGTCACTGTCAACGCCCGATCGCCCAATACATCAAAGGCAATTTTGGCAACCAATGTGCTATCAATGCCGCCGGAGTAGGCAATCAGTGCCCGATCCATTTCGGCAAATAATCCTCTTAACTGCTCTAACTTCTGCAACAGCATGAC
The DNA here is from genome assembly GCF_039962475.1 of Leptolyngbya sp. GB1-A1. NCBI lineage: Bacteria > Bacillati > Cyanobacteriota > Cyanophyceae > Leptolyngbyales > Leptolyngbyaceae > Leptolyngbya > Leptolyngbya sp. GB1-A1. Next base: position 132,733 of record NZ_JAMPLI010000001.1, on the reverse strand, counting down.
TCGGTCGCGTTTTCTCCAACGCTGCAAGCGAATGGTTCTAGCCTAACAATTTTTGTTTTAATGATGGGTTTTCATGATGGACGAGTCAGGGGTGAGTGTTTAAAGACTGCTGCTGCAAATAAGCAACGATCGCTCTCAACCCCAGCCGATAGCTTTCTGCCCCGAAGCCGCTAATTTGCCCGATCGCTACGGGTGCAATATAGGAATGCTGGCGAAACGCCTCCCGACGGTGAATATTGCTGAGGTGAACTTCAACCGTAGGAATGGCAACGCCTGCGATTGCATCTCGAATCGCGACGCTGGTGTGGGTATAGGCACCGGGATTGATTACAATGCCCTGATGCTGCCCGATCGCCCCATGAATCGCATCAATTAATACCCCTTCATGGTTTGACTGAAACGCTGTCACCTTGGGCGTAAGCCCTTCTTCCTGAAGCTTTTCTGCCTCAGCAATCAGCATTTGATTAATATCCTTGAGTGTGGTCAAACCATAAACGCCAGGTTCGCGCTGACCCAGCAAATTTAGATTTGGTCCGTGCAATACCAGAATGCTATACACCGTCAGAGTGTGGTCAATGAACAATGACCAGGCTGTTTAGTCGATACAGTTAATACAATTTAATCAATACAATAAAAGCAGGACTCTAAATCGCTGAAGTTTTTGCGGGGCAGCTTACTTAACCAAATACCTTGACCAAACACCTTAGTCAAATAGGTTCTTGATCAAGTACGTTCTTGACTAAGTATGTCACTCAAAAAGCTGGGTCAAATTCCTTTCATCTTGGAACGCAGCCTTTGCTCAGGCATCCACAGCTTCAAACCAGCCCAAAAAGTTTTAGCTAGATTCCAGGAATTATTCTAAGAGTCAATCAAACCTTTAGTCAGGCATTAACTCTCTTGCGATCTTCGGTCACTCGTAGGCATCGCAAACAAGCCGCTGATAGCTTTTTTGTCAACTGCTTTCGGAGTACTGCGCAAGTACCGCTTTGGAAACCCTAGCGATAGCGGCGATCGTTATCTCTTACGGGTACTGGAATGGGTTCCGGTTCAGGTTGCGCTTCGGGACCCAGGAGTGCTTCAATTAGCTTGCCTGCCCATTCCTTCAGCTTTTCCAGAACCTTTTCAATGTAGTCCATGAATCGGAAAGCTCCTTAACGTAAGCCCAAATTCCTACCGTGCCTGGAAAATCGGACAAAGCAGGTCTTGTATTTGACTTTACTCTTTAATCATATCTAATCAACAGAAATGATCAAGGGTGTCAGGGTAGATTCATTGCTCTTCCTATAACTCACTGCAATTCTGCTAAGCGACAGAGGTTTTGATGAACTTCCTCGGTTATCCACCTGGCTTTCCTGATTTTTGTACTGCTTTTTCTGCACTATACATTTTCACGCTGCTCCCATTGGTATAGAAGTCAGCAGATCGGTGCTTCAGCGATTCATTCTGTGAAATTCATGAAGTAAACGGGGCGAATGATAAGGCATGATGCCTTTATCCAGCCCCGCTTGATTGCTATCGCCGGAAACATTAGCAAGCAGAATTGGCACGCAGAATCGATTAACCCGCTTTTCTAGCTCACCTTTTCTAATTGATCATTTCGCAGCCAGATATTGGGAGTTGGCACAAAGCCAAACTTGACGAGGGCATAGTCGCCCCGCAGTTCCAGGACTTCACCTTTTGTTTCAAACAGGTAGGGCGGAAAGCGCGGATCGCTTGCTTTTGCCTCCAGGCTATTTTCGAGCTTTTCGCGAACGGCACGAACGAGATCGCCTTTCTTGACTGCCATTGGTACATCCCAATTCTTTAACAGGTCTGAGTTAAGAATAGCCTGGGATGGGGATGAAGCAAAAGCCTCAGGCAAAGCGAAGCAGTTCTCTGACTGAAATCTGGAGAGCCTGGGGCGATCGATTTGTGGCTAGCTAGTCCTGACGCGGAGCAAAGATGCGAAACGATCCATCCGCTTCTTGAGTGACCCGACCGCCCAAAGCTTGAATGCGATCGATCACTGTTTTGCGGGTGCGATCGTCTGGCACCGTGTTTAACACCATTGCCCAGGCAGAAATCTGTGCTGACTTGCTATCGGGATTACGGGCAAGAAAGGCGGCGGTTTGCTCTGAAAACTGGGCAACCTGCTCACTCTCTGGCAATGAGGATTGTCTTGCCCAGGCGGCAGCGGTTTTAAACGATCGACGAGCAGCTTCACTGTCGCCCACAAACAAAAGCTGATCAACACCGAGCTGTCGCCACCCATAAAACCCATTAGGAGGCACGTCTGGCTTCAGTCGGGAGAGGGCACGCTGCATGATTTCCGTCGATCGCTCCGGTAAGGCAGCATAAAGTGAGCCGCTGGTCGAGAGAAAGGTATAAGCCTGAATAAAGCGCGGGTCGCGATCGAGGATAACTTCAAAGTAGTCCGGGCTGAGGCGGTAGTCAGACTTTTCACGGGCGACGGTGTCGCCAAAATACTGCGTGAAATTGAGAAATGTCCAATCTGCAAGCAAGTTGTCAAACCCGAAGGACGGCATTTTCTTCAGGAGCGACAGTCGGGCTGCTTCCGCTTCCGTTCCTTGACGGATTTCGGTCACACTAGTTGTTTGACTGCTGCTTCGAATCTGTTCGAGGCGAGGAATTTGCATCCAGCCGATCGCTGTAATACAGACACCAACCAGCAAAAGCGGCAGGATGAATTCAGATCCGATTCGACGAAGCAGCGTTTTCATAGCAAGAATTCACGATAAGAGCGAAGCATTCGGTGAGTCGGTTTGGGTGCATTGCGGGCAATATGAGACCGAATGTTTCATTCCTCCTGAATATTCCCTCATTTGCCCGAAACTATCCAAACTCAGTGTAAGTATCAAAGGATACTCGTGAAGTGAGGTTGGTCATTCCTGAAAAGGAGTGCCAAGATCAAAAAGACCGGAACCGCCAGAATCTTTATATGTCAGAATCGCTGGATTCGCTTGCTCAGCACTATCATCAGCGCACGAAATATCATCCCAAAACCCTGTCCGATCGCGCCCTGGACTGGGACAATCAGCCTTCTCCCTTCAAAGAGTACAAGATTGGCGTTGAGTTTGACCTCAAATCCCACCTGCAACCGATCGACCAAGAAGGGACAGAAAAGGATTTTTGGAGCCGGCTCTCGCGCCTGCTGTTTTGCACCTATGGCTTAACGGTGAGTATGCTGACGCTGCGAGGCGATCCGGTGTATCTGCGGGCCACCCCTTCTGCAGGCGGGCTGTATCCGGCAGAGGTTTATCTGATTTCTCGCGGCACTCCCCTGCTGCCTGCTGGGCTTTATCACTATCAGCCCCAGTCCCACTCACTGCTGCATTTCTGGGATAGTGAAGTCTGGACAGTTTTGCAAAATGCCTGCCTCTGGCATCCGACCCTGGACGGAACGCAAATGGCGATCGTGGTGACAAGCATCTTTTATCGATCGGCTTGGCGATATCTCGATCGAGCATATCGGCGGGTGCTGCTGGATACGGGGCATCTGCTGGGCAATCTGGAACTTGCCAGCGCGATCAATGATTTTCGTCCCCATTTGATTGGCGGATTTATGGATGAAGCAGTCAATCGGCTGATGTATCTGGACAGCGAAGGAGAAGGGACGATCGCTGTTTTAGCCCTGGCAGATTTGCAGGATTTACAGCAACACCTGCCGCTTGCGCCAACGGTTCTTTCCTCCTCCACTCACCGCAACTATCCCAAACTGGCAGAAGGAGAATTGCTCAGTTCACTGCACCGAGCGAGCAGCATTCCCGAAACCGACAATCCTCCAACACTGAAGCAGCTTGCCGTAAAGCGGGATGACGACCTTCCTCGCCGCGACAAATACAACTTTCCTTTTTGTCTAAAAGTCTCGACGGTGACGAACCCGATCGACTGGGGCAAGCAGCTCACCGACCTGGAAACCACAATTCTGAAGCGGCGATCGACTCGTGCCTACAGTGGAGCTAATCTGACCCTGACTGAACTGAAAGCCCTGCTTGATTTCACCTACCAGCCGCAAAGCTCGATCGATCAGCACCTCGACCCGACCCCCGACTACTGCGACCTCAGCTTGATTGAAACCTTTCTAGCGGTTTCAGGCGTTGATGGCTTGGAAGAAGGCTGCTATTACTATGCGCCCAAAGCACAGGAACTGCGTCAGATTCGGTTTAAGAACTTTCGCCAAGAGCTGCACTTTCTCTGCCTGGGACAAAACCTGGGACGAGATGCAGCCGTTGTTCTATTCCATACTGCCGACCTAGAGAAAGCCGTGATGCAGTATGGCGATCGAGCCTATCGTTACCTTCACCTTGATGCTGGGCATCTGGGACAGCGATTGAATTTGGCAGCCGTTCGGCTGGGGCTGGGCGTGAGTGGGATTGGCGGTTATTTTGACGATCAGGTCAATGAAGTGCTGGGCATTCCGACCGATGAGGCAGTGCTGTATATTACGACGTTGGGGCGGGTGAAGGGGTAATCACTCACGCCTTGCTCAGAAACGCCGCTGCTTCCACATGAGCGGTTTGAGGAAAGAAATCGGCAGGCTGTACTTGAATGAGTTCGTACTGGCTGCTGAGCAGCTTAAGGTCGCGGGCAAGGGTGGAGGAGTTACAGCTTACATAGACAATGCGATCGGGCTGCATCTGGAGCAGGGTTTCGATGACGGAACCTTCACAGCCTTTGCGGGGCGGGTCGAGCAGGACTACATCAGGCTGCACGTCGAGCTGGGGCAGAATTTCCTCGGTTTTGCCAATTTGGAAGGTGGCGTTGGTAATTTGATTCAGTGTTGCGTTGGCGTTGGCTTGCTCAATCGCTTCTGCCTGCATCTCAATGCCGATCGCCTGCTGCACCTGTTTTGACAAAGGCAGGGTCATGGTGCCGATCCCGCAGTAGGCATCCACTAAAATTTCTTCGCCCTGAAGCTGAAGCTGCTGTTGAATCGCCTGGAGCAATGCCTCTGCTTGCTCGGTGTTGACCTGAAAGAAAGTGGTCGGCTGGATGCGAAACCGGAGTCCGGAAAAGACCTCGGTAATAAAATCCTGTCCAATAATGCAGCGCGTTTCCTTACCGAAGATGGCGTTCGTGCGATTGGGATTCAGGTTGAGACACACGCCTTTGAGGGCAGGATAGCGATCGAGCCAGGTTTGTGCCTGTTCTGCCAGGTTGGGCAAATTTCCGGTTCTTGCCACGATCGTCAGCAAAATTTCTCCAGTGCGTCGTCCGATCCGCAGCCCCAGGTGCCGTACTTCTCCCCGATGGGTGGTTTCGTCGTAGATCGACCAGCCGCTCGCCTGAATGTCGTGCTTAATGTTTGCCAGAAACGGATTGAGCCGCTGATCTTGAATCGGGCACTGGTTCAAATTAATTAAATGATGACTGCCTTTCTGAAAATAGCCTGCATGGACGCTGCGCCGCTGAACTTGGGGCGATTTACCGGGAGCGATCGTGACCTGAACCGGATAGGTTGCTTTATTGCGGTAATCGAGGGCAGAACTCACTGCCAAGACAGGCTCTACCGGGGGCTGCACAAATCCGCCGATGCGCTCTAGGTCTTGAATTACCAGATTCCGCTTTGCCTCAAGCTGATAGGCATAGTCAATTTGCTGCCACTGACAGCCGCCACACTTATCTGCCACGATGCAGCCTGGACGCACCCGGTGTTCTGACGGTTCGATCAGCTCGTGTAGTTTTCCGTGGGCATAGTGGGGCTTGACCCGCACCAGGCGTACCCAGAGACGATCGCCCGGAACTGTATCAGGCACAAACACCACTCGCCCCTGCCAACGTCCGACTCCAGAGCCGTCATGGTTGAGATCCGAAATCGTTAATTCTAAAAGCTGTCCCTGCTGCCACTGTTCATTCGGTTCGTTCGGCTCTTCTTTCGGTTCCTGTACATTTGGGTCTTGCCTATCTTCTAACTTGCTCATTGCATCCCGCCCTGTTTGTCCTTTCCCAGTCTGACAAATCAGAGAACAATCTGAAGGCACTTCTGAAAGGAGATTTATTCTTCAACAATTCCCCTACAATAATGAGCGAGATTGCGTAACGAAATATTTACCATGCGAGTAGTAGCTCTTGTCCCTGGCGGGGTTAGCGATCAAATTCTGTTTTTTCCGACCCTGGACGATCTAAAGCGCAATTATCCCGATGCCGAAATTGACGTGGTGGTTGAACCGCGATCGAAATCTGCCTACCGGGTGTCTAAATCGGTCAGCGATGTGATTCCCTTTGACTTCAAAGATCGAAACAGTCCTGCAGACTGGGCAAACTTGCTGGGGGTGATGCGCGATCGAGACTACGAAGCGGTTCTGTCGCTGGGAAGAAGCTGGGGCGTAGGCTTGCTGCTGTGGCTGAGCGGTATCTCAACTCGCGTGGGCTTTGCGGGAAATGGCGGCAGTGGCTTTTTGACGAATGCTGTACCGCAGAAATCCGATCAGTATGCGGCAGCAATGTATCACGACCTGCTTCAGGCATTTAAGATCAATACGCCCCGCCCTGACCTCAGCATTACGATTCCCAGCAGCGATCTCGACTGGGCAGAAATGGAGCAAAAGCGGCTGGGGGTGAGCGGTTATGTCATGATTTATCCCGGTTCTAGCGAATCGCTTCAGAAGGGAATTTATACCGAGTATCCGGTCGAGCATTGGCAGCGCATCATCGAAGATTTTCAGCAGCGTCAGCCCGATTTACCGATCGTCATTGGTCAAGACGAAGAAAACGCTGAAACAGTGACGCAACTCCTCCAGGCTTGCCCCAGTTTGAAAGTGACGAAGCCAGGAGACGTTGCCAGACTCGCCGCGATGATTGCCGGAGCAAATTTAATGATTTGTACTGAAAGTGCCCCAATGCACCTCGCGGTTGCGCTCCAGGTTTATACACTGGCGTTGTTTGGTCCAAACGAGCCGAGTCAGCTCCTGCCTCAAAGCGATAAGTTTGTAGCCATTCAGTCGCCAACCGGCAAAATGGCAAATATCTCGCCAGAACAGGTATTAGAAAAGGTCTGGGGCGGCTAGGGCTTTACTCGGTAGCTTTTGACGATCGCCTCAGCCTGCTGCTGGTAGCTCTGGTAGGGCTTATTGACGCCGTACAAATTCAGAATAAAAATGGTGTCGCTGCGCTGTTCAACAAAGCTGACGGCATCCAGAGCATTATCCTGCTCGTCTTTTCCGGTCCAGTCAATGCGAATGCTGCCATCTGACTGAAGCGTTGATTTTGCCCAGGAAACGGTTTTCAGCCGATTCTGGTACTCAGTTTTGAGCGCGGCTTCGAGCTGAGGCGGAGTCAGCTTTTGTCCCTGCGCTGAGCCAAAATCTACGGCTCCGGCAAATCCCTGGTCATCCGACGCAAATGCAACGCCGCTTCCAGTGTCCTGATAAACAAAGCTTTTGGGAAACGCAATCTCAAATCGTCCTGTCTTTTCCCGATACAGCTGGGTTTCTGCCGTAACGCTGGGCGACGGAAACAGCGAAGGGACAGGAGAAGCAGACGGAGCAGGGGAGGTAGACGGAGAAACGGCGATCGCTTGCGGTGAACTCGTAGCCGTTACCGGAGACTGGCTTCGAGTCAAATTGCAGCCAGTCAGAGCGCAGAGGGGCAGTACAAACAGGGAAAAGACGCGCAGCTTCATCGAACCTAAATAAACCAATGCAAATGCGGTGTAGCTAGCATTGTAGTGATCCCAAAAGCCGTTGCGCCGATCCCCTAATGAACTCTACAGTCTTCTTAAAGAGGAGTCGATCAGCTTCATTCAGGATTTATCCTTCGTCCGATTTTGTTTCGCCCGATTTGGCTTCATCGGGTTTCGCTTCTGGCTTAAGCAGCGGGAAGGCTATCACATCGCGGATGCTGGCGCAGTCGCATAGCAGCATCACTAGACGATCGATTCCCATCCCCATTCCCCCAGTAGGCGGCATTCCGTATTCCAGAGCAGTCAGAAAATCTTCATCGACATTGTTTGCCTCTAAATCTCCGGCGGCTTTGCGGGCGGCTTGTGCTTCCAGACGTTTGCGCTGATCGATCGGGTCAGTTAACTCCGAAAAGCTGTTTGCTGTTTCCCGTCCGACGATGAATAGCTCAAATCGCTCGACCAGTTCCGGTTTGCTGCGATGCGGCTTTGCCAAGGGAGAAATTTCAACCGGATAGTCGAGAATAAACGTGGGCTGAACGAGCCTCGTTTCAACTTTCTGTTCAAAGGCTTCGTTCAGCAGTTTGCCGATCGACTCACATGTTTTGACATCCTTAATTCCAGCTGATTGCGCCGCCGATCGCGCCTCTTCCAAAGTAGAAAACTGGGTAAAATCTAATCCGGTTTGCTCCTGCACAATCTCGTGCATTGTGATCCGTCGCCAGGGAGGAGTCAGGTCAATGTCCTGTCCCTGATAAGCAATCTTTAGCGTTCCCAGCACTGACTCTGCCGCATAAACGATGATGTTTTCGGTCAGGGTCATCATGTCGTGGTAATCGGCGTATGCCTGATAAACCTCGATCGACGTAAACTCTGGGTTGTGGCGAGTCGAGATCCCTTCGTTGCGGAAAATGCGCCCCATCTCAAACACACGCTCAAATCCGCCGACGATCAGCCGCTTCAGGTGCAGCTCAGTCGCAATTCGCAGATAGAGATCCATCTCCATTGTGTTGTGATAGGTGACAAACGGACGCGCATCTGCACCCCCCGCTTCCGGCTGGAGCACCGGAGTTTCGATTTCGATAAAGCCCTGCTGATCGAGATAGCGACGAATTGCAGCCGTAATTAACGCCCGGCGGCGAAAGGTTTTCTGCACTTCGGGATTCACGATCAAATCCACATATCGCTGGCGATAGCGTTTTTCAACGTCCGTTAAGCCATGCCACTTGTCGGGCAGGGGCAGCAGGGATTTCGTGAGAATTTCGTAGTGAGTAACGCTGACCGACAGTTCGCCCTTTTCCGTGCGGCGGATTGTCCCCTTCACGCCGAGAATATCGCCCACGTCGGTTAACTGCTTCAGGTGTTCAAACGCCTCTGCGTCGATCGCCCCCATAGATTCCTGGATTTTCTTTTTGTCCAGGTAAAGCTGGATCGTGCCCGTTTCGTCTTGTAGCGTGAAGAATGCCAATTTGCCAAATACGCGCCTTGCTACGATTCGTCCGGCGATCGACACTTCCACGTCGAGATCTTCACCCGCCGCCAGATCTGCGTATTTCTGTTGAAGCTCAGCTGCATGAGCCGTGATTTCCCAGCGATAGGCGTAGGGATTCATCCCCAGGTCTTTAATTTGGGCAACTTTTTCGAGGCGTGCCGCACGGAGATCATCAGAAGCCATAGGAACTCAAAAGAAAGAATAGTAAACCAAGAAAAACCTGTTTTAATCCTGCTGATGCGCGAACTGATAAGCCCCGATCGCTGCCAGAACAATTCCCACGGCTAGCAAAATTGGGATGCTATACCAGGGAAAGTCGGAGAGGGAATCCAAGACAATCGACCGCAAGCTGATGCTCGTGTAGGTCAGGGGCAGTAAATAGATAATGCTCTTAAACAGCAGGGGCAACCGCGTCGGGTCAAAAAATGTCGCGCCCAGAAAGGACATCGGCACAATCAAAAAGTTATTGATCAGCCCAACCCCTTCCAGAGACTTAACATTCAATCCCGCAATCACACCAAGCCCTGAGAAAATCGCGCAGTTCAGCACTAGCACCAGCAAGAACAGGGGATTCAAAAACGCCCAGTTGCCTGTGAACAGAATCGCGACTACCATCACCGCCGCCGAAGTCATCAGCCCCCGCACCACGCCCGCCAGCATCTTACCCAGAAACAACGCCATCGGGTGAACAGGGAGCAGCAGGATTTCCTCGAAGGTTTTGGAATAGAGCCGTTCGCCGCAGATCGAGAAGGTCGTACCGCCAAAGCTGATCGTCATCGAAGACAGAGCAACCATTCCCGGCAAAATGAATTCCAGATAGGAGCCGCCGCTCGGTGGACGGACGGATAAGGCACTGCCTAACCCCAAACCAAACGCCAGAATGTAGATTAAGGGCGAAATCAAACCCGATGCGATCACCTGCGGCAGACGCACCCGCAAATCGAGCCAGTCTCCCCAGAAAACCGTTAAACTATCGGCAAAAATGCTGCGAATCGAAGAAGCTTTAATCACGATGACCTGCTGACCAGTAGAACGGCAATTTCAGCCCTGCTTCTGCAAATTGGTATTGCAGAATGACAAAGAATATTATTTTTTCTTTATTTTGACACTTCCTGCAAGCTTCTATTGGCTCGATCGCATTCCTGACTCGATCGCCCCCATCATTCCCCTCCAAGTGCAGTCGATTTGTGAGGCTTCTCTTACACTGGAAATAGGAATGCTAGGGTAGAGAGTGATCAGAAGCCCGTTTGCAATTTCTGGTATATCCGCTAGTCAGCCCACTCGGTGACGCATCCCTATGATCAAACGCAGACCTCCCAAAGCACCGCCTCGATCGCCCCGCTACTCCGACGATCGCGATCGGGATTACTATGACCGAGATCCGTATATGGAAAAACCAGAAAAGCCGCAACAAAAAGGACTGCTTGGCGGAGCCTTAACCTATACGACTGCCGCAATTCTGGCAACGGTGTTTATTGTGGGCATTGGCTTGGGGATGTTTTTTGGTTCCTACACGCCGTCCTCGAACTTGAGCAGCGTTGCGACTCGCGTAGACATCGAGCAGGCATCGCCTAACCCAGAAATTTGCTTGCAGTACGGTGCAAGTGCCGTTACGGTCGATCTCAGAGCATTCATGACGCTGAACCCGTTTAGCGTATTTGTGACTCAGCCGCGCATGGTTCCGGGCTGCGTGATGCGAAGCAGTAACTGGAATATTTTGCAGAGCCGAAACTTGATCAATGGCGAGCAGATGGCAGAGTGCCGCAGACGGATGAATACGTTTGCCTACACCGGAGACATTGACAAAGCTGATGGCAGTGCCCGAATTGACTGCGTTTACCAGAACGACGCGGCAGGCAACCTGTTCCGTCAGGCAGGCAGCAGCACATCGCCCGAAAACGATCGCCTCTAATCTCTAAGCTGTCTAATACCGTCTAATTCAAATATTTTGATACTGCAAACGTTGTTCTCTTCTACATCACCCTTCTCCTGGCGAGAGGGGTTTTTTTTGAAACGTTTGGCTAAAAGAAGTTGTGCAATTTGTTCGCTCGCAGCAGATTTAGCGGCGAGTCTGGCATTGTTGCTAAAGAAGCCTAGCGGCAATCTCTGAGATAATTTCTAGGAGATTGTTTGATTCAGTATTAGAAGTGGTATGTTGCCCCCTCTGTTTCCCTTTCTGGCTCCCAACTTTAGGGACTTTGAGCACTAGTAAGGAGAACTCGGTTCCCCGCAAAATTGGGAAGCGAGGGGGCGGTTTGGGTTACACAATCACTTTTCAAGTATCCTTCAGGCAAAGACGGGATCAGTCAAGCCGCAAACATGAGCAGCGTGACTTCGAGCAATAATTAAAGAACTGTCTTTGTCCCTTTCAATCCTTTGGGTAGCAGGTTCACCGAATATGGCTCCTTTTAATTGGTTTAACCGCCAGCACAGCGAAGAATCAACCACCGAAACGGAAACAGCGCAGGTCGCGCAGCCCTCGGCTGAACCTTCTGTTTCTGCTGAACCAGCGGCAGAAAGTGCAACCCAGCCAGAAGTGGCTCAAGACTATTTGACCTGGGCAAAGTCAGCCTACGAGAATATTCGCAAGCGGCAACAGGAGGAAACACCAGACCAGGCCTCTGACGCGCAAACGTCTGATCATCAAACTCCGACTACACAGACTCTGGAATCAACAGAAGCTGCTCCTGCCGAGGCCTCTCCTGTAGCAGCAGGAACTGTAGCAGAAGGGATAGACGCAACACCAAAAATCGAGTCTGCTCAGGTTTTGGCTTCGGAAACTTCTACAGACGAGGCTTTAACAGCAGAGGCTCCTGGTGAGCCGATTGCTTCGCAGTTCCCCGAAGGGGTAATCGCTTTGCAGTTCTCCGAAGAGGGAATCACCGAAACTACTCCAACGATTGGCTCTGAAACTTCATCCCCCTTGACTCCTGAAGCGGTCGCCCCGTCCCCTGCCACCGCTTTTTGGGCACAGGCAGAAGCCGATCGCCTTGCCCGATTAGAAAGATTGCGCCAGGAGGCGATCGAGCAGGAAGAGGCAGAGGCTCAGCTTGAGGCAGTTCCCAGTGCAGTACCCGCGTCTACTGAACCTGTAATTGATCCGGGGTTTGTGCTGGATGAAGGATTCCTCTGGTCGGCGGAAGTGCTGGCAGCTCAAGGGCGACGGGCAGAAGATGTTTCCCTGGAAGAGATTACCTGGCTGAAGCGATTGCGGCAGGGACTCGACAAAACTAGACGTAGCTTGGTCAATCAGCTTCGCTCGATCGTCGGTCAGGGTCCGCTGAATCAGGATGCTGTTACTGAAATCGAATCGCTGCTGCTGCAAGCAGATGTGGGCATTGAGGCAACCGACTATATTGTTGAAGCCCTGCAAGCCAAACTGCGGGAAGAGGCATTGCCCCCTAATGAGGCGATCGCCTATCTAAAGCAAATCCTGCGGGAAATGCTCGATCGCCCTCTTCAGCAGTCCCATAACGTCAATTTCTCACCCGAAAAAGACAAGCTGAATATCTGGCTCATGACGGGCGTGAACGGCGCAGGTAAAACGACAACGATTGGAAAACTAGCGCATCTGGGCACAAAGTCTGGCTATCGCTGCCTCATTGCCGCTGCTGATACCTTCCGAGCCGCCGCCGTGCAGCAAGTTAAAGCCTGGGGCGATCGAAGCAAGGTGGAAGTGGTGGCAAATCCGGGCAAAAACACTGACCCCGCTGCCGTTGTTTTTGATGCGATTACCGCCGCGCAGTCACGTAACACAGAATTGCTGCTAGTCGATACCGCAGGCAGACTGCAAAACAAAAAGAACCTGATGGATGAACTAAGCAAAATTCGCCGCATTATCGACAAAAAAGCTCCTGATGCTCACATCGAATCGCTGCTCGTTCTGGATGCCACGCTAGGACAAAATGGGCTGCGTCAGGCAGAAGTCTTTTCAGAAGCCGCAAAGCTCAGCGGTGTAGTGCTCACAAAGCTCGACGGCACAGCACGAGGCGGCATTGCACTGGCGATCGTGCAGCAGCTTGGTTTACCCATTCGTTTTATTGGTGCAGGTGAAGGCATCGAAGATTTGCGTCCTTTCTCCAGCTATGAGTTTGTTGAGGCATTGCTGAGTGGCTAGGTTGAGCAGTTAGGACCATGACGCAGTGGTTGGCTCAAAACAGACCTCCTCAATTTCATCAATCAATAGCAATAAATGCTGAATCTGCTCAAGAAACTGCGAGGTGGCGCAATAGTAGGGATTGGCTATATGCTTTCCCCGCTTTCCTGGTGGAACGATGTATTCTTTAATCTGCCAATTGCGCTTGCATTTGGCTATGTGATCGCCTGGATCCACTCAGGCTGGTTCTTAGCGGGAACGATCGTTGGTTATTGGCTTTCCAACGTCCTCGGCATTCTCATGATGCAGTTTGGCGCGATGGAGGTGTTCCTGAGAGAAGAGAAAAGAAATATCAAACGGGACTTACTCATTGGGGTTGGCGGTTCTACGCTTTACACCGTTGTTATTGCGCTCCTCGTTTACTTTCGTATTTTGCAGGTGCCCGATTTCATCGCGAGCTTGCAGCTATAAGCGGTTGGAGGCAGTTCCACCTGTGCGGGTTTCCCAGATTCGTACTATGATCGAGAGAGAAATTGAAGTTTTGTAAAGCAATTGACTCCAGCCATCCGACCCACCCAGGGCATTGCCGCCCCTACTGAATGGTATTCCCTCAACCCGCTTTGGCAGGGAAATGAGGCGATCGTACAGCGAGGACTGCCCCACCCTCAGCTTGCCCCCGCCTGGCAGGTGATTCTGCTGGGAGACGGTTCGCCTACCCGCTATCTTCAGCTTCTGACAGGTGAACCTACTGAAGTCGATGTGATCGATATGTCGCTTGTCAACAGTGATTTGGACGGCGCACCCGATGTGATTCAGGCAGTTCCCGCGCCCTGGCTGCGACGACAGGTTTGGCTGCGAACTGCTTCCGGGCAGCGGCTTGCCTATGCTGCATCTTGGTGGGAAGCCAGCCACGTAGACGAATATCTGCAAAATCGATCGCTCCCGGTCTGGGCAAACCTGGCAAAGCTGCGAACTGAGCTTTATCGCGATATTCAGGGAATTGAATACGGCTCTTCTGCTCCCTTAGAACAGGCATTTGGTCAGGCGGGTCCGTTTTGGGGGCGGTACTACCTGTTCTGGCATCACGGGCGACCCATAACTTTAATCTACGAAGTCTTCTCGCCCTACCTGGAGAAATATTTGGGACCGACTCGCGGCAGCTAGCGGTAGGAACAGAGTTCCGGTCAGAAATAATTCCAGCTCTGTTCACTCGATCGCTCAACTCTCTAAACTAGATCTGGAGTTAACCGCAGCACTGAATGCTGTCTGACTGAGACTGGCATGAAGCTTTTAATTAGCAACGACGACGGTGTTTTCTCGCTGGGAATTCGCACGCTGGCAAACACCCTGGCAGCGGTCGGACATGAAATAACCGTTGTTTCGCCCGATCGAGAGCGATCGGCAACCGGACACGGGCTTACCCTCCACCAACCCATTCGAGCAGAACGAGTCGAAAGTGGGTTTCATCCTTCGATCGCTGCCTGGGCTTGCTCTGGCACGCCTTCGGACTGCGTAAAGCTGGCACTAGGAGCACTGCTGGATAATCCACCTGAAATGGTACTGTCTGGCATTAATCACGGGTCTAATCTAGGCACAGACGTGCTGTATTCTGGAACCGTTTCTGCCGCGATGGAAGGTGTAATCGAGGGAATTCCCAGCGTTGCGTTTAGCCTCACGAGCTTTACCGTAAAAGACTTTCAGCCCGCCGCCGACTTTGCTCAAACCCTGGTCAGTCTGCTGGAAAAACAGCCGTTGCCCCACCTGATGTTGCTGAATGTCAACGTACCTGCGGTTCCGGCTGAGAAAATTGCGGGCGTTGCCGTGACTCGTCAGGGAGTGCGTCGCTATGTGGATCAGTTTGAGAAGCGGGTAGACCCACGCGGCAAAACCTATTACTGGCTTGCGGGTGAGCTGCTGGAAGATGTTGATGAAACGGAGCTAGCGGCGATCGAGCTGGCAAAGCTAGAGGCATTCGGCTCTAACTTAGATTGGTATCATCAAACCTTAACGGACGTGGAGGCAATTCGGCACAACTGCATCACCGTGACGCCCCTGCAATACAACTTGACCTGTGCTTCAGGATTGGTTAACCTGCGCGATTGGCATCTCAACTTCCCTCCGTCATAACGCTTAACCCTCACATTTTTCGTTGCCCTGAAGGCGATTTACCGAACCGGAGCAGTCTAAAAAATCTATAAAAGATTGCAAAATGAAAGGGATCACAGACTAGACTAGAGCAAAGTGCAGATTTTGCCCAAGAATTTCTCAGTAGTCAAGTGTTTTGATCGGCGTTTTACGACCTCGTTCTGGGCAGACTAACGCTGATGGACAGACTGAAGTGATGGGCAGACTAAAGTAAGGGTGCTGTACCAGCAAAAACGAATCCTGTTGATGACACTGAACAGCACGATAATACCGGGTTCGCCTAATTGACGGCTAGGATGAAGTAGTTGGGATGAGAAGTGGCGGTCGACCCTCACCGTGATTGTCAATCGATTCGGCAGAGATGAACTTACTGAGGCTCGTGAAATCTGGCACAAAAACGCATGACTAACAGTTCACATCGATTTACAGTCCGCTTCTGGGGTGTGAGAGGAAGCATTGCTTGTCCAGGGTCTGGAACCGTTCGCTATGGTGGCAATACTTCCTGCGTCGAGATGCGAGTGGGCGATAATTTGCTAATCTTCGATGGCGGAACGGGTCTTCGGGTATTAGGACAAGCCCTGTTGCCAGAAATGCCGATCGCTGCCCATCTGTTTTTCACTCATTCCCATTGGGATCACATTCAGGGCTTTCCCTTTTTTGTGCCTGCTTTTGTCAAGGGCAACCGCTTTCACATCTATGGAGCGATCGCGCCTAACGGCTCCACCATCGAACAGCGACTCACCGATCAAATGCTCCATCCCAACTTTCCTGTACCGCTTCAGGTGATGGGGGCTGATCTCAAGTTTCACGATCTGGAAGTGGGCGATTCAGTTGCGTTAGAGAATATTACGGTTGAAACTGCCCTGCTCAACCATCCCGGAGAAGCGATTGGCTATCGAGTGAACTGGCAAAACTACGCCGTTGCTTACATTACCGACACTGAGCATTTTCCCGATCGAATGGATGAACACGTGCTGCACCTGGCACGCGAAGCAGATTTGCTGATTTATGATGCAACTTACACCGATGAGGAATACCACCATCCGCGATCGGGCAAAGTAGGTTGGGGACACTCCACCTGGCAAGAAGCGGTCAAAATCGCTAAAGCAGCCTCCGTCAAAAAACTAGTGATTTTCCATCACGATCCGCTGCACGATGATAATTTTATGGATCAAGTGCGCGAAGACACCGCCCGACAGTTCCCCAACAGCATTGTTGCCTGGGAAGGGTTGACGATCGATCTGGTAAATCAGCTCACTGCCCCTGCCTATCACTCCTTTGCTGATCAATATTCAGAAGCAGAAGTATCCGCTTGAGCCGATCGACGTTTGGTTTTCTGATTCATTTGTTGTCGTAACGCTAACGCGATCGACGTTTAGTTTTCTGTGATTGCCAGATTGTGTCAAAATGTAAAGCGTGTGGATTACTTCTTCTTTAACAACCGCTAAAACTCCAACTCGTGTTGCTTTAGGAAACTTTGACGGCATTCACCGGGGGCATCAGAAGGTGATTGAGCCAGTTCTAGGGCACACAATTTCTGATGGCGTTGATCGAGGTAGTGATTCGTCAGATTCCTATCGGTTCCTCTTGGAAGAACAGCCCGCATCCGTAGAGCAACCCAAACCGCTCCCTACGGTTGTCACGTTTCACCCGCATCCGCGCCAGTTTTTTACCGGTACATCTCGCCCTCTCCTCACTCCCCTAGAAGAAAAAACTCAGGCTTTGCGATCGCTTGGTGTGAAGCAGCTTGTTTTACTGCCATTTAATGAGGCGTTATCCAGCTTAACCCCAGACGCTTTTGTCAGAACAATTCTGGTCGAGTCGCTGCAAGCACAGCAGGTTAGTGTCGGACAGAATTTCTGTTTTGGTTCTAAACGTGCCGGAACAGCGGTCGATCTTCAGAGCATTGCCGCCCAGTTTGGGATTCCGGTTGAGATCGTGCCACTTTATTGCAGCGATGACGAACGGATTAGCAGTTCTGCGATTCGGGAAGCCCTCACGGCAGGAGATCCACAAAAAGCGAATCGATTGCTTGGCAGACCCTATAAGTTGATGGGGCAGGTCGTGCAGGGACAGCAGCTTGGACGGACGATCGGCTTTCCGACTGCAAACTTGCAGGTTCCAGATGACAAATTTATTCCCTGTCGGGGCGTTTACAGCGTCTGGGTTTCTGGAGTGACTGTTCAGCCAATTCGCGGCGTGATGAATATTGGTCATCGTCCTACCGTGTCGGGGCAGCAGCAGACGATCGAGGTGCATTTACTCAGCTGGTCAGGGGATTTATACGGCAAGACGTTGACCGTTGCCCTCGATCGATTCCTCCGTCCTGAGCAAAAATTCGCCTCGCTTGAAGACTTGAAGGCGCAAATTCAGCAGGACTGTTTGGCGGCGCAGGTTGCAGTGGCCTAGTGAGCCGATGAGTGGTGAAAGTTTGATTGAATTCCTATTGAAGCGGGAAGAAGTTGCCTAGAACGCCGACCGTTTTAACCGTTCGTCCCGGAAACTTTGTGGTGTAGGTGCTAAATAGAAGGAAATTTTGGTGTTCGGTAATGCCGTTAATAAAGTTCTGGAGCGGTTCCTTGCCGAAATTAGTCCCCGTTTCTACTGTCCCTCGACAAACTTCTTGCATGGAGCTTGTGATTGATCGTGCCCAGCCAGGAAGTTGAGGCGATCGACAGATGGCTTCGGTGGCTGTCTCAGCAAATCGGACAGAGGCATAGTCTACATAGGTGGGCTTCTCAGGATTGGTGACGAAGAATCCCCCTGCAATCACAAGCAGCGCAATTAAACCGTTTTTCACACGATAACCTCCGTCGATTCGATCCAGGTCCATCATGAACGATCGAGAATTTGCCGGACAAGAGGGTTGAACCGGGCGGAGAACTTACTTCACATCAGGCAATCGCTCAATTCATCTCACCTTAACAAAGCAGCAACGCCTGAAGCGAAGTTATCCAGGTTTGGAAACTCGATCGCTTCAAGACGCCCCTACTTTCCTACTCCCCTAAGTCGTGTACTCCGCATTAATCTTCACATAGTCATAGCTCAAGTCACAGCCCCAAGCAACGCCCGACCCCTGACCCTCTCCGACACTGACCGAGACTAACACGGTATCGCCTTTCAAATATTCTCCCTGAGCCGCCTGCTTCATATAAGCACTGGCAGCAGGACGATCGAACGGCAAAGGCTGACCCTGATCCATCAGCAAAAAGTTGCCTAACTGCACCCGCAAATCACCCTGCTCAAAAGGAACACCTGCCCGTCCTGCTGCCGCCGCAATTCTCCCCCAGTTCGGATCGCGCCCAAAGACTGCTGACTTGAACAGGGAAGACCCGGCGATCGTTCGTGCAATCAGGCGAGCAGACTCATCATCAGTCGCTCCGGAGACGCGCACTTCAAGCAGGCAGGTCGCGCCCTCACCATCGCGAGCGATCGACTTTGCCAGGCGAATGCAAACTTCAGTCAAAGCAGCTTCTAGTTTGTCTGCATCGGCTCCCGGCTCGGTAATGGCAGGTGTGCGGGATGCACCATTTGCCAGGGCAATGAGGCAATCATTCGTACTGGTGTCGCCGTCTACCGTGATCTGGTTAAAGCTTTTGTCACCAGCACGGCTGACCATCTGCTGCCAGAGATGGGGGGAGATTGCTGCATCGCAGGTGACAAACGCCAGCAGTGTTGCCATATTGGGGTGAATCATGCCCGACCCTTTGCAGATGCCGCCAATTCTGACCGGACGGTGATCCAAAGTGGTTTCCAAGGCGATCGATTTTGTCACCAGATCCGTTGTGACGATCGCCCGTGCTGCGGCATCAGACCCCGTTTCGCTAGCCGCCTCGACTAGTTTGGGAATGCCTGCCCGCAGTGCATCCATCTTAATTCGCTGACCGATCACGCCCGTTGAAGCCACCAGCACCAGATCGGACGCAATATTCAGCGACTGAGCTAGCAGCATTGCACTTTCCTGAGCATCAAGCCAGCCCTGAGTTCCCGTTGCCGCGTTTGCCTGACCGGCATTACACAGAATCGCCCGCGCCACAGGTTTCGTCTGAAGCTGTTGACGGCAGAAATCAACCGGAGCAGCACGGACTTGACTGGTGGTGAACACACCCGCGGCGATCGCGTCCACCTCAGACAAAATCAATGCCAAATCCGGCGCGCCCGAAGGCTTTAGCCCAGCGACAATTCCTGCTGCCCGGAAGCCCTTTGGTGCAGTCACGCCACCCTCGATCTCATGCCAATCTGCCATGCTCAACTTCCCTTTGCTCTGCCTTTGCTCGACCTTGCCTCAGGAAAAAAGCGCAATCCGACGCGTAGCCCTAAAACGCACTTCGATTTCGCTCTGTTCCCAAAGCTACCTGTCCCTGATGGTTGACCTGCTAGCCAGGATGCATCAATCCCATAGATGCAGTGGGGCGATCGTCTTCTATCGGCCTTGATTGATCGAGGCTTGTTTTCCTGATAGAAGGCGATCGTCCCCGTTTAGTCCCAGCTTTATTCAACGCTTCGATCGTTACGGCTCGATCTTGACCGAACGAATCTTGTCGCCCTGCCGAATGGCATTGACCACATCCATATTCTCCGTTTTGCCAAAAACCGTATGCACTCCGTCCAGGTGCGGCTGCGGCGAATGGCAGATAAAGAACTGGCTGCCCCCGGTGTCACGTCCGGCATGAGCCATCGATAGGCTGCCTGCAAGATGCTTATTGGGGTTGATTTCACACTTGATTTGATAGCCAGGACCACCACGACCATCCCCTTTCGGACAGCCCCCCTGAATCATAAAGTCGGAGATGACTCGGTGAAAGGTCAGCCCGTCATAAAAGCCCTTTTCAGATAAATCGACAAAATTCTTGACGGTATTGGGAGCATCCTGGTCAAACAGTTCCAGATTGATAGTTCCCTTGTCCGTTTCCATGATGGCGCGAGTCATGATTATTCCTCGGTAATGGGGCGAAGGCTACATCGCGACACTTGCGGTACGCTCCTGATTTCCTTCGTCCACGATAGTCATTCACGATAAAGCCGTGAGGTTCCTAGTTTACGCCAATCTTTAGCACGTCGAGCAGAGAAGAAATGTAAAGAAAAGGACGTTCTCTGCTAGAAAACGCCCTCAGGTCAGTTGTGATATTCGAGTGTGAAATTTCAGTACCAATCGACTTGCAATGTTCAATCGGACAAAAACCCGTAGAACGGAAAAAAGCTAAATTATTCGTTTCTCAGCGAACCGAGGGGCTTTCCCTGGATGTGGCTATGATTTTGGATTGCTTCAGCATCCATCCCAATTTCTTCGGCAGAGCGGCTCAGCATCGATTGCTGTCGATTCTTCACTTGATGATGATGGCGCATCATTAGGGCACGAGCTTGATCACGAGTAGACATTGCAGGGCACTCCGTTTCTACTAGGTTTACGCTTAGGTTCTTTAGGAATTATTTTTTCAGGATTCATTTCCTGGAGACAGAGCAGTGATGCCCTGCCTCTTAACTTAATATAGCAGACATTCTGTATTTAAAGTTACAGAATTGCATTCAGATACAAAACTTAATAATCTCCAAATCCTCTGACTTGTTACCAGGATCGCCTCCACAAACCCAAAGCCCCCCAAAGCCTCAAAGTACTACCACTGCATCTCCTTGCCCATCCACTCCTCACTTGTCCTCAGCCCCATTCCGCGATACGCTCAGGCAACAATAAGACACACTTAAAAACCGCTTTAACCATATGGTCATGGCAAAGAACGCTCAGGAAAATCAGATCGAAGTCGGCAAGCTGAAATGGTTTTATCGATCGTCTGACCCTCTCAATCCCAGAGACAAACCGCCTGTCGTTTTACTGCATGGCATTCCCGCTCAAAGCTATAGCTGGCGCAATGTTATGCCTGCCCTGGCAGAACAAGGGTTTCGCTCGATTGCCCCCGATTGGATTGGCTCTGGTTTTTCCGCTCAGCCCGATCGCCGCGACTTTGCCTACACGCCGGATGCCTATGTCACTGCCCTGGGAGATTTTTTGGATGCACTAGCGATCGACCGCTGTTCGCTGGTGGTGCAAGGTTTTGTGGGGTCGGTGGGGTTACAGTACGCGCTGCGTCATCCCAATCGGATCGAACGGCTAGCAATTTTGAATACGCCAATCGGTACGGCGGCAAAACTTCCCTGGAAAATACGCCAGCTTGGAATTCCCCTGGTGGGCGAAATGATGACCCAAGACCCGCTTCTGGTCGATCGCACTTTGGAGGGCGGTGGCGGTTATCGGGTTGAGGATAAAGATCTGGATGTGTATCGTCGTCCGTTTCTAAAAAGTTCAGCGGCGGGTCGATCGCTATTTGTCACGGTGCAAAATCTACACTTGGCGGAGGCCATGGCAGAAATCGAAAAGGGCTTTGCAGACTGGAAACAGCCCACCCTAATCGCCTGGGGAATGCGCGACCCGTGGTTGCCGTTTAGTTTGGCTGAAACGCTGAGGCAGCAAGTAGCGGATGCTGAGCTTGTCAAGCTGGAAGAAGTCGGGCATTACCCGCAGGAGGACTGGCACGAGAGAGTAAACGAGGTGCTGCTGCCGTTTTTGCGCCGCCAAATTCTGTAGGTTGCTTCGATCGCTCCGGTCCGATCGTTCCCTGAAGCGTTGAGCCGCCGTGAAACCTATGCCTGAGTCCCAAAATTGCCCGTGATGATTCCGAAGCTGTTCGATATAATCGCCTTGAGGAAAGCTAGACGATCCTGGCGGTAAACGCCTTGATTTCTTTGGATTCTCCCTCATTGGTTCTTGCTTCGTATCTTTCGCTGCTGTCCTTTACTTTGCACGTGTGGCTTGTGATCGCAATTTATCCCGGCAGTTTTGATCCGATTACACGCGGTCATCTGAATATCATCGAGCGGGGCTGTCGGCTCTTTGAACAGGTGATTGTGGTCGTGTTTCGCAACCCGAATAAAGCCCCTTTATTTCCGGTAGAGCAGCGCACTGACCAAATTCGGCGATCGACCCAGCACTTACCCAACCTGGAGATTGATCACTTCGAGGGTTTAGCCGTCACCTATGCCAGAATGCGCCAGGCACAAGTCCTCCTGCGAGGGCTGCGGGCCGTGTCCGACTTTGAGATGGAACTGCAAATGGCACACACCAACAAAACCCTCTCCGCCGAGATTGAAACCGTTTTCCTCACCACTGACCCGGAATATAGCTTTCTCAGCAGCAGTGTTGTCAAAGAAATCGCCCGCTTCGGCGGACCCATAGACCATCTTGTTCCCCCTCCTGTCGCCCTGGATCTGTACCAATGCTTCGCCAAAACTCCGATCGCCCCAGCCCCGACCGCAGAGCCTCGAACGGTAGCCACTCTGGGAACCAGCAGCCCAGCCACCGGGAAGGGGTACGACTCAATGGAGTAGACATTCAGCGCGAGCTAAACAGGCTAGAAGAAATCATTCTCGACAGTCCCCGAATTCCGCTCAGCCGGCGGACGCTGGTGGACGAAGAGCAGTTGCTCGATCAGCTTGATCTGGTGCGGCTCAGTTTGCCCGGAGCTTTTCAGGAAGCCACCGAGCTATTGCTGCACAAAGAGGAAGTGCTGCTGGATGCAGAGCAGTATGCCGAGGAAATTATTGAAGCCGCTCAGCAGCGAGCCGCCCAGATTCTGGATGAAATGGGCATTATCCGGCAGGCAGAGCTTGAGGCACAGCGAATCCGACAGCAGGTGCAGCAGGAATGTGACTCCATGCAGCAGCAGACGATCGCCGATATAGAACAGATCCGACGACGTGCCCAGCAAGAGCTAGAAGACCTTCAGCGCATGGCTCTGGCAGAGTGCGAAGAAATTCAGCGCGGGGCAGACGACTATGCCGACCGCGTCTTGCGCGATATGGAACAGCAGCTCAACGAAATGATGCGGGTGGTGCGGAACGGACGGCAGCAGATTTCGGGCGGAACCTCAAATCCAGCGAGTGACAGCTATTCTGCCAACCGCTTTCCCCCAGCTTCACGTTACTAGGTCACTCTTTCTGCTTTAATCCATCAAAACTTCATTCGCGATTGCGGGTTTTCCTCAATTCTGCTGGATTAATGCAGAGGCTAGACTGTAAATACAGAGTTCCCTGAGATTGTCAAGCTTAGAACCCAAATATGACATCAGAAGAGTTTGTTACTCAAGCAAGGGCAGTGCTAGAACAGGCACTGACAAACCTGCAAACCACAACGCTGCTGAATTCACAGCTTGAGCAGCAAATTTTAGAAACTGGGCGTTCCCTGCAAACCCTGAGCTATTTGCTAGATGCCTTGTCCTCATCCGAGCGTTCTGCTGAGAGTGGGCAAGATAATCCACCCAACCACGGTCAGCCTAATTAGTTCAAATTCGTTCAAAACCGATTTTCCTCATCGAATGCAGGTCGGTGAGAAAGCGTTGCTCCTGGGTTTGTGCCTACTAAGAATGCGGCATCGTACAGACGAAGGTTCTGAAAGCTGCAAGATGTGGGCTGCTTTAAGACCGATTCGATCGCCAGACATAGCTCTCTTAAACAGGTCGGCTTCACAAAATAGCGATCGGCTCCGAGACTCATTGCTCGCTCTCTATCTTCTGGACGCGCACAGGCTGTAACCACAAAAACTGGAATCTGAAGCGATCGATTTGCCATTTCTTGCAGCACCGCGAACCCATCGATATCGGGCAGCTTCAGGTCAAGCAAAATGAGGTCAGGGTGATACACAGAGAGGGTTGCTAGTGCCTGTCTCCCTTCTGTAACGGCTGCAACTCCCACTCCAAAGCAAGTTTGCAGATAGTCCTGCATCAATTCGCGATTGTAAAGATTATCCTCAACTAACAAAATACGATCGCGCTTTTCCTGACTAGCTTGGGGTACAGTCATTGATGGAAGCAAGAGGAGAGCAAGAGGGGCAGCATTTTTTAGCAATTTAGACTTGCAACAAACAAGGGGTGACTTTGCGATTCATGAATTACGAGTGGATCAGCCCTGAAAGATAAGAATAGTTTTAATTAGTTCGTTTTTTAATTTAATTTTAGTTATTGTACAGTCGATTCGCATCTTTGCAGAGACTACTATTTTTCACTTGCATTGTAGCCTTTAAAGTAAATTGGCTCAGTGATCGCAAGCAGATAGCTACAGCGATAGGGAACATCATCTGTGGTAGGGTGATGAGACGATTAAATTCGTTGGTTCTGGCGGAGAGCAGCCGTCAGAGGTAGATAGACCCTGCAATGGATAAGGAGTCTAGAAAACCGGGGAAAGTTTGGTGTAAGTCCAACGCTGTCCCGCAACTGTAATGAGCAGGCTCGATCGTTCGGCGAAAAAGCTCGATCGTTCGCAGTTCCATCTCTAAGTCAGGATGCCCACCAACGCTCAAAAGTTCACTCAATCTGCGAGGTACAGATGACAACTGCAATGCAAAGCTCCCGGCAGCGCACGATTCAATTTGCGCTTTCGATTCCCGTCCAGTCTGCTCTGTTTTTGTCACTCACTTCAATCACGCTCTGGACGATCTACTTCAGCCCCCATTTGCCCGCACACAATACCCTGCACGAAACCCGCCACTCGATGCTGGGGGTAGGCTGTCATTAGGCAATTCGTAGGATGTTTGAAACGTCAGGATGAGTTTCCAAACCGCTTCCTAGCCTCCTTATTCCAGGGGGAACCTCGCCCACTTCAGGGTTCAACGCCCTAGAGTTGGGGACAGAAAGGGGAATCGTGGGGGCAAGGTGGAGGATTGGATACTGCTTAAACATCTTTAGTGAAGCAGGGGTAGCTTCCTGCAAAATCTAAGGCAACAAAAGAGGCAGCACATGACAACTTCATCGCGCCGTTGGCTCCTGGGCTGGCTTTGCCTAGTGAGCGTTTTGGTGCTAAGTCTTTCAGCTCAGGCACATCCGGAACAGGTTCATCAAGGCATAGCGATCGATGCTCCGGCGGAAGCAGTGCAGTCTAAAACTCCTGTTCTTGCTGGCAAAGTTCAAATTCAGCTTGTCGCGCAGCCGCCCCTGAGCGAAATTGTTCCGGCACACCAGCCCGTCCGGCTCAGGCTTGAGGCAGCGAACCGCCAACACCAACCCGTGCAGAATGCTCAGTGGCAGATCACGCTCAATACGCCTGCAAAAACTCCCTGGCTTTCTAGCGATTTTCCAATGGTTGAAGGAACCACATTGCTTAATGCAAATCTGACTTCCGCAACAAGTCTGCTGGAGCTAGAAACCATCCTGCCGATTCGGGGAAGCTATACGCTGCAAGCCACGATCGCGGCTCCCGGAATCAACGCGCCCGTTGCCCAAACCTTTGTGCTGAATGTGCCAGAAAACCCGGTGAAATATCGCAATGCAGCAACGCTGGCGGTGATTTTGCTGCTGGTGGGGTTGCTTGGCGGTTGGCTCATCGCAAAACAGCCTCGCGGAGCCTCTGAGGAACTGTCTCAATCAGTACGACTGCTGTTGTCGGGGGCGGCAATGGCAGCCATTGTAGCTTTGCTGGTTGTGAACATCAGCGCGGAAAATGCTGAACATTCCCAGCTAGAACCGTTATCTTTAAGCCGGACGACGGCTGAGGTCGGGTCGCTCAAGCTGGAATACCTGGGCGATACGATCGCCACTGTGGGCAAACTGGCAGATCTATCGGCTCGATTGATTGATACCCGCACAAATCAGCCTGTTCAGGATACGACTTTTCGGCTGCAAGCAAAGGATCTAGAGCATGGCATGACGGTGCTGTCGGTCGCGGGCAAGCCCGATGCAAATGGCGTGTTCACTTGGCAGCAGCAGTTTTTTGACGGTGCGCCTCACCAGATTCAAATTGAGGCAGTTTCTCCAGCGAATTCTGCTCCGCTGACGCTGGCTCAGGCGATCGACATCGAAAGCATTGCGCCTCCGTTATCAGTGCGGCTGATGACGCTGGGCTATATGACCGCGATTGTGGGAATTGGGATGGTGATCGGGTTTGGAGCAGGGAGAATGCGATCGGGTTCACGTTATCGTAAAAGTTCTGTCAAGCCAGACACAGGCAGGATTTAAGAGGATGTTTAATTGGGTGTCTAGGCTTTTACACTGCCCCCTAAATTCCCCTCTTGTGGGAACTTTGAAACCTTTCTTAGCGGTTCAGTTCTCTCTAGGTTTAGAGGGTCAGGGGAGCGGTTCGCAGCACAGGTAGCCCGTTTCAAGCATCCTCTAAGAATTTGATCTTCAGGATTTTAAGCCAATATCAAAACTTCAGGAGATTTCACGATGCACAAAATTCCTGTCACGATCGTTACCGGATTTCTGGGCGCAGGCAAAACAACGCTCATTCGGCATTTGCTGCAAAACAACGAAGGGCGACGCATTGCAGTTTTGGTGAACGAATTCGGCGAAGTGGGCATTGACGGTGATTTGCTGCGTTCCTGTCAGGTTTGCCCGGAAGATTCCTCCGAAGCCGCGCTGGACGCTTCTCAGGTTGCAAACACGAATCTTGCAGACAATATTGTGGAATTGACGAACGGCTGTCTCTGCTGCACGGTGCAGGAGGAATTTTTGCCGACGATGCAGGAATTGCTGAAACGGCGCGATCAGCTCGACTGCATTTTGATCGAGACTTCAGGTTTAGCTCTGCCCAAACCGCTTGTGCAGGCGTTTCGCTGGCCTGAGATCCGCACTGGGGCAACGGTAGACGGGGTTATTACAGTGGTGGACTGTGAAGCTCTAGCTCAGGGGCAAATAGTCGGCGATCGGGACGCACTCACGGCACAGCGAGAAGCAGACCCCACGCTAGAACACGAAACGCCGATCGAAGAACTGTTTGAAGATCAGCTTGCCTGTGCCGATCTGGTGCTGTTGACCAAAGCCGATCGCGTAGACCCAGCAAATCAGGCGAAAGTGCAGCAGTGGCTTCAACAAGAGCTTTCTTCGGGAGTGAAGATTGTGCCCTGCCATCAGGGACAGATCAGTCCGAATGTTTTGTTGGGGTTTAATGCGGCAGTCGAATCTGATTTGGAGAATCGCCCCAGCCATCACGATCACGAGGAAGACCACGACCACGACGACGATATTAATTCTGTCCAGGTGATACTCGATCGCGCCTTTGACCCCGCTCAACTGATCGATCGCCTTAGAACCCTGGTGCAGCAGCAGGAAATCTACCGGATTAAAGGATTTGTTGCCGTGCCAAATAAATCGATGCGGCTCGTGCTTCAAGGGGTGGGCGATCGGTTTAACTCTTTCTACGATCGTCCCTGGCAGGGCGAGGAACTGCGCCAAACTCGGCTAGTATTCATTGGGCGGGCGATCGATCGACAGCAGATCGAACAGGCAATGATTCCGGTGACAGCGTAGCCTTGAGACCGGATTACAGTCGGGGCAAAATTTCGGGCAGTAGTGAGGCGGGAATTTTAGAAAGTGCCTGGTTTTGTCCTTCCAGTCCAAGCTGGCTGTAGCAGGCGCGCAGGGTTTGCAGGATGCAGGTGACAGCCGTTTGGCGCAGATCGGACTGCTGCTTCCAGCGTTGCAATGCTTGCAGGTGATGGTGCAGGGCTTGCTCCAGGTGGGAAAGCTGGTCTGCGGTGGCTAAACCAAGCTGAAGATCGGTAGCAAGCTGATAGTGGGCAAGTCCCTGGTTATTGTGGGTGGCAGCTACGTCAAACGAAATGACTCCCGGCTGCTGACCGAATTTCTGCGAGAGCTGCTCGATCGCTTCCAGAGCAGTCTGGTATGCCCCAATTGCTGCCTGCAAATATTCCATCCGATCGGCAGGCGGATCAGTATGGTTTGCCAGATGCCAGAATGCCGTGCCCAGATTGTTTTGCGTCGCAGCAAATGCAGCCGGAGCCGTGGAGGGAGTGCGATACTTTAGGGCAATTCGATACGCCGAAACTGCCAGCAAGAGCCAGTCACGCGGATGCTCATACTGTGCTAGATTCCAGAACGCCGTACCCAAATTATTTTGAATCATGGCAAAGTTGAGCGGGTCTTGCGCTGGATCGTAGTAGTGCAGGGCTTCGGTGTAGGCGGCGATCGATCGCTTCAGGTTGTCGAGCGGCTGCTGATGCTGTGCCAGATTCCAGTAGGTGGTTCCCAGATTGTTTTGTGTTGAGGCATAGCGCAGCGGGTCAGATTCCGCCGGACGGTAGCGCAGGGCTTCTTCGTAGGCTTTGATCGACTGTTGCAGCAGGGAAGCCGTGTTGCCATAGCGGGCAAGATCGCCATAAGCCGTGCCCAAATTGCTCTGCACCATTGCATAATTCGCTTCCTGCTCAGGCAGCCGAACCCGATCGAGGGCAAGGTGATAGGTTTGCACGCTCTGTTCTAGATACTGCTGCACCGTTGCCGGCCCTTGCCGCTGCATCAGGCGTCCCAGCATCCAGTACAAATTGCCCAGATCATTCAGCACGTCTACCCAGAGCAGCGACGCTTCTGGCAACCAGATCAAACACTGTTGATAGGCATCGATCGCCTGCTGATACAGTTCGACTGATTCTAAGCCCTGATCAATCTGATCGCAGTACAAATTACCCAAAAGCCGATAGGCAGTTGCCATCACCGCAGGCGAAACAGACTGACGCTGATAGGTTTCGATCTGCTGAAGCAGTTCCTCTGACTGCCAGGGGCGCTCGAGCAGATTAGCGATCAGGGTTTGCTCAACAGAGGCAGGGGCAGTAGTGTCTGAGACGGTGATAACGGGGGCGGCTGTCTCTTCGGAAAACTGCGAAGCGATCGAATTAGAGGGCGTTGACTCAGAAGCGATCGAATCGGCAGTTACGTCCTCGGTGGGTAAGACAACGGCAGGCAAGACAGCAGTTTTTGCTCCTGGCTCCCCAGATGACAAAGCAGGGGTTTCTTCAGCTTCATAAAGCTGGCTTAAATCTTGCGCTAGGCTCAACCAGGGATTAATGAACTCTGCAAGTTCGGGAACTGCCGTTTTGCTGTCCTGCTCCTTGCTGTTTCCGGTTTGATTTTTGGAAGACTCACGCTCTGCTTCAGATCGGGCTTCG
This sequence comes from Leptolyngbya sp. GB1-A1, assembly GCF_039962475.1. Classification (NCBI taxonomy): domain Bacteria; kingdom Bacillati; phylum Cyanobacteriota; class Cyanophyceae; order Leptolyngbyales; family Leptolyngbyaceae; genus Leptolyngbya; species Leptolyngbya sp. GB1-A1. Next base: position 103,437 of record NZ_JAMPLI010000001.1, on the reverse strand, counting down.
TCCTGTAGGGGTTTGGTTAAAGGCAGCCCGGAGGATTGGGCGATCGAAATTCGCTCCGGTAAAATTGCGGCGAGCGGAGTGGGATCACCCGTAAACTCAAACACCCCTGTCCGACATTCCCAGAACTCTGGCATAGACTCTGGCAGCGTTTGAAACCATGGCTGCGTTAGCCACAAAATTACCCCTGACTCAACCCAGCGCAGATTTCGCTCTACGCCCTGAAGATGGGTCAGAAAAATCCGCTGGACGCTAGCAGGCTGTCGCGTGAGTTTCTCCGTTCCCAAAATCTGGAAGACGGGCAATGGGGCACGCCAACTTCCCTGCCGGGGCGGGGGAAACTGCTGAAGCCACTGGGCAATTTGACCGATCGGACTAGGATCGTTGAGATCCAGATGCAGGCTGACAATGCGTGGATAAGTGCGCTCTGGACTGGCAGGTTGAGCGAGATTTTGAGCGGCACTAATCGTTTTGCTGCTTGTTTTACTTAAGTCTGCCTGAAGCTGAGCCGCTAATCGATCGCGCAGCGGTAAATCATCGCACACAGCGATAAACACCTGACGACGTAGTTTGAGGCTCAAGGCGACTTTCAGGCGTTGGTAAGTTTGCTGATTCAGTCCAAGAATCGTTCGGTAGGGAATTTCTGTCATGGTAGGGAATTCCAATTGCACCCGCCGTCGGCGTATATTCCCTATACCTGGTTTTGCAGTGCCGCTCAGGATAGGCGTAAAAAATTACTGTAACTCGATCGACTTCAGTTCAACAGCAAAAAACCAGGCATTCCCCCAAAGAGCACCTGGCTTTTATTTAGAAAAGATTCTTTTGCTTTTAACTAATGTTCTTGATAAACGCCTTTAACAAAACACTTTGAAAAAAACGCTTTACAGAAACTTCCCAGACGCAAGGGCAGTGTTCTTGCAACAGGTCAGCCCCTTAGGAAACCGCAACCGCAATCGCCAGCAGCCCGCCAAGCAGCGCAACCGCGACGACAGCCAAGACGACGTATTGAACCTTTTGCTTCTGCGTCGGAGCCTCTGCCTGATAAACCTTCGGCTCAACCGCAAAGTTATTCAGACGACCGCCTTCTTCGGTGGTGTATGGCATATTTATTGTTCCTTCGGAAATTTAACTAATTGTAACAAACAATGACAATCTTGTCGTCATTTTGCCAGTCAACGGTTACCCTTCCCTCTGCCGAAAGAAGTACTGCTGCCAGTGGAGAGGGGCGGTTTGCGATCGAGACGAAAAGGCTGCATTACAGTAGAAAATAGCCCACATCAGGGCTAGCTGTGATTGTGATAAATCAAAAATCAAGCAAATATTCTATGAGTCCTGATTCTTCTATTTCTGCATCCGCCCCGAAAACTGACGTTGCTCAACTTCATGAGCCGCAAGAGTGGGATCTGCGGGATTTGTATCAAGGTTTTGACGATCCCAAGCTTACGCAGGACTTAGAATCGCTGCGCCAAACCGCTCAGACCTTTCGATCGCGCTATCGGGAACAGGTGGCTCAGCTTTCCCCCGCTGAAGTTGCCGATGCCCTCAAACAGCTCGAATCGATCGCTGCCCAATCGGGCTATCTGTACTCCTTTCCGTCGCTAGTTTTCTCTGCCGACACGCGCAACACAGAGGCAAAACAGTTTCTCGATAAGGCGATGGAAGCTCTGACGGAGATTGAGAATCAGCTTTTGTTCTTCGATCTAGAGCTTCAAGGCATTGACGAGGCAAAGTTTAGCGAGCTTCGCGCTGCCCCCGAACTGCAAAACTACCAGCACTATCTCGATCGCATCGCCCAATTCCGACCGCATACCCTTCCAGAAGCCGTCGAACAAACCCGCAACCAGGACAGCCTCACCGGACGGCAGGCATTTATTCAGCTTCGATCGGTTCACTTGGGCGAACAGGAATACGAGCCTGTCACTACCCCAGACGGTAAAACCGCCAGCACCGAAGCTGAACTGGGATCGCTGCTGTTTCATCCCGATTGCAATGTGCGCGATGAGGCATATCGATCGGTGCGAAAGGTGATGCAGCAGCACAACTCGCTATACGGCTATATCCTCAATACCGTGGCGCAGGATCACCGGATGGAAAGCCAGATGCGCGGCTACTCCTCCACATTGCACAAACAGCTTTTAGCCGATGAAGTGTCTGAACCTGTCTTCCGCGCCATTATGGAGGGAACGCACGATCGCTTTGAGCTGTTCCAGCGATATTACAAACTAAAAGCACAGTCTCTCGGACAGCCGATTCGCATCTGCGATATTTACGCTCCCTGGACAAGTGATCCGGGTTCAGTTGCCCCGATTCCCTACCAGAACGGCGTTGAAACTCTGCTTGCAGCACTAGAGCAGTTTGATGTGAACTATGCCCGTCGCGCCGAAGAGTTCTTTGTGAAAAACTGGGTCGATGCCAAAGTGCGTCCTGGTAAGCGGGGCGGAGCTTTTTGCGCCTACAGCTACGGCAAACACAGCTATCTGCTGCTGTCCTACACCGAAGACTATAGCTCGCTGTTTACCCTGGCGCACGAAATGGGTCACGGGCTGCACTTCGCCTGGATTGACGATCGCCAATCCTATTTCAACAGCAATCCACCGATGGTGCTGGCAGAAATCGCCTCCACGTTTAATGAGCTATTGCTGCTGGACTATTTGCTGAAGCAAGCGGCAGACGACAAAACGCTAACCAAAACCCTGATTACTCGTCAGCTCGAAGATCAGCTCAATCTGCTGTTCCGCCAAAGCACGATCAGTCGATTGGAACTAGCGATTCACGATCGTGCCGCGCAGGGCAGTTTTGATCACAAGTTTGTGAACGAGCAGTGGATGAATCTGTATCAAGAGCTTTGCGGCGATGCGGTAGAACTCCTGCCGGAGCATCAGTATGACTGGGCACGAATCGGGCATATCTACTTCAAGCCGTTCTACTGCTACCAGTACACCGCCTCCAACATCGTCAGCCTTGCCTGCTACCAGAAATACCGCGAAGTTGGCAAAGACTTCATCCCCGGCTATCTGGAACTCCTGGCATCGGGCAGCAGCCTCGATCAGGTAACGGCTCTGCGTCAGTATGTGGATGTGGATATTGAAGACCCAACCACGATTAAGAACGCGCTGAACTACGTGGAAGGTTTGCTCGATCAGCTTCAGGCTGCGCTGTAGTTATTGATTTGTAATTGTTGATTTGATTATTGAGGGGGTGGGTTTAGGGCGATCGTCTTTCAAGGCTTTCGGAGAACCTGCCCCTTCGTTGAATCCAGCTTTCCTGTAATGTGGGATATTCGACAAGCCCTTCTGGAGTATTGAGCAGAAGGCAAACTTTCTCTATTGAACGCTCTGATGGTCTTTATCCACACCTGAATCTACAACTGATAGAAATTAGCTGATAGAAATTGAGTTTAGAGTCAAACAGTCTTTGTTTGACCTAATCCTGGCTGACAACTTAGCTTGTCTAATGAGGGCCTTCATGACCAACACTATGCGAGGAATAGTTTATACGCCGGATTCTGATTTTCATCCCAGTAGCGATAGCCGAGCGTTTCTAGAAAAGCTTGCCACTCGTTCATTTCCTGAGGGGGAACCTGCATGCCGACGACGATTCTGCCGCAGTCGGAGCCGTGGTTGCGGTAGTGGAACAGGCTGATATTCCAGTTTGGACTCATTGAGGTGACAAATTTCATCAGTGCCCCCGGACGTTCGGGAAACTCGAAGCGGTAGAGCAGTTCGTTTTCTGCCAGCGGCGATCGTCCGCCGACCATGTGCCGCAGGTGCAATTTTGCTAGTTCGTTATCTGTGAGGTCGAGGGTTTTGAAGCCGCATCCTTCAAAGGTTTGCACCATTCGAGCGGCATCGGCACGGTTCTCGATCTGCACCCCCACAAAGATATGCGCTTCGCGATCGTCTGCAATTCGGTAGTTGAACTCGGTTAAGTTGCGTCTGCCGATACATTCGCAGAACTTTCGCAAGCTGCCCCGCTCCTCTGGAATCGTGACGGCAAAGATGGCTTCGCGCCGTTCGCCCAGTTCTGCCCGTTCTGCCACAAACCGTAGGCGATCGAAGTTCATGTTGGCTCCGCAGGCAACCGCAATCAGCGTTTGGGACTCGATGCCTTCACGCTCCACATACGTTTTAGCGGCTGCGATCGCTAGTGCCCCGGCAGGCTCGAGGATCGATCGCGTGTCTTCAAACACATCTTTGATTGCGGCGCAGGTATCGTCGGTATCAACCAGGATAATTTCGTCTACATACTGCTGACAGAGCCGAAAGGTTTCTTCGCCCACCTGCCGCACTGCAACTCCATCGGCAAATAAACCCACCTGCGGCAGTTTGATGCGCTCCCCTGCCTTAAGCGACTGATACATTGCATCGGCATCAACAGGTTCAACGCCAATAATTTTGATTTCAGGATGAAGTCGTTTGACATAGGCAGCAATACCCGAAATGAGTCCACCGCCACCGATCGCCACAAAGATCGCATGAATCGGCTGCTGACACTGGCGCAAAATTTCCATGCCGATCGTCCCTTGTCCGGCAATGACATCCGGGTCGTCAAAGGGATGGATAAACGTCATTCCCTTCTCGGCTTCAAGCTGACGGGCGTGGGCATAGGCATCATCATAAGTATCGCCGTGCAGCACCACTTCTCCGCCCCGCGACTTCACCGCCTCAATCTTTACCTGGGGCGTGGTGATTGGCATGACGATAATCGCACGAGTTCCGAGCTGCTTCGCCCCCAGTGCCACACCCTGAGCATGGTTGCCTGCCGACGCCGCAATTACCCCCTGTGCCAGCAGATCGAGCGGCAACTTTACCATTTTGTTGTATGCGCCGCGCAGCTTAAATGAAAAAACCGACTGCATATCTTCTCGCTTCAGCAGCAGACGATTATTCAGACGGCGAGATAGGTTTGGCGCATAATCCAGGGGCGTTTCCTGGGCAACATCGTAGACGCGAGCCGTTAAAATCCGTTCCAGGTAGTCAGAGCGCATGAAGGTTAAAGAATTGCAGATCCCGCTGGATGACAATTTTACGCTACTTGCGCTGCCACCTGTGATCTGCCGTCTTGTTTCTTTATTCCTTCATCGCATTAAGATGCCATTACCTGGCTTTAGCGATCGGCACCACGTTCGCCGTTTCTCCATTCCCATTTCTTTGGCCAATGCTGCTTAATTCAGACGAATGCTGCAAGTGCTGCTGCAACCTGACGATCGCCCGATAGTTTCCTTCCACCAGTTTAGGGATCAGGCGAAACTGAGCTAGAAGTTTTTCTAAGTGATCGATCCGGCTCTCCAGGGTTTCGGTGTCTTGTTGGGCTTGAGCAAGACTATTGATAATCGCCTTGCCGTGTTCCGCAAAATTTTCGATTGGAACCAGACGATTTTCTAGCACAGCCAAGGCTGGCTTGAGTGCTTGCACCTCTTGACTGAGAACCTGATTCGCCTGCTGCAACTGATGATTCATCTGTTGATTGATCTGAAGCGACGCGTCGATCGCCTGTGGATCGATTGGATTAATTCGCGCTTCAAGCTGGTTAATTCGGTTCTCCAGGCGGGAAAATGCTTGAACTAACGCTTGAATAGGCGGTTGGGATTGATTCTGAAGCTGGTTTTGCTTTAAGGAAGCCTCGATCGCATTCAAGCGTTCCTCCAAAGAGTCTGCTAGGGCAGCAGTTGCCTGATTGCGATCGTAAGCTTGCTCCAGTAAGGTTCCAAGTCTGGCAACCAGAATTTCAACGGTATCAGGAGGAGATTCAACAGGAACCTGATCTGCTTTTTCGCCAGAGGGCGATTCTGGCGGCGCGACGGGTGCAGTAGCTTTGGCTTCCAGACTGCGGTTGACAAAATGAACCAGCCAGTTTGCGGCTGTCATAATTGTTTGTTCAACCACAAGCTGCGTCATCGTCGTGGGCGTTGGGCTCGGGCTGAAATCTGCCGACGGTTGAACCTGCTGAGCGGTATTCTTGCTGAAGAATTTTGGTAGCCAACCCATAATGAACACTTACTGGATAACGGTTGATATGGTTAATAGACGAGACAGGCAATTAGCGATCGGATGAACCGGAATCGACCGGAACAAGCCGATACAGCGTTTCAGACTTGGGTGAACTGACATCGCTTCCAGCAGACGAACTCGTTTCCGCATCCGTGTCGCTGGTCACCTGGCTCACTGTGTCGATCGTGTTTTCCACAGCATTCTTCACCGTGTCTCCGACATTTTCACCCACGGTCTGATTCATGGTTGCAGCGGTGTCCTTAACCACGTTCACCGTGTTTTGGACTGTGCCGTTTACATCAGAAGCAGTGGTCTTCACCGCATTAACGGTTTCTTGCACTGTCCCGCTGACTCCATCCGCTGCATTCTTGATGCTGTCTCCGACGTCCTTAACCGTGCCATTGACTCCGGTTGCCACGCTAGAAATAGCATCTCCGACCCCGCGGAGGGTTTCATCAACGCTTGTTGCCGCCTTCTTGACGGCATTTCCGGCTCCTTGCACGGTCTGATTAATGCGATCGACCACGTTCCGGTTTGATAACGCTCCGGCAATTCCGCCCAGCGTTGCCCCAACCAAAACACCGAGTGCAACTTTGCCCAATCCAGACCTTGCTGCTTCAGAAGCCTGATTCAGTTCAGTCTGATTGATGCTTTGGCTTGTTTCCTGATCTATCGCCTGATCCATTGCCTGATCAATCATCTGATCAATGGCCGGATCGATCGCCGGACTAATTCCGTAATCAGTACTGCGCTCTGTGTTTTCCACAGAGTTTTCCACAGCTTCATTAATGCTGACCATTGTATTGTCCTCTGCGTCGCTGATTAACTCACCCGACTATTCGCTGAAATATTCACTGGATTTTGCTGATTCAACATCAGAAAACGGGTTGTCCTGCATCAGAATCTGCGGATTCTCTTCTTGCAAGATAATCAAGTCGGGCAACGAGGATTCTCCCTGAGCAAGAGCCTCTTCCTCGATCGCCTCTAAAATGACTGCCGCAATCATGTCTGCTTCGCCCTGGTCTGCCGACAGCAAATCCGACTGTTGCTCCATGCTGCTGCCTGCAAACTGGGAAGCATTTTCCATCGAGGACTGAGCGGGCTGACCGACCGATGCAACCTGATCGGACACTTTTTGGCCTATTGCTCCGGCCGACTGGCTGACCGATGCAACCTGATCGGATACTTTTTGTCCTGCTGCCCCGATCGCTTCAGTAGTCGATTGCACTGCGCTAGAGGCTACGTTCCCAATCTGCTGTGCTCCTTCTACGAGGCCTTGAGTCGTATCCTGGGCATTGCCAACGACCGCATAGCTAATTCCGCCACCGATGCTCTTGGCTGCGTCTCCAACGCCTTTTGCTGCCTGACTCAATCCCGTACCGATCGTTCCAAACGCGCTCTTGGTTCCTTCAGCAGCACGATTGAACCCTTCAGAAGTTTTCCGGCTAGCTAAAGCGGCTGCAAGCGACCCCAGCGTACCGCCAATCAAGCCGCCCAGCAGAACTCTGCCTAGTGCAGGGTTCATTCCTTTCAAGGGGGACTGAGTTTTAGACGGCTGCTCAGTACTGGTCGGCTGGACGGGAGTCTGAACAGGAGTTTGAATGGGAGTCTGAATGGGAGCAGAAGCAGAAGGCAGATGAATATCGGTGGGCTGTTGAATTGGTTGAGTTGATTGAACCGTGCTTGTTGCTTGAGGAGTTTGCTCAAACTGGCTAGAAGACTGTGGGTTACTCATCGGATTTCTCTCCTTAACTTTGCATTAAACTTCGACAATTCGATCGCTAGATAATCTGTTACTGTCGTTACTATCAAACAAATGTCGTTGCTATTAAACGAATGGATGGCACGCGGTAAGTCATTCTCAAAGACATCCTCAAGCTAGAAGCTTGTTTCTCATTACGAGTTTCTGATTGCAATGAGAGTGCAGGCGATGAAAATGCACTTGAGAAAATTCCTCTTGAGTTAATTAGGCTAACTAATAGATTAATTAGGCTAACTAATCGTGAGACTTTGTACGCTTGCCAGGTGCGATTACTTATAACCTAACCATTCAATCCGAAAACTATCCTGTCCAAACGGTATAGATCGTAGAAATTTGAGTTATTCAAAGGTAAGAGTTTTATTTCTCACCGCTTTTTATTGCTGAATTTCTTCGCCTTCTACCGGGTTTGGTGCAGCATGAGGCAGAGCAGGACGATCTTCATCAGGAATTCGGGTCGGGACATCTAATTGTTTTCGCGCCGTTTCTTCCGCCATTTGCCGATCTTTTTCGTCTGTAAACTGACTTTCATCAAGCAAACTATCACTGGTTGCTGCCTGATCTCGCGTTGGCGGCGCACCATTCTTCCATCGGTATTTAAAGTCCATCTTGTAGTCCCTAAATCAGATAAATGAAATGATGAGCTCACGCTAAGTCACGATCGTTTGACCAGCCTCTATCAAAGGGTGACTCTGGTTAAATTGCTTTGTTCAAAACATGTCTTAACACTTCAAACAAAACTTTAAGCAATGGGCTTCAGAGTCCTGCATCGCTCCCTGAATCTTCCAGAACTGCGGAGCTTGAGTGGATTGGCAGTCTTGCACCATCAGCGATTGAGAGGCTTTGAGGCTTTGAAAGCACACCCTGGAGGGATGAGTTCAATTCGTTTTTGGATCAGGAGCGTTCTTGGTAGCTACTAACAAATGTGTTAACAAACACTGACAAATAACAAATACTGACCAATAAGGAATAATAAGGAATTCGCTAACCCACTTTCGCTAACTCACTAAAGGAGAACATTAAGAAGAAAAAGCAGATTCTTTTATTAATCTTTTATTAACCTTTAATGGTAGTGAAAATCAGTCGATAAAGGAGCGTTTCAAGCTGATTCCCTAGGAGGACGATCGATGTATCTGCTGGTAGAGCCATTGCTTAAATAAAAACATTAAATTAGAAACATAAAACAAATCATAAAAAATAGGATAAGTTCAATGGGTATGCAAATCGGTACAGAGACAAAAAACAGTTTTCATCTTGATAACTATCAGTGGCACTATCGCGCTCTACTGATCTTTTCTCCGACCGAGCAGGATTCTGATTTTCAAGAGCAAATTATGTTGCTTAGAAGAGAACAAGGCGGATTGCAGGAGCGGGAGTTAAAACTGGTTTATCTTTTTCAGGATGGAGAGAGCCACGCCGACCAAACAGCAATCTCTGAGCCGATCGCCGAGCAGATTCGAATGCAATTTGCCGTGGAGCCAGATGAGTTTGCGGTGATTTTAGTAGGCAAAGATGGAACTCAAAAGCATCGCTATGCAAAGCCAATTTCAGCTAGAGAGCTGTTTGCAGCGGTCGATGCGATGGCAATGCGCCAATACGAGATGCAGCATAAACGGTAATTAATCTGACGTTAAAAAGTCAAAACGTGAACGGCTAGAAGGATCTAGGGCTGAATTGGGCATCCTCAGCGGAGTTCGGTTGGGCAATTCCCTGCATTAATCTGCAATAGAAGAATCTATCGACCTCTTAAGCTAGAGCAGTACGTTTTGATGCTTCAGGTTTTATTTTGTCTGCAACTTATTCAGCTCATCCCAATCTCAATCGGGCGGTTCTTCAGCTTGCGCTGCCAACGATCGCCCAATCTTTTTTTCATACCCTGTTCTATTTAGTCGATCGCGCCATGCTAGGGCACTACAGCACCGATGCGCTGGCGGCTTTTCGATTAACGAGTCCACTGCTCTGGTGCATTAGCGGTTTGCTGTCTGCGTTTTCGATCGGCTCGGTGGCACTAGTTGGGCGAGCGGTGGGGGCAGGCGATCGGACTCTGGCAACGGCAACGGTACGGGCGAGTTTGGTGTTTGCCCTGGGAGTGGGAATTGCAGCAAGTGGGGTGAGCTGGCTGGGACTAGACAGGATGCTTACCCTGTTTCCGGGTGTCACGCCAGAGGTTTATGACGCTGCCAATCACTTTCTGAAGATCATTCTCTTTGCTCTGCCATTTGATCTGCTGGCAACTACGGCTGCCGCAATGCTGCAAGCTGCCGGAAATAGCCGTACGCCGTTTGTTGTGGCGGGCATTGCCAATTTGGTGAATTTGGGCATTGATTATTTGCTGATTTACGGTCGCGGCGGATTTCCTGAGCTGGGCGTGGCTGGAGCGGCGATCGGCAGTGCAATTGCGATGATTTTTAACGCCGGATGGCTACTGTGGGTGCTGAGTCGGCCGCAGGGGGTACTGAGCTTTATCGATCAGGGTAAAGCGTTGGTCTGGAATGCGGCGGAGCGATCGGCTTTGAGTCGGGTGATGCGGGTGGCGTTTCCAACATTGGGGGAGCGATTGTGCCGCAGCATCGGGTATCTGGGATTCACGGCGATTATCAGCAGCCTGGGCAGTACCGCAATGGCAACCCACGAGGCACTGCTAGGACTGGAGGCAATTTGCTTTTTGTCGGCGGACGGGTTTGGCATTGCAGTAGCAGCGATCGTGGCTCAGCGATTGGGAGCCGGAAAACCAGAGGAAGCGATGCGCGGCGTTTTTGCCGGAATGACGATGGCGATCGCGCTATTGGGCTGCTTTGCGCTGCTGTTTCTCGCAGTTCCCGGTGGTTTGCTAAGGATTTTCACCCAGGATGATCAAATTCTTGCGATCGGAATTCCTTGCCTGGCTATTGCTGCGCTAGCACAGCCGTTTATGGCAACTAGTTTAGTGCTAGAGCAAGCCTTGAGAGGCGCAGGAGCCACCCGCAGCGCATTTGTAATTGCAACGCTGGGCTGGTTTGTGATTCGGCTGATTGCCACTTCCAGCTTTGTCTGGGTGCTGGGCTGGGGTCTGGCGGGAGTCTGGCTGGGCTCAACTTGTGATTGGCTAATTCGGGCGTTTTTACTGCTGGTGGTGCTGCGGCGCGGAACGTGGCAAAAGGCGATCGTCTAGCATCGTCTAGCTCTGCAAGAATTTGATAAATCCACGTCAGAATTAAACATCTTTGCCCTGGCTGAATTTTCTATACTAAATGCATCATGAATTGCATCGAAATTCATTCCGAGACAATTCAGCATGATTCGTTCTTCTCGATGGGATCAGCACACAGCCGATGCTTTCTTCTGGCGCGTATATTCTCTCAAACCCATTCCCGACCGCTTAGCGTAATTATCGTTCGATCATTGAGGGTTTGGCTCTAAGCCTGAACTCGAAAAAGTTTGTCTGCTGAGTCTGCTGATCGAGTGAGTCAATGCAGTAGGTCAATCCGGTGCTCAATGTACATTAAGGAGAAAACGAAGGAGAGGACGGGAATATGGCGCTGAATCAGTATTACACCATGGGACGATCAGGGTTGCGGGTGAGCCGCCTGGCACTGGGAACAATGACCTTTGGAACGGAATGGGGCTGGGGAGCAGATCAGGCAACCGCGCAGCAGCTATTTAATACGTTTGTGGATGTAGGCGGAAACTTAATTGACACGGCGGATTTATACACGGGCGGAACGAGTGAGACGTGGCTGGGTCAATTTGTTGCAGAACGAAACTTACGCGATCGAGTAATCATCGCCACCAAGTTTTCCTATAATGCGGAACCCGGAAATCCGAATGCGGGGGGAAATGGACGCAAGAATATTTTGAGAGCGGTTGAAGGATCGCTGAAGCGATTAGGCACAGACTATATTGATCTCTACATTCTGCACACCTGGGATTGTGTGACTCCTGCCGAAGAAGTCATGCGAACCCTGGATGATCTGGTGCGATCGGGCAAGGTGCGTCATGTGGGTTTAAGCGACGTTCCTGCCTGGTATGCAGCACGGGCACAAACCCTGGCAGAGTGGCGCGGCTATGAGCCAATTTCGACGCTTCAGCTTGAGTATTCGCTGGTCGAGCGCAACATCGAGCGGGAGTTTATTTCCCTGGGGGCGGAACTGGGCATGGGCGTGATGGTGTGGAGTCCTCTGGCAAGCGGTTTGCTCAGCGGCAAATATAAGCCGAGTGACGGCGGATCGCTTGGCGAAGGGCGTTTAGAAACGGTGAAAGGCGTTCAGAATCCGGCGTTTCAAAAGTTGAACGATCGCAACTGGAAAATTGTGGCAGAACTGGAGCAGGTTGCAAAAGAATTGGGGCGCAGCATGGCGCAGGTGGCGGTCAATTGGGCTGCTTCTCGTCCAGGGGTTAGCTCGGTGATTGTTGGCGCAACGAAGCTATCTCAGCTTGAAGACAATCTGCGATCGTTAGAGTTTGAAATTCCGACGGAGCAATTGCAGCGATTAGAAGCCGTCAGCCGTCCTGAGCTTCAGTTCCCCTACAGTTTCTTTGGCTCCGAGATCCAGGGCATGATTCACGGCGGCGCAACGGTAGGACAAAAACCGACAGGCTATTATCCGAATGTTTTATTTGAATCGGGCGGTGCAGGGGTGTCCTGAGGACGAGTCGTTGACTGAAACCAATGATCGATCGCCTCACGTCATCCTTTCGCAATTTTGAAATTCTGCGCGATTTTGACATTTTGATAGGGGCAGTTGGTTCACAATTTCGATCCGTTTCAATTGACTCCTGCTTCAGGAAGAGAAATACGATCGCCTGGGTAGAGCTTCAACAAAATATCTAACTGCAACATCTAACTGGAGTTGGGTGAACAAAACCAAAATTATCTAGAAAATCAGATTGTTTGCAGAATTAAAAACTCAAATCTCTTGTCACTGAAAGACAGGACAAAGTGCCGTGTCTTTTGAAGTGGCTTGAATGGTAAATCAAATTATTTCTTCGTGGAGAAATCAGCATGGTATCCAAACTGGATGATACAAAGCGGCAGTTAATTGGTGAACGCTTAGCCGATTTGCTTACTTTTCAAAAACTTATTCTTTCAAATGACCAAAAGTTAATCGACGTTTGCCCCTACGAAGATATCCGCGATCGTTTGCAAAATATGCTCGAAGACGATCAAAAGAATCTGGGCATTATCGAAACGGTAATTGTTCAGTACGGCATTCAAGCAGAGCCGAGTCCTGCCACCCACATCTTTGTCAAGAATTTTGAGCAAATGATGGAGGGCGATGATTTCACCTTCTACCAAAAGCTGATTCACCACGAGTTGATGAAGCATGGTCAAGCTATGAGCGGCATTAATATTCACAAAGCGGCTCAGAAAGTAGGAGCAGACATTGAGGTGGCGATCGGTCCCCTGAATACCGTTAACTTTGAAGGTCGGGCACACCAGGAGCAGCTCAAAGGAATGCTCGAACAGGCAGGCGTGCGCGAAATGACCGGCATGGATGCCGATCAGGGAATTTGGGCACGAGTTCAGGATGCGGTTGCGGCATTGTCGGGCGTTGCGGGTAGCGTCATCACCCAAAACACCGATAAACAGGACATGAATATCCAAACCCTGATTCGGCTAGACCACAACAAAGTGAATACTATCTTCACTGAAATTGGCGCAACCAAAGATCCTCAGAAGCTGCAAGAATACTTCGGTCAGCTTTATAAAGACATCCTGGTACATGCGCAAGCCGAAGAGGAAGTGGTCTATCCTGCCATTCGATCGTTTTATGGCGATGAGAATACTCAGGAACTCTACGACGAACAGGCTGAATGGCGACCGATGCTGGAGGAAATCAGGGCGATGGATCCTGCTGCAAATGCCGACCTGTTCCGCTCGAAGATCAAAGACCTGATGACTCATCTGGGCGACCACATTCGTCAGGAAGAAAGCACCATGTTTGCGGCGATCGACAAAAATTGCAGCGACGCGCAAAAAGAACAAATGGCAAGCCAATTCAAAGAAGTGAAGCGCAAAATTCAGCAGGACATGATGGCTTCGGTGTAATCTTGCTGTTTAGTTTGATTGCTTAATCGACAGGCTTCACTGCTAATTACTTCTGCTTTGCATGTAGGTGCGTTATTCGCGTTATTGCGGTAGCGCACCTTAATTATTGAACAGCGGCAAACTCACCAGCAGCAGAATGAACTGACCCGCCAAAGCGAAAATCAGGGCTAAGGTTACCGATTTCTCAAGGACGGTTTGTCGAGCTGCCCTTAAAATTGAACCGCTAGCCCAAATCTTTGTCGTCGCCCTTAATCTTGATCTAGCAGGAAATTCTGGATAAACAAAATCGTCGAATAAAACTGAAAATCGATGTTTTGTTTTTTCGAGAAACCGTGTCCTTCGTCTTTTGCCACTAGATACCAGACTGGAACGTGACGCTGTTTTAGCGTGGTGACAATCTGTTCGGCTTCATTGAGCGGCACACGCGGGTCGTTTGCTCCATGAATCACAAACATAGGTTTCTGAATTTTGTCTGCGTTGTTCACTGGGGAAATTTGCAGCAGAAACTTGCGCATTTCTGGATCGCGTTCATCGCCATATTCTACGCGGCGTAAATCGCGACGATAGCCTTCTGTTTTTTCGAGGAAGGTAACAAAGTTAGAAATGCCGACAATATCGATCGACGCTCGAATTCGATCGCCATAGTGCGTTGCGACTGCGAGGGACATATAGCCGCCGTAGCTGCCCCCGGTGACGAGAATGCGATTGGCATCTAGATCGGGTTGGGTTTTAATCCAGTCAAGCAGTGCGCCAATATCTTGGACAGAATCCTCGCGCAGATAGCCGTTATCCAGTTTCAGAAAAGTTTTGCCATAGCCAGAGGAGCCGCGTACGTTGGGATAAAGCAACGCCACGCCCAATTCATTCAGATAGTAATTGCTCCGTCCCAGGAAAATGGGGCGAAACTGTCCTTCGGGTCCACCATGGATGTTGATCATTACCGGGCGTTTGCCGGAAAAATGAGCGGGAGGACGATAGAGAAATCCAGAGATGGGGCGATCGTCAAAGCTTTGCCACTGCACTAACTCAGGCTCAGAAAAGCTGCTGGTGTTCAGCCCGCCCGTTTCGCTTTCGGTCCAGCGAGCGATCTGTCCGGTCGTAATATCCAGCGAATACACATCGGCGTTCGATTGAGCAGAGATAAGCGTAAAGCCCAGATCGCGGTTGTTTTTGTGCCACTGTAAGCCAAATACTTGACCGATCGGCAGAGCAGGTAATGGGATTTCCCGTTGGGTTGTTGTATCGAATACATGGAGGACGCTAATTCCATTTTCGTTCGCCGTGAATGCGAGCAAGCGTCCATCATGGGATAAGCGAATTTGTTCAATATCCCATTCAATTGAGTTTGTTAAAAACGTATAGTCCTGCGTCTCCAGATCGAGATACGCTAATCGCAGAAACTCTGAATCCCGATCGCATACCACATATAAACCGTTGCGCTGTTTATCAAATACAACCGCCTGATAAGCCACGGGTTCGCCGCCTTTAGGCGTGAGCAGCTTTTTTTCTCCGGTCTGGGCATTCACCAGCCACAGATAGGTTTCGGTGATCGAAATATATTCAATGACGGCAATGTGGCGATCGTCTTCTGACCAGGCAGCCGGAAACCAGCCTCCCCCTTCTACCGTCATCAGCAATCGATCCTGTTCTGGCTGAAGCGGATCGATCACATATAGATCGGTATCTTGCTGGGTGCGACGAGTCGAGGTGTACACCATTTGCATTCCCGACTTTGACCAGATACCGCGACTGTTTTTTGAGGTTCCGTCGGTTAATAGCGTCACCTGGCCGGTTGCCAAATCGTAGCGATAGTTTTGGCTGAATTCGTTCCCGCCAATGTCTTTGCTAAAAACAAAATATTCGCCCTGCGTTGGCTGATAAGTTGCTCCGTTGACCGGTTCCGGGAAAAAGGTCAACTGCTTACGGCTGCCCAAAGGAAACTGAACCTGATGCACCTGTGCCGTTTGCCCAAACCGAGTGGAAATTAGCATCGAGCGCTCAACCGGATGCCAGCTTGAAAGACTTGCCGATCGAAACTCGGTGTAGCGATTAACGCTTTCGACGATCGATTGAGGAATAGCAGGAATGCCATCGAGAATCAGATTATCGTTAGGTTTAAGTTCAGTTTGGGAAAGAACAGGCATAGAAAACGGTGAATTGTTTGATGTAGATTATTTTAACGTCAGAAAAAATGTCTGGAGAAATGTTTAAGGAAATGAAAACGAAATTGGGTTTTTATTGAGTCTAAACCGCTTAAATTTGGTAAGTTTTCAGATATGCGGTAATCAGAATCTTGGTTTCAGCCACCACAGCCGAGCGCTGCTGAGAATCGCAGGTCATTGCCAGCCAGAGCAGTTCATTCGCTGCTTTGAAGACGATCGTGGCAATCATTTCGCACTGAGCACTCTCTAATTGAGGATTGCGTTGAGACAAAAAATTAGTTAGTCCCATCAACACAAGTTGGTCATATTCATTCATTGCGCTGGCAGCGGTTACGGTCATTTGATTGAGTAACGCTCTCAGTACAGCGCGATAGCCAGGACGCTCATCCGCAAACTGCTCAAACGCATCAATGATGCGATCGACATAGGTACTAATTTCCACTTCTGCCAGTTCGGTATGAAGCTGCAAAAACATTCGATATTCCTGCTCAAAATACCGATCAGCCAGTGCCCGCACGATCGCCGCTTTATCTGGAAAGAACTGGTACAGTGATCCGATCGGCACTTCGGCACGGCTGGCGATCGCCCGTGTGGTGGTTTGTTCATACCCTAATTCGATAAACACTTCCTCTGCGGCATCTAGAATCTGATGCACCCGTTCCTGGCTGCGGCTTTGCTTAGGCTGTCGTCGCATTGTGGAGGCTTTTAGGCGATCGTTTGCCATTTCATGGACTCCTTTCCTTGACAAAACATGAACAACGTTCGTATTTTAAAAATATGAACGTTGTTCGTATTTTATCCTGTTTTTCCTGGAGATTGCGCAATGCACCCGATTCATCGACTTGCCCATCATTTGCCTGCCCTCCCTTCTGGAACTAGCTTTCAGCCTGTCGTTCAAACAATGCGAGGAATCAAAGCATTCGTCACCCTTTTATTTGATGAAAGCGGCAGCCTGGAACCTGTGTGGGAACTAAGCAACAGTCTGCTAAATAGCCCAGCGTTTCAACTGTCGATCGCCGCCCTAAAAACAACGCCCGAAGCTGCTGCGATTCTGTCAGAACGATATGTGGCTCCACCGTATGATCTGGACGAACTCTTGCAGTACCCCCAAAACTCCCTCGGCTACGTTTATGCCTGCCACATGAAACAGTTAGGATTTCAACCCTTTGAGCCTGTGATGCCGATCGATTCGGACACTCACTACGTCGAATATCGCTGGCAAAAAACGCACGACATCTGGCACATTATTACCGGGTTTGATACGAGCGAAATGGGCGAAATTGGTTTGCAGGCTTTTTACCTGGCGCAGTTTCAGCTTCCACTCTCTAGTCTGCTCATTGCGAATGCGCTAATTGCCACAACGATACTTCAGCCAGAGTGCCTGAATCCGCTGCTGGAGGCGATTGCTCAGGGATATCAAATGGGAAAAGTGGCGAAACCTTTGATTGCCCAAAAATGGGAAACCGCCTGGGATAAGCCTGTGGATCAATGGCGCGAAGAACTGAATGTGCAGCCCGTTCGCCCTTAACCATGTCCTGTAAGCTTTTCTGGCAGATTGTTCGCCGCACCTATCCCTGGTTGCCACTCGTGATCACCCTCTGCCGTGCAGCTTGCTCAAGGGGGAACGATCGCCTGCGTGCCCAGATTCGATTCTGGAAACTCTACAGCCAGATTAATTTTGCAAACCTTTTAGCAATCGCGATCGACCTGACTCAACCCGAATTTTGGGTGTAAATTCAAAATTAAAGGGATGGAGGATTTGTCACACCCAATTTATCCAAGGTTTCTTCGAGTTTGATAATAAACTGCACATCTGCAGCCGGAAGCGCGTGACTTTCGCTGCCAAACTGGACGGGTTGAGCAGAGGGCTTGAGAATTGAAAACGCCTGCCGAAACTGCTGCGGGGTTGCCGGAAAGGGCGCGTCAAAATGACAAGAGATAATGCGTTCAAACTGCCAGCGAGACACCCGCTCTGCCCAATCGAGCACGGTTTGCGGCGACTGATCCAGAATCAGCGTTTGCAGAATGGGTGCAACAAAAGGACGACCGTTTCCCCGGAGCGCATCAAACGATCGCTTCCAGTCTTCTTTCCAATCAAACGGAAACAGTCCTAGGTAGCCTTTGAGAGATCGATCGGAGGCTTTAAAGGCATCGCGGATCGCCTGACCCAGACCCAGCGTTTTTAGCGTATCGGGCTGAAAGTAGACGGCAAACAGAGCAATTCTCTGCCAGCCTTTGCGGCGGTTTGCTTCAGTGTCGATAAACGGGTCGGTGGCTCGATTGCGGGCATGAAACAGGAGCGGATAAGGGTCATCTTGAACGATCGCCGGAGGTTCTTCGGGCACAGACAGCACGGTATCGGTAACGAGCAGTGTCCTAGATGCTTTGTGAAAGCAAGCCACTTCTTCAAAGCAGCCGCGCCCTAGGTCAATATGCAGCAACTCATAGTCAAACTCATCGCCAAAGGGAGCCAGATGACTTTCGGCAGGCAAAACGTGAGTTCGAGCCCGTGGAAACCCTAGCCAGCTTAAGGGCAAATTAAACGGAAAGCTCCACTGATGCGGCGGCACAAACACCTGCGCCTGGGGAAAGTGACGGGCAAAGGGCGGCACAAACACCTTATGCTCTAGCCCTGACGAAGTGGTGAGGAGAATATAGCGCACGGCTCCGTGTTCTGCTTCTAGTTCGCGCACCAGGCGAATGCACTCGCGGGTGGGGGCGATCGGTGAATACACGAGCAGTCCACCGGATTCCAAGCGCACGATTGTCATGCGAACCGGAACGATTGTATAAAGAATGCCCTGCAACTGGTCAAAAGTCCAGATCGTATTTGTGACGACCTCTCGCCGCAAGGTACGCCGCTTGTGATAGGGGTAAACTGGAACTAGAAACCAGTACAGCCAGGAATGCTCCCGGTTCTCGCCAGATTGCAGGGTAAGAGAAGAATTGTCTGAAGGATATGCCATGAGATTGCTCCTTCGCTACCGTCTTAGCCGTCTTAATTGCCGTCTTAATTTAGTATATCGAGCTGCGAAAAAGCAGATGCCTTCTTGCTCATCAGCATCTCTCTTTTGTAGAACTTACAGCCTCAAAACTTACGACCTTTGAGGGGGAACTTCTCTTTCCCAATGTTGAGGAACGTTGCAGAAACAGTCTATAAACTATTACAAATCCAGTAGGTGAATCGATCGGCCTGAAAAAGCAAATGATTAAACCCGATTAATCAGATATAGGATTAATCAGATACAAATAGAGATATAGATCGAAGTATTCTGCGAATGCAGACAAAAGCATTCTGCATAACGATTTACTCGTTAGTTTGATCCTCATTCTTTGACATTTTCACAAATATTTACCAGTCATTCAGCCATGACCGAGCAGCCTGACTCAATACTGACCGAGGAACAAGCGACTCTTCGGGAAACAGTAAAGCAACCGCCCTCATTGACTAAATCTCCCAATTCTGAAGCGTTGCACAAATCTGGACGCTTTGACTGGGTGCGGGGCATTGCCGGAGGAGTAGTCGATCGTGGTAAAGGCGTAGCTCGCTCGGCGGTGGCTGTGGGTGGAGCGGCAACTCAGCGGGCAGTTGGCTGGATGGGAGGGGTCACCGAGGGAGCTGGACAGGTTCTCAACCTTTTGGGTCGTTTGCCTTTGCTGCGAAATCCGTTTGTGCGGCGATTGGCAGGGGTGCTCAAGCTGGACTGGCTCATGGGCATGAGCGATCGGGTTGACACCAGCAAAGCGACTGCAACGGTGAAAGAGATGCAGCAGAAGCATCCCAACGAATCGCCCGGTCAGATTGCTCATCGATTAATGGTGAGAAAAGCAATGCAGGCAGGGAGTTCTGGCTTTGTCACCAGCCTTTTGCCTGGATTTGCCACCGCACTGCTCGCACTCGATCTGGCGGCAACCACTGCCCTTCAGACGGAACTAGTGTACGAAATTGCAGCTGCTTACGGTTTAGACTTAAACGACCCGGAGCGCAAAGGCGAAGTGCTGGGCATTTTTGGGCTGGCATTGGGCGGCGGTAACGCCCTGAAGGCAGGACTAGGCTTTTTGCGAAATGTGCCGTTTGCGGGTGCAATGATTGGAGCAAGTACAAACGCGACGGTTCTATATTCGGTAGGATATGCAGCAAGCCGATTTTATGGAGCAAAACTGCAAGCCACAGCCGATGAACCTAGCACTGAAACGCTACAGCAAATTCAGCAGCAGAGCGAGGAGTATCTCAATCGGGCGATCGTCCAGCAAGCGATCATGGATCAAATTACCGTTCACATGATTCTGGCAAGCTATCCCGACAAAACTTGGGAAGATATCTTCCCGGAACTCCAGCGATTGCAGATTGAATCGAATTCGCTGAAAACGATCGCCGCCAATATTCAATCTCCACAGCCGCTCGATCAGCTTCTAGAGCAGCTTGATTGCGATTTTGCCGTTTCTGTTCTGGCACAGTGTCGGCGACTAGCGGAAAACAATGGTACGGTTTCTCAGCAAGAGGCAGCAATTTTGCAGCAAATTGAGCAGAAGTGCTCTTCTAATATCAGTCTCTAGCAGCATTGCTAGCAATCAGCTCCCCAGGCTGGACGGCAAACTCGGTTGATTCGGCTCCGCGACGACCAATCACTTTGGCAGGGACACCTACAGCGATCGAATAAGGGGGAATGCTCTTCGTGACAACTGCCCCGGCACCGATCACGCTGCCTTTGCCAATGGTGACGCCATCCAGCACCCGCACCCCTGTACCAAGCCAGCAATCATCCTCGATCACAATGCCTTTGCATGTTGCACCTTGAGAACAAATTAAAGCATTGGGATCTGAAAAAATGTGGTTATTTGCATAAGCACTAGCGTGCGAAGCAATCATGCAATACTTCCCAATCTTGATGTCCCCAGGACCTGCCGCACAAAAGTAGGGACCGATGTACGTCATCTCCCCAATTTCAATACACCCGCCCAACGCTTGAAGATGGGCACCTTGATCAAGTCTCGATCGCGAGCGTAAAATAATGCGGCTCTTGGAATTTCCCCAACAGTTTAAATGGCTGTTGCTCTCGACTGCTGATTTCTTCTCGAAAAAAATTCCTTTTGCACCTGCTAGTTGCACCCCAGTTCCAATATTTACTCCCTCTTCAATTTGTCCTAAAAGGGAACGATAAACTAATCGACGAATCTTGTTTCCCAAGGTTAGCGGAACAGCACCAAAAATAGCAGTTAACAGCGCAGTTTTCCGCTGATTCCACACCACATCCCTGGGAAACTGAGCATCAAAAATCATATGATTTATCCTGAATCATTGCAGCAGCGTAGTAAATTAGACAGTGAATTAGATAGTTAAGAGCAAATGCAAAGGGACTTGAAACGGTAGTCGTTCAATTCAATACGCGACTGCTCTTGTTGCTGTAGGGGTCGAATAAAAAACTTGAAGTCTGGAGCGAATTTGCCGTAATACTCTGCTGCTGCTTCAGCCTTTGATAAATCTTGGTAAATTAATGCTCCTGCGGGAGAACTGCAAGTCGTTAGCCATCCTCGCCAAATTCCCTGAACCCAAGCCTGTCGATCGGTTTGAATCACGTACATCTTTTCCTCCACAATTCTCTTTATACGGTTGGAATAGGCTCTAATCTTAGAGTGACAAAAGACAATGAAATCGAAATGAAATCGAGCAATAAAATAGGATTTCAATCAACGAAATATTTCTTTACTGAAACCACTACGACTTCCTTCGTTAACACGATGTTGATACGATCGCAACTGAAATCTATCGGATGATTCCCGCTCACGCTCACCTGGTGACTAAGCCACTAATGGAATGAAGTAAAAGCTCGATCGAACAAAGTAAAAGTTCAGCAATAAACCTGCTTCTATTCAATCAAGTTGCCCTCTCTAAAGCTGCTGCTTAGGGACATCTCAACTCTACTTGCTGCCCTTTTTGGAATCATCAAACTTAGGTTGAATAAAAGCTGAACGAGTTAAACGCTCCCTGCTCGATTCTTCACCACGCAATTAGACTCTAGAGGGGAAAGCGCACCCGCCCATCTCCACCGAGAATTGCTTCTATCCTACGGTAGAAATTTTTGAACTCGATCGCACGAATTATCATCGCTACAGCAAATACCTGAATCAGGCAAAAAAGCAACCGCGAATTTTCTCTCGAATTTTCCTGAAGCAGCCAAATTTCTTTGTGAAAGAAGAACTATGAGAATCGGTTTTCCCTGTTTGTGACTGCACCGTGAAGGAGTTTAAGGAGTTTGGCGAGATGAGTCAGTTGTGTCTACTTGCAGCCAGTTTGGTTGCTCAAGGTCAATCTCCCGGCTGGCAGTTAGCCCTGCCTCCCACTTCTTTAGATTCTCCCCAATCGGATGCTTCCAGTTATGCTGACTTCTGCCGAACCCAGGGGAAGATTACGCTTCAAACTACAATGACGCAGGTCGAGCGCGCACCTTCTGGGGTCAGGCTGGTTTCGCAGCGACCTGAGTTTAGCCCGGCTTCACCTGTCGTTGGCATCGCGTCAAGTGTTAGCACCAGCATCCGCCCCAGTTCTGGAAGCCAGCTTTTCCACCAGCGAATTGCGGCTCTGCAGGTGGGTCGTCTGTATCCTCGCTTTCCGGTGAACAGCTTTCAGAGGGCTTGGCAAAACGCGGTGCGACAGCCAACCTATGAAGAATGGATCAGGCTGCTGCGGCAAGAGGCTCAGGTAATGGCACGCAGTCAGGGTTCCAATCGGCTGACGATTTTGTTTGGCGATTCCCTGTTTCTTTGGTTTCCAACCGATCGTCTGCCTAGCGATCGCTTCTGGCTCAACCAGGGCATTTCGGGAGACACCACAGCGGGAATGCTGCGCCGGATCTCCAGCTTTAATCAAACCCGTCCTGACCGAATTTATGTAATGGCAGGTATTAACGATCTGCGACGCGGGGCAAGCGATCAAACTGTGTTGAGTAATTTAAGACTTATGATCGAACGCCTACGGCAAGCTCATCCTAATGCGGGAATCGTAGTTTATTCGATTCTGCCGACCCGTCTGCCTGCCCTGCCCAGCGATCGAATTCGGCGGATTAATGCCAGCCTTGCCGCAATCAGCCGTCAGGAAGGCGCGAGCTTCTATGATCTGCAAACCCACTTTGCCGGAACAGATGGTATCCTGCGCCGCGAACTCACCACCGATGGGCTACATCTTAGCCGCCGAGGATATGAGGTCTGGCAGTTGGCAATGAGTATGCTGCGCTGAACATTTTGTTCATTTTGTTCTCAAAGCCGCCCCTAGTTCTCCAGTCCCTCAGTTTTCCAGTTCTCCAATTCCAAGATAAATTTGCCGTCTGGGTTTAAGCGTCTTTACGCGAATCGGTAATCTTAACGTATCCTATCAAAACTAGGAAAATTGAACGGCTCAGCGTGTAACGCATTAATCAAGGCAGCTTGATAGCGTAAAGTTGAAGTTTTAGAAAAGGATACCTGTTAGAGCATAAGCTTCAATGAAGAGTGCCATTGATGGCGGAGAATTGGGCTATCTTGGTTGGAAATAAAGTCAGCTACATTGCGATGTCCGATCGATTATTGTTTATGCTGTTTGAAATTAATAGAGCTGTTTCTGATGTCTATAGTGGTTGGATTGTCTGGAATTCATTCCTGGCGTTTATTCCGCTTGTTCTGAGCTTTGTTTTATTCAAGCGGCAAAGCCGGGTGCGTCCGGTGTGGTGGTGGGTGCTGCTTGCGGTGTTTATTGCGTTCCTGCCAAACGCCCCTTATATGCTGACTGATATCATTCACCTGATTCGGGGCACTCGTGCAGGGCTTTCCGGCTGGGTAATTGCGCTAGTACTCATTCCGCTTCATGTTGGCGCAATGCTGGCAGGGTTCGAGGCATACGTGATTTCGCTGCTCAATGCGGGACGCTATCTTAAACGCCAGGGAGCGAGGCAGTGGGTACTAAGGACAGAACTGCTGGTACATCTCCTCTCAGCGGTCGGCGTTTATCTGGGTCGATTTCGTCGGTTTAATAGCTGGGATCTGGCAGTCGCCCCAACCGATGTGGTGAGATCTACGCTGAACGACTTGACCTCCAAACAACCGATCGCCGTCATCGTAGTCACGTTTGTTGTATTGACCATCTTCTACTGGGTCATGAAGCAGATCACCCTGGGACTCTATTTACGGATTCGCTATGCCCGTGATGGCAAAGATGTCCTGATCTAAAGTTGTTTTGTAGTAACTGCGCTCAAGCAGGGTCTAGCCGTTGCCGATCGCAACCAGTTCGGTTTCCGACTCGAGTTCCACCTCCCAACTGGACAAGCTGGCTAGCCGATCGATCGCCTGATCGATAAGCGTCAATCCCTGCTCCAGCGTTTCCATCACTGCTAGCTTGCCGCGCAAATCTGCCGCATCGGGAAAGCCCTTGGCGTACCAGGTCATGTGTTTCCGTGCCTGACGAATACCGCGATCGCCCTTGTATTCCCACAGCATTTGCAGATGATCTCTGGCGCACTGAAGCCGCTCGATCGGAGTCGGAGGCTGACGCAGTTCCCCAGTTTTAAGGAAATAATCCACTTCGCCCACTAGAAAAGGATAGCCCAGCGTTCCACGCGAACACATTACTCCATCTGCACCCGTCATTTCCAGACAGCGAATTGCCGCTTCCACGGAAAAAATGTCTCCGTTGGCAATCACCGGAATAGACAGCGCCCCTTTCACTTTCGCGATCCATTCCCAGCGCGCCGAACCGTTGTAGCCCTGAGCGCGAGTCCGACCATGCAGCGTCAGCATTTGTGCGCCTGCGTCCTGCATTCGCTGAGCAAACTCCACGGCATTAATTTCGCTTTCGCTCCAGCCGATCCGCGTTTTGACGGTTACAGGGACGTTGACTGCTTTGACGACCGATCGCACAATCTCCCCTGCCAACTCTGGCTGCCGCAGTAGCGAAGAACCGCCCCCGTTTTTGGTGATTTTGTTCACCGGACAGCCCATGTTGATATCGACAGTATCCGCTCCCTCATCGACCGCTTTTTGCGCTGCTTCTGCCAGAAAATCCGGGCGACAGTCAAAAAGCTGAATGCTGATCGGTCGCTCCTCTGGATCAATTTCCATAATCTTTGGCAACTGCTTGACGTAGTGCAGTCCCGTCGCGTTTACCATTTCGGTGTACATCATCGAATCCGGCGCATAGCGACGCACCAGCCGCCGAAATACTAGATCGGTCACACCCGAAAGGGGCGATTGCAGTACCCGACTCTTCACCTCGAAGCTGCCAATCTTGAGCGGAGTGGAGAGCCTTGCTTGAAGACTGGGAGAGAGCGTGAGCATGGTTCTAGGAGAATTGGGTCTTTCTGATTGTATCGCTGGGAGGGTGGATGGGTGGGCTACTTGGGTTCCCAGCAATCGTTAGGGTCTCGATTTCAGAAAGTGCAATTGGCTTGTGCCGCCCGATCTAGGCCTGATCTAGGACTGTGAGCGGCATCACTTCCCACACCCCTAATTCAAATCAAAGGAATTAATCTCCATGGCATCCCCCGATTCTTCGGGTAAAATCCGCAAGCGAATCGTTCGTGAAAAGGTACTCTCCGGGTCACCCAGGCTGATTTCTAGGACTTCACTCGTGAGGGAACTCAGGTGATTGAGGAGCGATCGAAGCTGGGGCGTGCTGGAGCCGCTATCGAGGTAGACTCGTTCAGCCAGGGTGTTCAGTCGTTTCCAGGTGGTATAGAGTTTGGCGATCGTTTGTTCGAGCTGGGCGGCGTGGTTGACTAAATCGGCAGTGCTGTTGAGGCATCCGATTCGCAGGGCTTCTTCCAGCGCGGTTTCCAGATCAAGGGAGTTCTGGTTGAGTGCCTGCACCTGAACAGCTGCACTGAGATATTTTGCCAGATAGCGGGCTTCGGAGGTGACTTGCTTCACCGTGTCCACGTCTGGATTTTCGGCAATTTCGCTTTTAAGAACGGTTTGATGCGCTTCGGGCAGCTTTTCCATTTCCTTCACAAGTGGAGCCAGATAGCGGGTAGGCAGGGAATGATCTGCCGCTTTTTCCTTCACCGTTTCGGGCAGCAGATCGGAGGTGATTGCCGTCCATTCGTCAGAGAGCTGGCGCACTTCTCGGCGGGTAATTCGATCGCCTTTACGAGCGGCATCGCTGACCATTTGCTGCACTTCGGGAGCTGCCTGAGCAGTTTCTAAAAACGCCCGTTTGCTGAACTGGTTCACGTCTTCTGGTTCCAGCATTCCTTCTTCTAGCAGCGTGTCAGCACTGTTTGCTAGCTCGATCAGGGAATACGCCTGAGTCTTGCTAATATCGCGCTCCTTCAGCCAGTAAAGGAAACCTGCGCCCCGACCATCGCCGCTGCGTTTTTCCCGATTGCGTACCGCTCGCAAAATTCGCCCCCGCCAGATCTCCGTTTGCAGGTCAAACCGATCGCACACTAACCAGGCGGCATCAATCTGCTTCTGAAACTCAGCTTCCGAAACGCGATCGTCCTCTGGATCGGGAAGCTGAAAGTTGAGATCGAGTCCATCAATTGCTTCGGGCAAACGCGAATGGACTGGAGAAAAGGTCGGCTCGTCGGTCGAGTCAAACGAAGGAAGTACTTGAACCATAAATTAAGTCGATCGCAGCCGAAGTATTATGACACACCTCGGCGGACGGTCAAGTAGTTAGATCTCTATATCTAGCGTTAGAAAATTTAATTTTGCTCGATGGACGGTAAGGATAGTTAACCTCCTTTTAGCCAATCCCCAGCCAGATGAAAACCTGACGCAGCACCAGCACCGAAACGGTCAGGCAGGCGATAAAAATCAGCAGGAGCCCCAGCAACAGCAGCAGGGCAAACCCCCGATTTTGTGATCGACGACCGGGCGGCACGATCTGAAGGTGGTCTTCGAGCAGGCGGATATTGCGAACGTTCGATTTCCAGGTCGCGTCAAAGAAATCGCCCACCAGGGGAACCGTGCCTACTAACGTTTCCAACACAATATTTGAAACCATCTGGGTCAGAACTGCCTTAGAAGCCCCCAGACGTGCCGCTTCCATCACAATATAGGCAGACAGCAGCAGCCCCGCCGTATCGCCTCCACCCGGAACTAGCCCAATAATCGGATCAAGCCCAATGCGATATTTCGTGCCGGGAATGCCGATCGCACTATCGAGCAGATGGCTCAATTGTCGGAGACGCTGTAAACGATTGGCAAAGGAGGCAGACGCAAGAGGAGGCATGGCAGGCAGTTAGCAGAATATCAGGAAAAGAATACTAAATTCTTTAGAATTTGCGCGACTGCTATAGGGCAGATTTTAGCGTAGGAAGATGGTATTGCTAATAATTTTGAGAAATGGTTTGAGCAGGGTTTAACCCCATCATTCGCTTGAGCAATCTTTTTCGTCTCTAGTTTAATGAAGCGTGTGAGCAGTGGTGCAATATCACCTGCTAAGTCCAATTCCGGTGCTTAATCGGCAATGTCAAACAAACTAAATTCATCTTGATTGCATCTTGATTGCATAAATTCTCCACCAGGGTTTCTGGGACTCCCTTTAGGTCAATTTGTTTTGACTCAAACTGAACTTAATAGTGTTCACAGCCTAATTGCTTCACACGAACGCAGCGCAGTAGCGACCTAGCAAACTAAGTCATAAATAGATTTAGAAAAATGTTATGCAAAGGCTAAACCTCGTACAAGATATTAAGATTTACGACAAACTTTGGAGATTCCCTGACTCCCAGCCGCTCTACCATGCCAATTAACCCTTAAGCCCTGAGAATAGGAGATACAGGGTTTGGATGCCCCCGTTCTGGCTCTGCTGAATCCTGTGTACTGTGAAGGGGGTTCATATTGTGGTTTTACAAGCTTCTCAGGGAACCGATAATCGCTACGAGTCTCTGACTCAGACGATCGCTCGGCAACTACTTTCGGCAACCCGTGAAAATCGATCGATCTTTGCCCAGCTCCGCGATCAAATGCGCTGGGACGACAAGCTGCTGGGCTGGGCGATGGAGAATCCTGGCTTGCGGGTACAGCTCTTTCGCTTTATTGACTGCTTGCCTGCATTGCGGAGTAAGGCAGAAATTGCGCGTCACATGCAGGAATATCTCGGCCAGGAAAACGTCGAACTGCCTGCTGCGCTGAAGGGAATGCTGGGCTTTGCTGCCCCCGATTCGCTTCCCGGACAAATGGCGGCAACGACGGTATCCACTGCGGTAGAAACGCTGGCGCACAAATATATTGCTGGCGAAACGATCAAGCAGGTGATTAAGACGATCGAACAGTTGCGGAAAGAAAAGATGACCTTTACGGTCGATCTTCTAGGCGAAGCGGTAATCACCGAAGCCGAGGCACAGTCTTATCTCGATCGCTATCTGGACTTGATGGAGCAGCTCACCGAAGCCTCAAAACGCTGGTCTACTGTGGAGCAGATCGATCGCGCTGATGGGGAAGAATTGCCCAAAGTGCAGGTGTCTGTGAAGCTGACCGCATTTTATTCTCAGTTTGATCCGCTGGACGAAAAAGGCAGTCAGGCAAAAGTGACGGAACGGGTGAGAACCCTGCTGCGCCGCGCCGGAGAACTGGGGGCGTCGGTTCACTTCGATATGGAGCAGTATCAGTATAAAGACATCACGATCGCCATTTTGAAGCAGCTTTTGATGGAGCCAGAATTCCGCGATCGCTCTAATATCGGCGTGACGCTTCAGGCCTATTTGCGCGATACCGAGGCAGATTTGCGCGGTTGGGTCGAATGGGCAAAACAGCGCGGTAACCCGATCTCGATTCGTCTGGTGAAAGGCGCGTACTGGGATCAGGAAACGATCAAGGCAAACCAGCACGAATGGGACGTTCCTGTGTTCTCGCACAAGATTTCGACCGACGCTAATTTTGAAAAGCTAACGCGCATTCTGCTGGAGAGTCACGAATATCTGAATGCGGCGATCGGCTCTCATAACGTGCGGTCCCAGGCTTATGCAATGGCGATTGCCCGCGAGCTGAACATTCCTCGCAAGCGGGTCGAACTACAAGTGCTGTACGGCATGGCAGACAAGCTAGGGAAAGCTTTAGTAGATCAGGGTTTTCGGGTGCGGGTTTACTGTCCCTACGGCGAACTGATTCCCGGCATGGCGTATCTTATCCGTCGTCTGCTAGAAAATACTGCAAATACGTCATTTCTGCGGCAAAACCTGGAAGAACGTCCGGTTGAAGAACTGCTGGCGCCCCCAATATTGGTTGAGGAAAATGGAGCAGCGATTCAAAACGGCAAGTTTCACAATGCCCCCGATACGGACTATGCAATCGTCGCAAAACGTGATCAGGCACTCGATGCGGTTCAATCAGTACGGCAGCAGTTAGGCAAGAGTTATTTACCGTTGGTGAATGGCGATCGCGTCAACACCCTGGAAAGCTTTAACTCGCTCAATCCCTCGAACCCCGACGAAATCGTTGGACAGGTGGGACTCGCCAGCACTGAGCAGGCAGAGCAAGCAATCCAGGCAGCCAAAGCCGCATTCCCGGCATGGAAGAAAACCCCGGCAAGGCAACGCGCCAACATCCTGCGGAAAGCAGCCGATCTGATGGAGCAGCGACGGGCAGAACTCGCAGGCTGGATGGTGCTAGAAACCGGAAAGCCCCTAGGTCAGGCAGATCCAGAGATTTCGGAGGCGATCGACTTCTGCCGCTTCTACTCAGATGAAATGGAACGACTCGATCGGGGCGTCAATTATGACGTGGTGGGCGAAACGAACCGCTATCACTACCAGCCGCGTGGCATTTCGCTGATCATTTCCCCCTGGAACTTCCCCCTCGCGATTCCGACCGGAATGACTGTGGCTTCCCTGGTAGCGGGTAACTGCACGATCCTGAAGCCTGCGGAAGTGTCGTCGGTGATTGCGGCAAAACTAGCGGATATTCTCGTCGAGGCGGGAATGCCCAAAGGTGTGTTTCAATACCTGCCCTGCAAGGGTTCGACCGTGGGTTCCTACATGGTGAAGCATCCTGACGTTCACATGATCACCTTCACCGGATCGCAGGAAGTCGGCTGTCGCATTTACCGGGAAGCGGCAGAGCTTCAGCCGGGACAAAAACATCTGAAGCGCGTCATTGCCGAGATGGGCGGCAAAAATGCCGTCATCGTAGACGAAAGTGCCGATCTGGATCAGGCAGTGGCAGGCGTGGTTTATTCTGCCTTTGGCTACAGCGGTCAGAAATGCTCTGCCTGTTCGCGAGTAATTGTGCTAGAGCCAATCTACGAAACCTTTGTGAATCGTCTGATCGAAGCTACGCGATCGCTCAATGTGGGCGTAGCCGAATCTCCCAGCACGCAAGTCGGACCCGTGATTGATGCCTCGGCACAAAAACGCATCCGCGAATACATCGAGCAAGGCAAACAGGAAGCCACTCTCGCGCTTGAGCTGCCCTCCCCTGAATCGGGCTACTTTGTCGGACCCGTTATCTTTACAGACGTTTCGCCCACCGGGACGATCGCTCAGGAAGAAATCTTCGGTCCCGTTCTGGCCGTGATGAAGGCGCAAAATTTCGATCAGGCGATCGAGATTGCAAATGGCACAAACTTTGCGCTCACGGGCGGCTTATACTCCCGCACCCCGTCCCACATCGCTAAAGCCGAAGCCGATTTCGAGGTAGGCAACCTCTATATCAACCGCCACATTACAGGCGCGATCGTTGCCCGTCAACCCTTCGGTGGCTTCAAACTCTCCGGCGTTGGCTCCAAGGCAGGCGGACCTGATTACCTGCTGCAATTCCTCGAACCCCGCCACATCAGCGAAAACATCCAGCGTCAGGGATTTGCCCCGATTGAAGGTGCAGAACAATAGATTTGCTGATGGTTGAGTAGATGGTTAAGTGAATGGTTAAGTGAGGCGGTCGCTCTTTTTCTGTGAAGAAGGGGCGATCGTTTTTTGCGATGGATCAAAGATGTTTTTATCGCTTTCTCCCTCTTCTCCGGAACGGCTTGAAAAATCCTGACTTAATTGCTCCTAAACTTGAGAAATACGCTGTTCCGTAGGGAATCTAGAAATAGGTAGGGCGGATCGGTATTAGGTTTGCGTTGAATGACTCGACGAACGCTCCACAGGCTGTAGCCGATTGACCAGGCTAAGTCCGCGATCGCCCCATAGAGCCAGCCATGATTTTTCACAAAGTATCGTCGGCGCGAATTAAAGACGTATTGGGGTAATCGCTTGGGAATTGTATCCTGAACAGTCACTCCGGTGCTTTGACCTGCGATGTGCATGACCCTGCTTTGGGGAACGTACCAGCACGGCCAGCCTGCCCGTTTTGCCTGGAGACAGAAATCTGTTTCTTCGTAGTAGAGGAAATAGTCCTCATCCATCAAGCCGATCGACTCAAACACCTGCCGCCGAATCATCATGCTCGCACCGGGAAGCCAATCTACTTCTTCAGCCTCTTCGGTCATGGGTCGGGCGATGACCCACTTTGAGAGCAGCTTGGAGACAATGCCGAGGCGCAGTCCGCTATCCAGTTCACTCCAGATCGAGGGAAATCGAAACGTCGTCGCCCAGGGTTTTCCTTCCCGATCTTCAAAGCTGCTCCCCGTAATTCCCACGGTGGGATGCTGTTCCATAAAATCGACCAGTGCCCTCAAAGCACCCGGACGCACTTGAGTATCAGGGTTGAGCAGCAGGTAATAAAGGGGCGGATTGGGAGATTGCAGCGCGGGACGGATTGCCAGATTGTTGCCGTAGGAAAAGCCACCGTTGTGCTTAGAGGCAAGAACAGTTGCCCATGCTTGCCAGCCATGCTGATCAATCGCAGACTGAATCGCTTCGACCGAATAATCTCCGGAGTCATTGTCCACGACCACGACTTGAGTACCCGGCAGCGATCGCACTTCGCTTTCGAGCGACTGCAAACAGTCAACCGTTAATCGGGCGGTGCGATAATTCACGATGACGACGAGTAAGGAGCAGGAAGCAGTGGAATGAACAAGGGTTTCCATAGTAATTTGGGATTCAGGAGACACAATTAAAATCAATCGGTAGACACAATCTCGGCATTTACATCAGTTGTTGGTTGTCGATTGCTGTGGCTGAGATGAGGTTTGTACTTCGCTCGACTGCGGGCTGAGAAAACTCCAGATAAAAGCACTCTCATTCATCTCCTGACCCGGCTTAACCAGATTGTCTCCACCAGAGATCGGATCATCGCCCCATCCGTGGGTGCCTCCCTCGATCGTGGAAAGCACGACCCGGGTTTGATTGGCACACTGCTCATAGGTCTCAAGCTCTAGATGAGGATTTTGGGGCAGCGATTTCCGCACCGCTTCGGCAGAACAGCGATTATGTGCCTTCCAAAACTTCACCGTATCCGGCAAGGAGAGCAGTGCCTTTCCCGGCTCAACCGGGGGAATCAGATCGTCCTGAGTGCCGTTAATAAGCAGTACCGAAATGGGTTTTGTGGGGTTGCAGGTGGTTGATAGATTGGTTGGCATCGCGGATGCTACGGCGGCGATCGCCGTCACTCGATCGCTCAACTCACAGGCTAATCGCTGGGCAAACATTCCCCCATTAGAAAGACCCACGATATAAATCCGGCTGCGATCGACGGTATATCGCTGGCTCAGCTCATCAATCAGGGCTGCAATAAAACCCACATCATTCGAGGTATCGGGACCACTTCCGCGCCGGGCGTCCCAGTGTTTTCGAGGTGGCAGAGCATCAGGATACGCCACAATGAACCCTTCTTGATCGGCAATCTGATTTAGTCCTGTGACTTGTTCCATTGCCTGACCATCCCCTGCAGCCCCGTGAAAGGCAAGCACAAGTGGGGTTGGCTTTTCCCCTGTGTAGGCAGATGAAACGTGCAAGTCATAAAGCCGTTTCGAGTCGCCCACCTGGAGAGCAGCGTCAGCATCTTTTCGGGGCTGAGAGGCCTGATAGTGCCACAGTGCTTTACGAGCAGCTCTAGCCGAAAGCAATAAACAGGCTCCAAGCACGACGGCAACGCTTAAATGCACCAATTTTCTTTTTTCTTTCATGGGATCAAGAGACGAATGTTTGTAAGTCAGCTTGAAAGTCAATCTATAAACGGGAATTGAGCTGCATTAGAGGAGGTTTGAACAGTGCGAATGGGGCAAGTGCGAATGGGGCGAGTGTGAATGAGACGAGTGTGAATGGGGCGACCCGAACTGCCTGCTCGGATTTGCTGCTTTGCCCCAGATTCTCTAAGATGCAAGGGAATATTCTATTTCTCCTTCTCCGATCGCATTCTCTGAAGCGTCTTCAGATTGCTCTTTTACAAGTTGATGAGACGGATGGGCGATCGCTGCATTAATGGCTGCATCAATATATGCCTGCATTGTTTCTGCCATAACCTGCACATTAGGCTGTTGCAGCATGCTGGAATGCCCGCCGGGAATATCATACGCCTTTACTCCATTTGTCACGCGCTGTTCCCAACCCAAGAGCGGATCGCTAAACAACTCGGAATAGGGCGTGTCATCGATCAACGTGCCTGCAAACGCATCGCTTTTTTGGGTCGCCCGGAAGAGCAAGACTTCGCCCTGATATTGCTTCTGGGGAATGTAATCTTTTCCAGCAAATTGAAACACGGTTCGTGGCGAAAGCGGCTGCAAACATTCGGGTAATTTCATGCCGCGATCGAGACAATGCCTGAGCAGTTTGACCTTTAAGGTGTTGCTGGTTTGATTAATTCTAGATTCGACTTCGTAGGCAAGCACATTGCGGCTCTTCTTTGCCAGCGCAAGCATTCCCCGAAGCAGACGTTGCTTTCGATCCAGGTGTTGATGCTTGCCAAATGATTGAGACAAACTGTTGAGCCGCCGACTGGCAATAACCCCCGATCGCTTTGCTGCGGCGACATCGGCTGCATCGATTAGTCCCACCATGCCGATCGTTTGTCCCTGCTGCTGCAACTGCAACGCCATTTCAAACGCTAAAATTCCGCCAACGCATAAGCCATTGAGAAAATACGGACCCTCCGGCTGAATTGCTCGAATCTGCTTCACGTAGTAGGCTGCCATATCCGTAAAGCGGGTGTGCAGAACCGAATGCCCTTTGCTGCTGTAGGGCTGAATGCCATACACCGGATGCCCTGGTTTGAGGCAATGAGCCAGGTTGCGATAGAGCAGAATTTCTCCATCTCCATCATGAATAAAGAAGATGGGCGGCTCAGATCCACCTTCCCGCAGCAGCACCAGGGAGTTTTGAATTTCCAGCTCTTGGGTAGAACTCAACGAGGCTGCCAGTTGAGCGATCGTCGGAGCCGTCACAAAGGCACTCACGGGAAGCTTTTTACCCAGTTTGGCTTCAATTTGAGTCACCAGGGCAACCGCCAGCAGCGAATCTCCACCGAGTTCAAAGAAATTGTCTTGAACGCTGATGCGTTGAATTCCCAGCGTTGCCTGCCATAAATCTGCAAGCTGTTGTTCTACCGCATTGCGCGGGGCAAGAAAGGGACGAGAACCTGCTAGATTTTCTGGTGAGGGCAAAGGTAACGCGCGGCGATCGACTTTCTGATTCGCATTCAGGGGCATCGCCTCAAGCACAATGTAGGCGGCAGGCAGCATATAGCCGGGCAGTTGGGTCGCCAGGAATTCCCGGATTTCGCCAATCACGGCAGTCTGAGGCTGATCCCCGACTAAACCTGCATCTAGCACGATGTAGGCAACCAGGCTCTTTTCCCCACTGCCCAAATCATGAGCAGCAACCACGCCATCCTTGACACCGGGTAATCGACGCAGCATCGACTCAATATCGCCCAGTTCAATCCGAATTCCGCGCAGTTTGATTTGAAAATCTGCTCGACCCAGAAATTCCAGATTGCCATCGGCTCCAAAGCGTCCTAGATCGCCCGTTCGATAAAACTTGTGTCCATCGATCGCGACAAACTTCTCCTGAGTTAATTCTGCGCGATTTAAATAACCCTGCGTGACGCCTGCACCCCCGACATAAATTTCACCGGGAACGCCGATCGGCACTAAGTTCTGCTGAGCATCATAAAGACGAATCACAACATTGTTAAACGGTTTACCCACCCGACTTTTCGCGATCGTTTGATCACGGGGTACAGGAAATGTGGCGCAGAGAGAACTCACTTCACTACAGCCATACAAAACGCCGACGCTGGCATTGGCAAAAGCTTTTTTTAAGTCTTCTAGCAAATCAGCAGGAACAATATCGCCGCCTGTAAATACATGTTTTACTTTGTGAAATTTTTGGATGTCTAGTCCTTGTTCCTGGATGTAATTCACCAGTCTCCGCATTAGGCTCGGAACCGTATGCAGCATTGTTAATTGTTCCAACGTTTCAGCGAGCCGGGGAAAATCTAAAATATGTTCCCGTTCTAAAACAACCAGCGTTCCGCCTGCAACGAGCGGCGAGAGCAGTTCAAACAAAGAAATACTAAACGTAAAACGGGCGATCGCAGGGATAACATCCTGCTGATTAAATCCAAGTTTTTCTTGAGTTGCCAGAATGTAGTTGATTAAATTCCGGTGACTTGCCATGACACCTTTGGGTTTTCCAGTCGTGCCGGAGGTGTAAATAATATAC
This sequence comes from Leptolyngbya sp. GB1-A1, assembly GCF_039962475.1. Taxonomy (NCBI): domain Bacteria; kingdom Bacillati; phylum Cyanobacteriota; class Cyanophyceae; order Leptolyngbyales; family Leptolyngbyaceae; genus Leptolyngbya; species Leptolyngbya sp. GB1-A1. The sequence continues at coordinate 67,981 of NZ_JAMPLI010000001.1, read as the reverse complement.
GCGGTCTGATCCAGGTCAACCCCGTTCTGAAGAGGGTGTGCCGGAGAAGCGCGAATTGTTTCCTCACTTTGGTCAAAACAAATCACATGAGCTGTCGATTCTGGTAGATGAGGCAACAGGCTGGATTGAGTCAGAATTACTTTCGCCTGCGTATCTTCGAGAATGACTGCAAGCCGTTCTGCTGGATGGGTCGGGTCGAGGGGAACATAAACTCCGCCCGCTTTGAAAATTCCCAGTAAAGCAGTGCCAATCTCTAAACAGGGCTGAATGAAAACCGCAACGCGATCGCCCGCAGCCACGCCTAAATGATTGAGATAATGGGCAAGCTGATTTGCACGTTCGTTCAGAGCGGCATAAGTAAGCGATTGATCCTGAAAACGCAGCGCGATCGCCTCAGGTGTTTCCTGTGCAAAAGACTCGATCGTCCGATACACGGGAACCTGCGGATAATCAGCCGTTGCGCCACGCCATTCTACTAAGAGCTGATGCTGTTCGGCAGCGGTCAGCAAGGGAAGCTGTGAGATGGAGCAGGCGGGCGATTGTTGAATTCCAGTCAGGACGGTCTGAAAGTGACCGCACAGACGCTGCACGGTTTCCGGCGAAAACAAGTTCGCGTTATAGAGCCAAATGCCTGCTGCACCCTGCTCTGATGGCACGACGACCAAGTGCAGATCTGCATCATCATCGAATTCGTGACTGTGGTTCTGGAGCCAGGTTATGCCGTGGTCAGGCGTCTCAAACGGACAATCGCCGCTTAAAAAGGTAAGGGCAACCGGGCACTGCGATCGTGCTAAACCTGTCTGCCCTGCCGCAGCATCTTGTTCAAGGATTGCAGAACTCTGCTGCATCAGCGTCTGAGCCGATTGCTCGATCACGATTTGACTGCAAGTTTGAGAGCTGGCTTTGATGTGAATCGCATCTGCATGGATATCAACCAAATTGACGCCCACCGCGATCGTTTCTTGCTGGGTGTAGCGAGCAAGCAGTACTTTGAACGCAGTCAGAATAAGCGATTTCTCATCGATCGGCTCTGTTTGATTCTCGCTAATTGGCGATCGATTCCAATCCTCAGAGAAGACAAAGGAATGGTATCCCGGTTGATAACAAGTAGCCGGAGTTTTTGCAAAATCGCTGGGCAGTTGCAAAATTGATACTTCCTCGTTGCTCAGTCCGTGGTCATGCGGGTGAGTGGATGAAGAGGCGATCGATGTGCCTTGAGCAGTTGCCGTCGGAGAGCAATTTTGTGCTTCCAAGCCCATTACAGTTTCTGAATCCGGTGCAGGCGTTGCCAATGTCTCGTCGAGGCGATTACTGCTCATAAATCCTTATTTGTAGCTTAAATCACAGGGAATAAATGAAACTGACGTAGATGTAATCTCAATACGGGAATTTCCGTATCTTTTGTAAGATTATTAGCACGCTGTACTGATGAGCGTCTAGCTACCAACCGCAAGTTTACGGAAAGGATACATAGGGTTTTTGGGGGCTATGCCTGAAGCAATTAGCAGAACTCCTTGAAATGAGGCACTTGGTGGAGCCTTCCAGGTTCTACAAATGGCTGTCATTTATTTAGATAAGTATGAATTACCGATGATGCAGTACTACTTAACACGCTCTTTAAGCTCTAGAGGACTGTGGCTCAGTGAGTTCGCGACCCTATCACGGCTTTTGCAAAATTTCTCCTCACCCTGAACATTTCTCTCCCATTCGATCAGTAAATGTATCAGTTTTTACATTCTGAAATCTCTGTTTTTTAAAGCGAGTTTGAAGAGTCTTGGGAGGATGCACAAAAGAATGTGGATTCCGCTGATATCTTTGACAAAGTAAAATCCGGATGGAGACTCCGTTTCAAGGAAGATTAAAAAGGAAATGGGCAACTGAACCCAATCGCGCTAATCCCCTCAGAGCTTCCGAACCCTGTGTCAGAAAGTAATAGAAGTTAAATCACATTAGTGAGTGACTAAAGTTCCAGCCAACCTGTTTTGAGCAGCCCTCTCCGGGAAAACCACACCTCGCAGTTTAACCTCAACTTCACAGGTTGAGCCTCGGCTATAAAGTTTCCGTGTAACCACTGGTGCTTTAGAGAACCTCTTTCTAAGATTTACACATAGCAAATCAGCCTACGGATAGACGCGAATACGCATTCCCGAATTTTTTTGAGATTTCCTGAGATTGAATTGCTTATGGTCTACAAGGAATTCATAAGGACAGAGGGAATCCCTTGAAGTAAAGCTAATTTGGTTTGTCTTTGTCATTGGTTGTCTTTCCCAAACTCTTTACTTCGATTCGTCAATCCCTGTATTTGCAATTGATATCACTGAATTAGGTTCTTGGCTTTAGGGCAGTAGGGGTCACTGTAGCCAATCCGCTGAGAACAGAGTATAGGGGTAGAAGCCCTGTGTAAGGCAAAGTCTCATTGCTGCCCCGAATGCACCCACGCAGGCAGCAATCGCCCTACTTAGAACCGGAAATTGCCAAATTTTTCAAGGTGTATCTTTACAGAGTTCATTGCCTGAATAAGGCTCGATCGAATCAAGCAGGTTTAGATTGTGCAGATTCAAACCATTGCTGAATAGCCCAAACTCTCTGACAGCCCAAACGAATCATGTAAGTTCACCATTAATCAACAAAATAGAGCAGAAAAAATGAGCCATTTAGTGAAAGTTGATCATGTAACCTATGCCTGCGCGAACGGAATGATTGAAAAGTGGGCATGGTTTCACATTGAAGTTGAAGGTGGAAAACTGATTACTCGAATTGACGATGTTGATCCCAGTAATCCTAGAAGCAGCATGAAGCTGTGGTGTATTGATTACGGGACGTTTGGGATCGCACTGGTGGAAGGCATTGATCGCGAAGAAAAGTCTCAAGTGACATTATTTGCTGAAAAGCATGGGGATCACAGTATTCAGCACGTTGCCTACGACACCAATAACCTGGACAGCTTCGCCGAGCGGTTACAGCAGTATGGCTGCGAGATCTTAGGCGAACCGATTTCTAAGCGTGATTCCTACGGGTTACTCAAGCAGCTTTTTTGTAAGGGATATTCCCAACTCAGCCCGGTCGAAAATTCTTTTGCAGAATATGTCCAGCGTCCCAAAAGTATGAAAGAAGAGCTTGAAGTCACCTTCTCGCAAAAGGCAGGGAAGGGATTTTATCGCCAAATCGAGGAAGCGATGGCACAGGGACAGCCTGCCATTTTCACAGCCTTCTCGAAAATGCCTGCGGATTGGCAGCCCCCTGCGATCGAGCTACCGAGCGCTGCTCAGAACGTTGAAGCAAATCAAGTAGCAATCCCGGCAACTCGATAAGGTCGATCGCATTTGATCCTGGGAGCGAGGCGAATCAGCGCTCCTTGTCCCAGGATTCCGTTGACGGCAGCGTTATTCTCAAACGGTATTTCTATGAATACACCTCAAAAACGTCGGCGGCTTGAACTAGTGCGAACGATCACCGTTGTAGGGGGACGGGGCACGATGGGACGTTTCTTTGTGGAGCGGCTCACGGCTGCGGGGCACCGGGTTCAGATTTTGGAACAAAATGACTGGCATCGCGCAGAGGCTCTGTTAGACGGAGCAGATTTGGTGTTGCTTTGCGTTCCCTTACAAGCGACGATCGCGGTGATTCAAAAAGTCGTTCCTTATCTGGCTCCAACCACCGTGTTGGCAGATATTACCAGTGTCAAGGCTCCGTTTCTGCAGGCGATGCTAGAGCATCATGCGGGACCAGTAGTGGGGCTGCATCCGATGTTTGGGTTTGGCACTGCCTCGTTTCAGTCTCAAACAATGGTGGTGTGTCCCGGACGGCAACCAGAAGCCCTTCAGTGGTTTTTTGACCTGGTTGAAGCAGAAGCGGGTCGCATTGTAACTTGTACGCCCGAAGAACACGATCGCATGATGATAGTGGTGCAGGCAATTCGCCATTTTTCCACGTTCAGTCTGGGCGTGTTTCTGGCAGAGGAAGGCATCGACATTGAAGATAGTCTCGATTTTGCCACTCCCTTATATCGGTCAGTGATTGACAGCATTCGCCGCCTGTTTGCTCAAGACGATTTTTTATCGCTAGAGCTGATGCTGGCTTCTCAGGATTGTGGCGATGCGATTCAGCGATTGGTGAACACTTCCGATCGCCTGTCTAAGCTCGTGGCACAAAGCGATCGCAAGGCACTGAGAACTGAATTTGAAATTGCTCGCCAGTCGTTTCAGCAACCAGAGCTTTACAATTCAGAGGAAGTTCTCAGCCGTTAGCAGTTAAGCACTTGCGTTAAATGAATCCGGCTGACGAACATTTCTGCGGGATACTTCTGCGGGATGTTGTCTCTCAATAAAAAACGAGAATTAACGAATCCGGCAAACTCCGCTATGTTAGAAGATTGCTGAGTCCCGTTTCTGCATGAACACCATTCTGTTCGTTGGCGCGATCGTCATTTTGTTTCTGCTGATTGGCTTCCTGCTGAAGGTGGTGCGGGCTGCCATCACAACGGCGATCGGGATTGTTCTAATTGTGCTGGTGTTGCAGTTTGGTTTTGGAGTGGAGGTTCAAGATGTTTGGGGAGAGGTAAACAACATTTGGGAGAACATCCTGCGACTATTAAGACGCAATTGAGTCAAAGCCGTCGTCTGTCCTCCCAGTTAGGCTGCTTCTCCTGGCTCAGATACGCTAAGCTTCGGTGGCTTCGGCAGTCTCAGCGGCTTCTTCGGTCGTTTCCGCTGCTTCAGCCAATTCCTCGATCGCAGGTTCTTCTTCCTTCACAACAGGCTTCACGGGTTTGGGACCACGCACAAATGCCATGTTGACTGGAGCCGGAGCTTCCCGATCGCCCCGACCACCCTTACCGCGACCTTTGCCGCGCTGCTCACGACCACCGGAGCGATTGTCCCGCCCGCCATTTTCTTGGTCTCCATCTCGATTCGATCGCTCTCCTTTAGGTTTGGGCTGCGGGCGAACCGTTCGGGTCTCAACCGTTTGGGTCTCAACCATTTGGGTCTCAGTTGATTCTCCGCCTTCGGCTGCGGCTGCCTGCCGTTCCGATTTTTTGATTGGACGCTCCACCATCTCTGCCTGCCTCGCCTGTTACAAATTCTTAATCTTTATCATACCCCGTACGGAGAACGGATTGCTCCACAGTTCTTCAAAGGAGGAATCGCACCCGCTCTGACCCGATTTTGAGCCTGGATAGTTTTGAGCCTGATAGCAATTTTTAAGGAGCCAAGATTGCCGAGGAGCTAGGAATGATTAGAGCGCAAAAGAACGGCTGAGGCGGCTCAGTGTTAGTGAAGAAAAACCCAGACACTAGACTTCCTATTTGCCAGGACTCAGCACACCGCGAACAGACGATACGGTGTAAGGAGAGTTAAGAGCTGGACAAAGCTGAGAGTATTTCGTGTCGTAGTGTTCAACCTCAAGGTAGTACATATTTTGAGGATGGGGTTTGTAAATAATAAAGTATTCCAGCAAAGAGAAGGTGGCTGCACACTCCAGGGGACCAACCATAAAGTCTTTATGTTGCCAATCTCGGCTCGATTGTGCCCACTGATTTAACTGTTCCGCACTGAGGCAGTAAAGGGCAGCATGAGGATTTTCGCACTCAGCGTATTTAAGGCCATCAATTTCAAAAGTGGATAGCCGATCCCATGCGATCGTCTCTCCAATGGTTAGGTCGATATACCGCTTGGTTCCTTCGTACATCTCATAGCGATTCGGATATAAAATTCCCCGTGGATCAGGGCAATGTTGATTGAAGCGAATGATTTTTTCCAGGAAAGAACTGTCGTGAATGACAATATCATCTTCGATGTATAAGAACCAATCAAAAGACTCAGATCTTCGAGCAATGAGCTTGTCCTGGACACTGTAGGGAACATAATAAGAGTCACAGGTTTGTTGGTCTTCGACGTGGATACGCTGCTGCTGGTATTGCGGCAGAAAATGAATAATGCTTCGTCCTGGTAAAGTTTGCACCAGGATCTCTAGATCGCAATGGGAGAAGCTGTCAAATAGCCCATCTAAAGCTTTTCTAAAACGTTCAATTTTTGCAGCTCCCCTTTGACGATCGCATGCTTCTTCAGGAGAAACAATATGAGCGATCCCCACCAGCACTTTAGGACGATAGGCGATAGGCTGCGTATTCTCTTTGAATAAATGTATTATCTTGCCGCGCTGATAAAAGAACATTAGTTTGAGTTTTTGACGCACAGCTCGCCATAGTCGTGCAATTACGGCAACCCCAAACATTAGCCCATGAAATAAGCGACTTTTCAGTGAAGAAGTTTGACGCATCTGCATAGTTAAGAAGGTAGATTTTACTTTGAGGACGTTTGAGAAGGGTATTAATTCGAGAAGGGTATTAAGCTACGCAAAAACTTAGCAAAAACGTAAATTCCAGTAGCTCAATTCATACCATTTCAAGGAGAGTTAAAAAAATGAAAACAGCGTAGATGCTCCTGTGTTTTTTTTGCTCTATTCTTTTTTGCTTTATTCCAATGAATGACAAGTGAACTGAATTATGAGTTAGTATGTGTTGCAGAACACCAAGTAGTGCAAGGCTTTAACTGACACGACAGCAGTGGCAAAGTCTACAGAACCAATGTATTGCAAATGCATTGCGAACAATGTTTTGCAGGCAACAGGTTATTCGAGAAGCGATAAGGCTATTGAAAAATGCCCAAATGAAATCCGGATGAAATTATGAACAACTCTACATTTTCTAGGAACTGATTTAGAGAGGAACTGATTTAGAGAGGAGTAGATGCCCTGGATTGATCCCTCAATTCCCCAATTCTGCAGGGTTTTGAAGCCAGGAAAAAGCTTTGTTCTCCCTGGGTATTGAGGTTTAGACTATCAACATAACTTCTCAAGCAGGTTCTAAGAGTCTTCCTTGAGACAGAAGCAGAAGCAAGATTGCTGGACAACGATTAGTATTAGTCTTGTCAGATAAAAACAGCGATCGAGCAAGATTGTTGACTGAATCAGCTGCGGCATGATTGAACCAGGCAACGCGAATTGATGAATGGGAGTTAGCAAGAAGCAATGCGATCGATTCGAGAATCAGTCATTGTCATTACCGGGGCATCGAGCGGCATTGGACGTGCGACGGCATTGATGTTTGCCCAGCAGCAAGCCAGGCTCGTTTTAGCCGCTAGACGGGAAGCCGCGCTGCAAGAAGTCGCAGAAACCTGTCAGGCAGCGGGAGCAACGGCGATCGTAGTGCCAACCGACGTGACGCAGGAAGACCAAGTACAAGCTTTAGCGCAAAGAGCGATCGACACCTTTGGGCAAATCGATGTCTGGGTGAACAATGCTGCCGTTTCCCTATTCGCCAAATTCGAAGATGCTCCCGAAGATGCGTTTCGGCGCGTAATCGAAACCAACTTGTTTGGCTATATTTACGGAGCACGGGCGGCAATGAAACAGTTTCGGCAGCAGGGCAGCGGCAATTTGATCAACGTTGCCTCGATCGTGGGATTAGGCGCACAGCCCTACACCAGTGCCTATGTAATCTCGAAGCACGGCATCCGGGCGATGGCAGAATGTCTGCGAATGGAGCTTCACCTTGACAACGCCTCCAATATCCATGTCTGTACGGTTCTGCCTGCGACAATCGACACGCCCATCTTTCAGCAGGCTGCGAACTACACCGGGCGCAAAGTCAAGGCAATGGATCCGGTTTATGCCGCAGATGATGTGGCGGACGCGATCATGGGTCTGGTGAAAAATCCGCAGCGAGAAGTAATCGTCGGCACAGTCGGCTATTTGATGGCACTGCAAAGCACCCTCACCCCTGACCTTTATGAGCGGATGATGGCAGAGCAAGTCGATAAAAACCACCTGACCGATCAGCCCATGATTCCCTCGGAAGGCAATTTGTTTGAGCCAATGCCCGAACACGCGAAGCTCAGCGGCGGCTGGAAACATACTGGAGAACTAAGCGAAATCCTCAGCAATCTGATCCCCAAAACCTGATGCTCAATTTCATGCAGTACGTTGATGTGATTGAGTAAATCAAGGGATATGAATTCTGTAAGGGTCGTTTGCAAACCACCCCTGGCGCAGAACTCCCTATCTGAGAATCCGATTTCCATTCAGCAATGCCGGATGATTAAGGATGATCGCCCCGAAATTTCCATTGGGAAAACATTCGGAAAAAAATCGTCCAACTTCCCCTTGCTCAAATCCTTGCTCAAAAAGTTCTACCCTTTCGCAGACGCAAACCTCTTACGAGATTTGTAGGCTAAGCATTAATTGCGTAACCCGTTAAAACTTGATTTCAGCAGGTTGAAATCAGTCAATACGCTGTCGTGCCGCAATCCACCAGCATTATCTTGAGAAACTAAAATGGCTCGCCACAACAGTCCCCTCTCCAACCTTGAGCAGCCTGCAAGACGGGCAGCATCCCATCCGTGGATTGAAAAACTGGCTCGATTGGGGTTTGCGGCAAAAGGCATTGTGTACTTTGTGGTGGGTTTGCTGGCAGCTCAGGCAGCTTTTGGCACCGGGGGCAAAACGACCGACTCCAGCGGCGCACTGTCTACGATCGTGACTCAACCATTTGGCAAATTTCTGCTGGCACTGGTGACGATCGGGTTAATCGGATATGCGCTCTGGCGACTCGTCCAAACCATTTTTGATCCTGAACACGCAGGCGAACCAACCAAAGCAAAACAAATCGCGCAGCGCATTGGCTACGGATTGAGCGCGATCGCCTACAGTGGTTTAGCCCTAACCGCGATCCGGCTGATCCTAGGGAATCCCAGCGGCGGCGGTAACTCGACTCAAGACTGGACTGCCCGCTTTATGGCGCAACCCTTTGGACGGTGGTTGGTTGGACTGGCAGGACTGGTCGTAATTGGCGTCGGGCTTGCTTACTTGTATGAGGCATTCAAAGCCAAATTTCAACGTCATTTCAACCTGAATCTGATGAGCGAAAGCGAGCGGCAGTGGACTAAGCGGCTTGGTCGGTGTGGTATCGCAGCGCGGGGGATTGTGTTCGGCATCATTGGCTTATTCCTGACGCTGGCGGCTCTGCGTCAAAATGCGAACGAAGCGAGAGGATTAGGCGGGGCATTGGCAGCTTTGGCAGCGCAACCCTTCGGCCCCTGGCTTTTAGGCATTGTGGCGCTGGGGTTGATCGCATACAGTATTTACTCGCTGATCGAGGCGCGGTATCGGCAGATTCGTCACCCATAACTTTGCCCGTGACTTTACCGTGAATGTGCGGAGGGCAATCGCACTCCTTAACATTCCTTCATATTTGCTAGATTAGAATCGATCGTCTGATTCGAGAAGAGTAATTCGAGAACAGTGATTCGAAAAGAGTAAGGGGAAACGTATGGAAACGTCGATCGCACTTCAGTCGCCTGATTCCCGCAATCAAATCGCTCAGTCAAGTCTACCTGCGGGTGGAACCGACCCCAATCGCTTTGACTGGTTTGAGGCATGGCATCCGGTTTCCTATATCGAAGATCTGGATAAAACCCAGCCCACGCCGTTTACCCTGCTCGACCTGGATCTGGTGATCTGGTGGGATAGTAAAACCGAATCCTGGTGCGTCTTAGAAGACAAATGCTCCCACCGTCTGGCGCCCCTTTCCGAAGGCAGAATTGCGGAGGATGGCCTGCTGGAGTGCCCTTATCACGGCTGGGCATTTACGGCAGACGGCGCGTGCGATCGCATTCCGCAGCAGCCTGCAGGTGGATCGGCAGAAACCTCGAAGCGTGCCTGTGTGCGATCGTTTCCAGCAACGGTGCAGCAGGGGTTGCTGTTTGTATATCCGGGCAAAGCGGAAAATGCTGATCGAGTAAAAGTCCCTCTAATTGACGCGATGGCAGAATCGCCCGATGAATGGGTTTGCCTCAACACCTTTCGCGATCTGCCCTATGATGCCCTGACGCTGCTGGAAAACGTACTGGATTCAAGCCATGTGCCGTTTACCCATCATCGATCGGTCGGCAACCGCAGCAATGCTAGTTCGGTTGAACTGGAAGTGGTCGAATCAGGCAAGCAAGGGTTTTCTGGAGTCTGGGAAGAAGGTCCGCGTCGGGGCACGCTGGGACGACAGACGAGCCGTTTTGTTGCTCCCAATTTTATGTGGCATGACCTGACCTCGAAACAGTTTGGGCGCACCATGACGGTGGTTTACGCGACGCCGATTCGCAAAGGGGAATGTCGCGTGTTTGCGCGTTTTCCGTTCAAGTTCTCGTCTAAAATTCCGGCTCTGGCAATTCGACTCACGCCGCGTTGGTATTCTCACATTGGGCAAAACAGCGTACTGGAAGACGACCAGATTTTTCTGCATCATCAGGAACGCTATCTGGAACAAATGGGGGGCGGGGCGAATGTGAGTAAGGCATTCTACTTGCCCACGAAAGCCGATGCCTTTGTATCTGCGCTACGGCAGTGGGTGAATCAGTTTCAGGCTGATCCCTTTCCGGGCGATCGTCTCACGCCACCCCTTTCAAAAGAAATTCTGCTCGATCGCTATCATTCTCATACCCAGCACTGCCAGAGCTGCCGAACTGCCCTCAGCAGGATTGAGCAAATCCAGACGGTAATCCTGTTTCTGGGAGCGATTGTTTGGCTGGGAACGCCTTTGCTTGCAGTTCTGCTGAATCAATCGGCAGCAATTCCGGTAGCAGTTTCCGTCGGCGTGAGCGGATTGGTGGGTCTGGGTTGGCTGGGTTTAAACCGACTGAAGCGGCAATTTTACGAAGGACGTGCGATTCCGCTCCGTAATTTGCCGGAGAAGCGGTCTGCTAAGGTGAAGGGATGATCCCTCCAGAAAAATACGCCTGAAACCCATGACTTCTGACCTTTCTGCCATTGCGGTTCTGCTGCCTCAACCTTTGCTCGATCGCCTGGAAACTCTGCGGCAGTCGCGTAACCTGGCATCGATCCAAGAGGCAGTGCTGATCGCGCTTTCAGACTACTTTGCGAGTCAATCTAATGCCTCAAAACCATCACTAAAAGAAAATTCCAGCCCGATCGAAGCGCGGCTTGCCCGCACAGAGGCACTACTGACCCTATTGAGCGATCGCCTGAACCGTCTGGAAGGTCATTCGCTGCCCCGCCCCCCGACCGCCGACATCTCAGACGGCATCGAAGATGAACCGGACGAAGTGCTGCAAAGCTTTCTGGAGCCAGAACGCCAATTCTCTTTTCCAGAAACTGCGAAGCAACCGCCAGAGGGTCGATCGACTTCTCATTATCCGGTTGGGGGAACGGCTCAGGATGCCGAAGTGGTTTCGTTTGGGCAAAATTTGGGCTGGGTGATTCAGCCAAACGGCAAAGTGCAGCCGCTCGCCTACGAAGAGATCGAAGAGGAACCCGACGAGATTCTGTACGATTTTCTCGATCAGTAAGGCAGGTACGACCAGAAAACAGGCACGACCAGCTTCGTCAGAACGAAAATCAGAATGAAAACCGGTTAGCCCAAGAAAGTTGAACGGATTGACACCTCTGAGCGATCGCTTCAATTCACCCAGTTAATTCACCCAGTGACCACTATCTACCCAAAATGCGATCGATATCGCTAGACCCACCGGATCGGGGAGCCACGCGTAGGGAGTTCCCATCTCTCGACAAACCCTCGTAGGCGAGTGGCTGGGTCAAGGTGAGTTTAGCGTCACCCGTGGAGACTAGACTGTCTGCGGGACGCTCGGTCATTAACTGCTGCATCGCGATCCTGCGATCGGGCATCGACGGCTGGTCGGGGTTAGGCTCTGCACCGGGGATACGCTCTAACACTGTCATTGCCCTGAGGCACCCTTCTGGCTCAAAGCCTGCCTGCGTCGCGTAGAGATAGCCGGCTTCATCGGCTTCAAATTCCTGCTGCCGAGCTGCGGCATCTAGCTTTTCATCCAGTTGAGCGATTTGGTTGTTATAGTCTTCCATCATCTCCTCAGTAGTGTCTTCAGGGCCGTCGATCGCTGCTCCTGCAACAGTACCCAACACGCTACCGCCGATCGCCCCTACCGGACCAAGGATGCCCAAAAAGCCGCCTAAGGTTCCTAAAACACTTCCTGCTGTCGCCGCATTTCTGGCTTGGTCTGCCATTTCCTGGCTTTGGGCTACGGCCTGCTGGCTAAGCTGTTCTGCCAGTTGCGCTTGCTGTTCTGCTCGTTGCTCCTCACCCAGGGCAAGGTGGCGTTTGACGTTATGCCCCATCTCTCGCCCCACAATGCAAGCGATCGCCGAAGAATCTCCTGCGAGTTGGTCTAACAAACCCCGATGCACTGCAACCAGATTGGGTTGAGCGGCAAAGGCATAGTTGTCGTAGGTAGGCACGATCTCGACTCTCCAGGGACTGGCATCTAATCCATTTGCCCGCGCAATGCGTTCTACAACTCGATAAAGCACATACATATCGCTAGGTAGCTCCTGCTGAGCGCGATCGTACAGAGTGCTTCCCGCTTGGGGCACGGGTGACAATTGCGCTGGGGGGCTAGACGAGGGCTGCACTTGCGGCGTGGGTGTTGATAACTGTGCCTGAGCGATCGGAGCGGTCACCGTCAAGCCAAGCACACACAGGGATGAAAGCCCTACCCATTTCCGGGTGAGACGTGCGAGTGTAATCATGTCAATCCTTCCAATTGAGCTGATGTTCTATTCGATAATGTTCTATTCGATAACAGTGCTAGCCGTAAGCACCCATATTTTTGAAGCTAAATAATGCCCTGAGAAATGATGCCCTTAGCAAGTCTAGCCCAGTCTACTGATGCCAGTCATCGTGTGCCAGTCATCGTTCGAAAAGACTTCACAGATTGAGATTTGGCAGGTTGAGATTTGCAGGTTGAGATTCGCAGATTGAGATTTACAGATTGATAGAGGAGGGCCTGCGGGAAGACCGAGGGGAGATAGCCATTACTCTAATTAGCGATCGGGGAAAATCGGGGAAGTTTTTAACTCTGCTTGACCGCTTTTGCATTCCCCTTGAGGATTGATTAAAGGTTAGACAAAAAATAGCAAATGTCTGGCATTGCCTCCGTTATATCCCCTTCTGGCACCCGGTTGTGGGGGACTTTAAAACGCAGCCCCATTTCTTATCAGCGATAATAGTCTCAGTGGATAAAAAGGTGAACATGGCAGGATTGGCAGACGTGCGATCGATCAATGCGCTGATTGTGGGCGCAAATCGCGGCATCGGGTTGGGATTCGTGCAAAAGCTGCTTCAGGATGAACGGGTCGATTACCCCGCCGGGGGAACTGCTTCGCATCGCATTTTTGCCGCCCATCGCGAACCTGCTACGCCGGAACTCAGTCAGCTCGCTCAGCAATTTCCGGGTCGTCTGACGCTTGTTGCAATGGATATTACCGACGAAGAACAGATTGCCGCAGCCGTTCAGCAAATCCGATCGCAGGTGAATCAACTACATTTCGTCATTTATTGCGTCGGACTTTTACACGATGACGAGATTCAGCCTGAAAAAGGACTTCAGCAAATTAAAGCAGAACCGATGCTGCGCTATTTTCAGGTCAATAGTATCGGGGCAATTTTGCTGGCAAAACATCTGTTGCCGCTTTTGAAGCATAGCGAAACCAGCATCTTCGCCAGTATCTCTGCTAAGGTTGGCAGCATCGGCGACAATCAACTCGGTGGCTGGTATGGCTATCGAGCTTCTAAGGCGGCACTGAATATGCTGATGAAAACGGCAGCGATCGAATATAGCCGCAAAAGTCCGAAGACGATCGTGGTCATGCTGCATCCGGGCACAACCGACACACAGCTCTCGAAACCCTTTCAGCGCAATGTGCCGCCTGAGAAACTGTTTAGCGTCGATCGCACAGTGAGCCAGCTTCTCAGCGTGATCAGCACCTTGCAGCCCGAACATAGCGGTCAGTTTTTTTCCTGGGACGGCAGCCCGTTGCCCTGGTAATTTATTTTGGCTCTCACTTGCCTGTTTAGCTCGCCTGGCTCAGTTCGCCCGTATTGAGCTGTTCCTGAAGCTTTTGCACCTGGGAAACCCGTCCGGCGATCGTGACCTGCTGGGGCTGAACGCGCACATACACCTTGCTCGATAGCCATTGACGCACCACTTTTTGAAACACAAACACTTCGTCGTCAATCTGCTCAACCTGCTGATAGCCCAACCCGGTCAGCCCTCTGTTCACCTGATTCAGAAGCGTCTGTTCATCATCAGCGGCGATCGGGCGAATCACGGTTCGGTTAAAGTAAGAGCCGATCGCCCCCACAATCACGCCGCCCACGATCGCAATCTGCTGCGGAATGCCGCTTTCCCGGCTGAGCTGAAACACAACCGAGCTGCCGATCGACAAAATCACGGCTGTATAAATGAAATAAACCAAGAAAGTTCCTGCCCCACCAAGACCAACACGCATAGATCGAATTCCTATCGCTGCTAAAATTCAGGCTTTTTCAAACTTGCTTCGATCGTCCCGCTTTCCCTTTCCGCTGCCATCCGTCCTTCTGCTCATCCTCATATCAATTCGGGCGGTGTCCATTTGAAATTCTAAATGACTTCCCTACACCCGCTCCACCCCGACCGCCGTTCCGCCTCCTGTTCCATGACAAATTGATGCAATGCCGAATTGTTGATTGCGTTCCTGTAGCGCGTTTAATAGCGTCACCACGATTCTGGCTCCTGATGCACCGATCGGATGTCCTAAAGCGATCGCTCCGCCGTTCACGTTGAGCTGTTCAGGAGAAATTTTTAATAGATGGTGAAACAGTAAACTGCTGACTGCAAAGGCTTCATTATTTTCAAATAAATCAATGTCCGCGATCGTCATATTGATTTGATCCAGCAGCTTCTTTACTGCCCAGACTGAAACTTCGGGAAATCGCCAGGACTCGCCTCCGGCCATTGTGCCACCCAGCACTCTAGCGATCGGTTTTAGCCCGTAGCGATCGATCGCAGATGGGCTAGCAAGCAGCAACACCGCCGCACCGTCTGTAAGCTGACTGCTATTTCCGGCAGTGAGTACCCCTGCTGGCTGAAAGGCAGGACGCAGCCGTGCCAAACTTTCCAGCGTTGTATCAGGACGAATGCCCTCATCTTGATCGATCGTCTGGAGGATCTGCTTGCTCTGTACTGTAACCGGGGCAATTTCTCGCTGAAAAGTGCCTCGCGCCTGAGCCGCTACCGCTCGCTGATGAGAGTGAAACGCAACCTCGTCGAGTGCCGCACGGCTAAATCCATAGAATGCGGTCAATCGTTCTGCCTGTTCGCCCATGCCTTCTCCTCGCGTGGCATCAGTCAGTCCGTCGAGCAGCAAAATATCAGACAGCGATTCTGGCGCACCCAGCAAGGTTTTATAGCCCCAGCGAGCGCGATGCGACAGGAAAAAACCTGCTTGAGACATCGACTCAATGCCTCCTGCCAGCACCAGATCTGCCTGACCCGTTTGAATCATCATCGTGGCGTTGAGCAAACTCATCATGCCAGAGGAACACACCATGTCGATCGCATACCCATTGACTTCCGGGGGAATGCCCGCTTTGAGAGCCGCCTGCCGGGGAATATGCTGTCCGTGTCCTGCCCGCAGCACGTTGCCCAAGATGTAGCAATCGATCGCCTCCACTGGAACATTAGCTTGGGTCAGCACTGCCTGAATTGCCTGCGCTCCCAGTTCTGCCGGAGAAAGGCTAGAAAGACTGCCGCCAAAGCGTCCGAGGGGGGTGCGGGTAGCGGCGATGAGGTAGGTATTGGAAGGCATGGTGGGGAGGAGATTTAGGGGGCAATAATGTTTAAGGGCGAGGGGTCAGGGTTTCAGAAGGGGAAACGGTTTGGGGTGAGGAAGGGTCGAGCACAGGATGGGATAATCGGTATCGATCGCGCATGACTCGCCGCATAATTTTTTGAGAAGCGGTGCGGGGGAGAGCATCGACGATGACAACATCATGAATTTTGAATAGCGGATTGAGCTGTTGGCGCAGGGTGGCTTGCAGCAGGGATTTTAGGTCAATCGCACTCAGGGTAACTCCGGGCGCGACTACGGCGTAAATCACAAGCTGGCAGGGTCCGCCATCGGCAGGGGCTACGGCGATCGCGGCAACTTCAGCAACGGCTTCGGGTTGAGTCAAAACCCGCTCGATTTCGGCAGAGCTAACTTTGATACCGCCTAAGTTCATGGTATCGTCGCTGCGACCGTGGGCGCGATAATAGCCGTTTGAAAGCCGCTCAATGCGATCGCCGTGCCGTCTTAAAGGAACATCCATTCCGGGAACGGTGGGGATATCGGCAAAGTAAACTTGATGATGATCTTTATTTAATAGCTCGGTGGATAATCCGATCGACGGTGGAATAATAAATGCTTCACCCTGTGAAGATGGACTATCGCATTCATCCAGAATAACAAAATCTAAGCCAAGTGCAGGTGTGGTGAAGGTTGCGGGAATACAGGGCTGAATGACAGTTCCAGTGATGTAGCCGCCGCCAATCTCCGTGCCGCCGCAGTATTCGACGATCGGTTTATAGCCAGCCAGCGACATCAGATACAGCATATCGTCGGGATTGGAGCATTCTCCGGTTGAACTAAAGGTTTTGATTGCGCTCCAGTCTAAGCCTGCCATGCAGTTTGTGGTTTTCCAGGCGTTCACCAAACTGGGAACGGTTCCCAGCATCGTCACGCCTGCCGCCTGAATAAACTGTCCGTAAGCTCGTGTAGTAGGTGCGCCATCGTAAAGGGCGATCGTCGCTCGGTTAATCAGGGTGGCATAAATGAGCCACGGTCCCATCATCCAGCCCAAATTGGTAGACCAGGCAACCCCATCGCCGGGATGAATATCGTGATGCAAATGTCCGTCTACCGCGCACTTGATCGGAGTTGTGTGCGTCCAGGCAATGGCTTTCGGTTCTCCGGTCGTTCCCGAAGAGAAAAGAATATTCGTGGGGGCAGAGGGCGAAACGGCGATCGCCTCAAATTTTCCATCGCGGCTGATAAATTGCGCCCAGTTCAAATCGTCTGGACGCATTGTTAAAAAACATTCGCGACGACACAAAACGATCGCCCTGGGTGCATCCGCCTCCATGACCTTGGCGTAGAGGGGCAGCCGTTTGCCGCCGCGCAGCACTTCATCCTGAGTAAAAATCGCTTTTGCTTTGGCGATTCGTAGCCGGGCTGCAATTTCAGCCGGGGCAAAGCTATCGGCGATCGAGACCACAACGCATCCGGCTTTAATAATTCCCAGATAAATTGCGACCGACTCTGCGGTCATGGGCAAAGCGACGGCGATCGGATCTCCGGGCTTAAATCCAGCATTCACCAGACCATTCGCCACTTGATTACTGGTCGTATTCAGTTTGCCGTAAGTCCAAATGTGTCGCCATTCCTCCTCTTCAGATTGAAAAACGATCGCAATTTGATTCTCAGATGCTTGAAAACAGCTTTCAGCAATATTCAGCCGCGCATCAGCGAACCATTCAGGATGTTCTATCTGCGCTAGATTTGCAATTTGCTCATAGGGCTTCTGAAACCGGATGTTGAGCCGTTGAATCATTCGTTCCCAGAACTGCGATCGATTCTGGCTACTCCACTGATGTAAATCAGCATAGGAATTAATTCCCAGTTCATGCATCAGAGCCGTAAGGTTTGCAGACTCAATTTCAGTCTGAGAGGGTATCCAGGCAGGTGCAAAATCACGGTCGGCAAAAATCGTTTGATACAGCAGTCGATGCAGCGCAAAGGGCAGATTTGACGTGAGGACATCCTGGGTAAGCCGCTGCCAGCAGTCTACCGGGGAAAGGTCTGCAAACTCGTTTCGCAGCCGAGCCAGGATTTGTGCCGCCGCCGTTTTGTCAATGCCGCAGTCAATCAGCTGCTCAAGCGACAGATTCATTGCCGATCTGCTCCTGTCGTTTGCAGCAAACAATCCAGTTGATCTGGCTGATGCCGATCGCGATCGAGTCCTTCCCAGAAGACAGCAATTGCTTCTAGAATTTCTGCGCCACCCTGCAAAAATTTAGCGCGATCGAAATTGGGCTGGAAATAAACTTCTTCCAGTTCTTCGAGCGTGTGTCCGGCGTGTTGTCCTTCGACGCGATTGTGCCAGGTAAAGAAAGCAAGCCGAAGCTGCGAATGGCGACTTTGTTTGATGCGAGAAAGCCCGTCTTCGAGTTCCTGCCAGAATCCGGCAGCTGCCCAGTTTTCTACCGCAAAGCTGGCTCCTTCGGCAAGGTTGGGGTCATCGCTGCCATAGAGCCGAATCAGCTCATCGCAAAAATGCAGCGTCGAAGGGCTACCGTGCTTGCGTTTGCCGATGTCTTCAAAGGTAAGTCCAACGCCCGCAGCTACATCAGTGAGCCACTCGAAATGAGCAGCCTTAAAGCGACAAATTCCCCCGTCTACGGTTCCCTCAATGCTGACCAATTCTGGATCGCCCTGCCGATCTTTTTCTTCGTCGCTTAAGTCGGAAGCGGTCACTTTTGCATCGGGTTTGCGATAAATCACGCCCAATTCATTCAAGAGAATTTCTCGGCTCGATCGCGACTGTTGTAGGGTTTGAGCATTGATAATTTTCTGCAGCGCAGCAATTAAAAACTGATTTGAAAAAACAGAGAACTGCTGAATAAAATTCTTTAATTCTGCATCAGTCGCTTCACCTCGTTGAAACCAGCGCGTATAGGGATTGTTCAAGATAATCCGATGATGCAGCATTCGATCGACTTTCACAAGAAACTGCTGAAAATTCTCAACTTGTGCGGCAGACAGTTCTCCTTGCTGAAGACGGGTTTGAATGCGATCGGAGATCGTCAGCGAATTGGGTTTAGATATGGTGGAGGTCATATTAACGTCCTTTCCAGCCTGATGTTGAATGATTCTTGATCTGTAAAATCTTGAGAGAAGAATTGAATTTTGTAGGATCTATTAGGATTTATTAGGCGAAGCCGTAACAGATTCAATTTTGTGAGTTCCAGTTAGAATGATGCGCTGCGCTGCGCAAATGCAGCCTACGCATTCACCCAGCTATAGAAATAGTTTTGATCTTCTAATTGGGCAGCAACCTCGGTTAGCCGCAGCGGACGAAACGTATCAATCATCACGGCATATTCATTCGTTTCTTGTTTACCGATCGATCCTTCATACGTGCCCGGATGCGGACCGTGGGGAATGCCGCCCGGATGCAGCGTCAACGAGCCGCGATCGATGCCTTTGCGCGAAATAAAATTGCCCTCGACATAGTACAGCACTTCGTCAGAATCAACGTTGGAGTGATTGTAGGGGGCAGGAATGGCAAGCGGGTGATAGTCTACCAGGCGCGGCACAAACGAGCAGATGACAAATCCAGGCGCGGCAAAGGTTTGATGCACAGGCGGCGGCTGATGGATGCGTCCGGTAATCGGTTCAAAGTCGGCGATGTTGAGCGCGTAGGGATACAAATGACCGTCCCAGCCCACCACGTCGATCGGGTGACGGTGATACAAATAGCGGGTGAGGTGGCCTCTGGCTTTGACCCGCACTTCAAATTCGCCTTCGTCATCGTGGACGATCAGCGTTTCCGGCGGACGAATATCGCGTTCGCTATAGGGAGCGTGTTCGAGAAACTGGCCGTAGCGGTTGAGGTAGCGGTGCGGCGGCTCCAGGTGTCCATAGGTTTCAATCACCAGCATCCTCTGTTCCACGTCCCTATCCGGCAAAATCCGCCACAGTACGCCGCTCGGAATCACCAGATAATCGCCCGCTCGATAAGGCAAAGAGCCAAACTGACTTTCTAAAACCCCTGTGCCGTCATGGATAAAAATTACCTCATCCCCATGAGCAAACCGATACCAGTAAGCCATCGGCGCGGTTGGACGGGCGATCGAAATTGCGATGTCCTGATTGCCCATCAAAGGCAGGCGTGACTCGATCGCATCTCCCCCGGCAGATAAGCCGATCGTTCGCAAATGATGGTGATGCAGTGCTTCTGACTGATAGGAAACCTCAATAGACCGCTGCTCCAGAACTTTGTAAACCTGCGTGGGTGGATAGCGGTGATACAGCAAAGACTGAATGCCAGAGAAACCCTGTGTGCTGATCAGCTCCTCATGGTACAGCGACCCATCCGGCTGGTGAAATTGGGTGTGGCGTTTGTGCGGAATTTGCCCGAGCTTGTAGTAATAGGTCATGGTGTAGACTGCCTCCGCCGCTTGCTGATTTGCCGCTGTAAAGCCCTAGGTAAAGCCCTGGCTCTATAAATTTCCTCTCAATGCCTGCTCTCGCTCGATCGCCTCAAACAAAGATTTGAAATTGCCTTCGCCAAATCCCCGTGCTTTGCGCCGCTGGATAATTTCAAAAAACAGCGTCGGACGGTCTTGCAGCGTTTGGGTGAAAATTTGCAGCAAATAGCCTTCTCGATCGCGATCGACTAATATCCCTAACCGTGCCAGTTCATCGATCGGTTCATCAATTTTGCCCACGCGCTGTTCCAGGTTGTCGTAATACGTTGCGGGAACCTGCAAAAACTCTACGCCTGACTTTTGAAGCTGGCTCACCGTCTCGATAATGTCGTCGGTGGCGAGGGCAATATGCTGAATTCCTGCCCCCTGATTGAACTCCAGAAATTCTTCGATCTGCGACTTGCGTTTGCCGTTGGCAGGCTCATTGATTGGAAACTTAATCGTGCCTGTGCTGTCCTGCATCACGCTCGATGTTAATGCCGAATACTCGGTCGAGATTGCCTGATCATCGAAGTGAACCAGCATCTCAAAGCCCATTGTTTTCGCAAAGAACTGCACCCACTGCTCAAGCTGCCCCAGTTCCACGTTGCCTACAATATGATCGATCGCCTTTAAGCCTGCCCCCGATCGGTTGAACTGCATGGACTCACAGAGCGCAAATCCAGGTGCGAATCCGCCTGCATAGTCGCTGCGATCAACAAACTTGATCAGGATATCCCCGTAGGCATGAATTGCGGCATAGCGAAAGACTCCGTAGCTATCTTCTGCTTCTGTTGGCTCGATCGCCCCGATCGCCCCCCGTGAGGTTGTGATATCGTATGCCGCTGCCGCATCTAAAACTTCCAGCCCAATCACAGCAGCATGATCACCGTGCCGCATTACGCCCTGAGAAACCACATGACCAGCCTTTAAACCACTGCTCAAAATAAACCGAATGTTGCCCTGCTCCATGACATAGGAAGCAACTTCCCGGCTGCCGGTCTCCAGCCCGCGATAGGCAGTATTCACAAACCCAAACCTGCTGGAATAAAAACGTGCCGCTTGCTTAGCGTTACCCACGTAAAACTCCAGATGATCAAATCGCTGAATGGAAGGGCTGCTCATGGGAATACTCCTGTTACTTCTACGACTACCCTGAATTGAAAACTATCTTGAATTGCAAACTAATCTTTAGAGCAACAAAATCCGATTTCAGAATTTGTAAGTTCGCCTATACTCCTGCCTGAACTATACGTATCTAAACTATATGTACCTAATGTACCTAAACTATGAGTGACTGAGCTATATGGGCCTAAACAGAAAATTTAGCAGAATGAATCAAAATAATTAAAGTAGAAGCTCTAGATTAATAGGATGAAAACCAATAACCTAGATAAGAAATGAAAATTTGAGAACTGAGGCAGCTCTAGAACAATTCAAATCATAAATTCGCCTCGTGATTCAGTAACAGCGAATTGATAAAACTAGCTGAAAGTCTATTGTATTATTTCTATATATTAGAAATAAAATGTTTTTCTAGAAATATTCTCAAACAATCCCTTTTTGTGAACGATTTTAGTAATCAATCTCAGTCAGCAATCTCAGCTATCCGTAGATGCTCGATAGATACTCGATCGCTGATCAAAAATTAATCGTTCATAACACTCCTATCTCTATTTTGGCAATAAGGAGGGCTGGCTTAACCTCCTTCCCCAGGGGGATCACAGATGCACCCAAAGAGCGATTAACTATAGATGAACAATATCATCAGATGAATCTCATAATCGATTCTAGCGATCGTCTGATTGACTCGATCGCTCTATGCAAATTGCAATTCATCCCTGAACATAAGCAAAATCAATAATGCTGGCATCGCTGAAAACATTGGTGAGCGCGATCGTTGATTATGCTGGGCTTTTTCCGCCAGCGAAACTTGATCTGCGATCGTCAATGCAACGCTACGCTCAAAGTGCTGCTACCCCCGATCGCTGGATGCTGTCTCGTTTTGTGCTGCCTGCTGCCCACTTGGAAGAACTTTATGCGATCGTTCCCGAATTGCCCCTATCCCAATGGTCGCTCAGCCTGGTGGTCAAGAATCTCGAAGAAGTGGAGCAGGCTTTTGCACTGCAAACCGATCGTCTCACCCTAAAAAACGCTCCCCCTTCCGTCAAAATTGCCGCCCTCGAATTCACTCCGCGATCGCCCAGCGAAATTTCTGCCCTGATCAATCAACTGCCGCCAGACCTCGACGCATTTTTTGAGATTCCGCTTGATTCGTCTTTCACAGACTCGATCGCTGTTCTGCAAGGAACTGCTGCATCCGTCAAAGTTCGTACTGGAGGCCTGACAGAAGCCGCTTTCCCGATCAGTAAACAGCTTGCCGAGTGGATCTGTGCCTGTGCCCAAGCCAACGTTCCTTTCAAAGCGACGGCGGGACTGCATCATCCTTTTCCTGGTACGTACCGTCTAACCTACGAACCCGATAGCCCGACTGCCCGAATGCACGGATTTATGAATGTCGCAGTTGCCGCTGCCTTTGCCTACAGCCAGGCGATCGATCAAGAGGAGATCATTCAACTATTAGAAATCAATTCCTTTTCAGATGCTCTTTCAGATGCTCTTCAGTTTGAAAATGATACATTGATTTGGAACAACGATCGAGAGAAACGCCAGCTTGATTTAAGCGAAATTCAAAAGTCAAGACAACGCTTCTTTCGCTCCTTCGGCTCCTGCTCATTCCAAGAACCAGTCGACGACTTGAAAAAGCTAAATCTAATCATCCCCTAACTCCTTTTCTGTTACCTAACTTTCCACCCATCTTCCCCACAGATTCTCCCCAGGCAATCACAGCAAAGAAACTCTTAATCGATTTCAGCTCTCAATTCATTCCGGTTCTCAATTCCCTCTAAAATAAACAGTCGAATTTACGCTTTATTCCCCATCTCTCCATTTCTACCTTCGATCGCTATGACCTTCTCCTTGAAACAAACTCACTTAAACGAAACTCATGATCCGTCCTTAAAAAGCTGGGTTGAATCTGCCAATTCCTCAGACAGCGACTTTCCGATTCAAAACTTACCGTTCGGCGTGTTTCATAAAGGTGGAAATGGAGAATCTGCCCGAATTGGAATTGCGATCGGCGATCAAATTTTAGACCTCAAAAATTGTATTAAGCTGGGGCTGTTTGATCATTTACCGGAACCATTGAAAGATGCCTGTACTGCAACTCGATTGAATTCGCTCATGGCATTAGGTTCCGAGCCTGTTTCGCTGCTGCGATCGGCTGTCAGTCAACTGCTGCGCCTTGATGTTGAGCAATCTCCGCCAGAAGCCGATGTTTTGGTAGCAATGACCGATGCCGAACTGCGGCTGCCTGCGGAAATTGGCGACTATACCGACTTTTACGCCTCGATTTTCCATGCGACCAACGTGGGCAAGCTGTTTCGTCCCGATAATCCGCTGCTGCCCAACTATAAATATGTGCCGATCGCCTATCATGGTCGAGCGTCTTCGATCGTGCCCAGCGGAATGCCGATTCGTCGTCCTCAGGGTCAGCGAAAACCGCCGGATGCGTCTATCCCGGAGTTTGCCCCTGCGCGAATGCTGGACTATGAACTAGAAGTCGGCTGTTTTGTGGGAACCGGAAATGCGATCGGGCAGCCGATTGCGATCGATCAGGCAGAACAACACATTTTTGGACTCTGCTTAGTGAACGACTGGTCAGCGCGAGACCTGCAAGCCTGGGAATATCAGCCGCTTGGCCCCTTTCTTGCCAAAAACTTTGCCACCACAATTTCCCCCTGGATTGTGACGCTCGAAGCCCTTGCCCCGTTTCGTTGTCCTGCGTTTCAGCGATCGAACGACGACCCCCAGCCCTTGCCCTATTTGCACTCAGAAACCGACCAGCGATCGGGCGGCTTTGAAATCACGCTCGAAGTCTGGCTCCGCACCGAGCAAATGCAATCAGACGGTGTTGCTCCGGTTCGCCTCAGCCAGGGATCGTTTAGCCAGATGTACTGGACGATCGCCCAAATGCTGACCCATCACGCTAGCAACGGCTGCAATTTGCGATCGGGAGATTTGCTGGCAAGCGGAACCGTTTCCAATGCCAATCCGGGTTCTCAGGGCTGTTTACTGGAGCTAACCCAGCGCGGCACCCAGTTAATTACACTCCCTGCCGGAGAAACCCGCGCTTTTCTGGCAGACGGAGACGAAATTATCCTGCGCGGATTTTGTCAGCGGGAAGGTTACACCAGAATTGGCTTTGGTGAATGTCGGGCGATCGTTCAGCCCTCTGCTTGATCTGAATCCGTCTTTTCTGGGGCAGCCAGTTGTTTTTCTAAGCTAAG
This sequence comes from Leptolyngbya sp. GB1-A1, assembly GCF_039962475.1. Classification (NCBI taxonomy): domain Bacteria; kingdom Bacillati; phylum Cyanobacteriota; class Cyanophyceae; order Leptolyngbyales; family Leptolyngbyaceae; genus Leptolyngbya; species Leptolyngbya sp. GB1-A1. The sequence goes on along the minus strand of NZ_JAMPLI010000001.1, from coordinate 43,539 downwards.
CAGTTCTTGCTTGCGATCGATTCCCCAGCGATAGCCGCTCAAACCGCCGCCTTTCTGGATCACCCGATGACAGGGAATCACCAGCGCGATCGGATTGCTGGCACAAGCTCGCGCCACTGCCCGGACGGATTTAGGCTGTCCGATTTGCTGGGCAATATCGCTGTAGCTGGCGGTCGTTCCCAGGGGAATGGCTCTCAGTGCCTCCCATACTCGGATTTGAAAGGCAGTCGCCTGAACATCGATCGGCAAGGCAGGCAAAGCTTGAGCCCCGCCCAGATAATCCAGCAAATGCTGCACCCACTGCTGAAGCTCAGGATCGTCGGGCTGGAGCTGAGCCGCTTTAAATTCCTGCTGGAGTTCCTGTTCCAGTTCCAGCGCAGTTTCACCCAGCCGCACACTGCAAAGTCCCTGCTGCGTTGCCGCCACTAGCAGCCAGCCAAAGGACGGTTGCTTCGCAGTTCCCCAAGGGGGTAATTGCATGATGGCATAGCGAATCTGTTTCCCCTCGCCAGCGCGTTGATAAGTTGCAGGAGTCATGCCAAGCTGTTTGGGGGCTTTTTCGTACAGGCGGCTACTTGCGCCATATCCGGTTTCATAAAGGGCATCAGCGATCGTTTCTCCCTGGCGAAGGTGCTGTTTTAATCGTTCTATCCGCAGCGCATCCGCATATTGAAACGGAGTGACGCCAACGATTTGCTTGAAAGTGCGTTGTAAGTGAGTTGGACTCATGGCGGTCGTGTGACCTAATTCTGCAAGGGTGGGAATGGAGTCAACCTGAGTTTCGAGATAGCGGCAGACGGCTAAAACTTTTGCCACATTCGCATCGGGAGCAATCGCTTCCTGAGGAACACAGCGTTTACAGGGTCGATAACCTGCTGCTTCTGCCGCTGCTGCCGAGTCAAAAAAGCAGACCCGATCGCGCTGAGGCTTCCGGCTGGAACAGGTCGGACGACAGTAAATTCCGGTGGAGCTGACTCCATAAAAAACAAGCCCTTCAAACGCCGGATCTCGCTGCAAAACTGCCTGCCAAAGGATTTCTTCTGAGAGAATCGATCGCTGCATCATTGCTCAATGTTTAACTACAGCCTTGTTCAGGCGATTGAAGTACAAGAAATGGGGTTCAGGGGCTGTGCCCCCACGCAGGGGCACAGCCCCCACACCCCCCGTACCTTACAGGAGTGAAAAACGTTGTAATGTTTAACTGAAGATGAACGGTCTGACTCAAGCCGAGCGCTGTCGCCTGAGCTGAAATCGACCGTCGATGGCAATCAGTCCCAGGAAAATTAGCCCCATTCCGATCACCTCTGTCCATTGCACCTGTTCTTTTAAGACTAAAACACCTAAAACTAACGCACTAATCGGAATCAAAAACGTCACCAGCAATAAATTTGTTGATCCAGCGGTTGCAAGCAGTTGAAAGTAAATCAAGTAAGCCAGTGCCGTACTCAATAGCGACAATCCCAGAATCGAGAATACGGCGATCGAATCCGGAGCGAGTGTCCAGGGGCGATCGATGATCAGAACCAGAGGCAGCATCATCACGCTTGTGCCAATTAGCATTCCAGCGGCAGCAACCGGAGGGGAAAGCGATCGAAACCGCTTGCCGTAAATACCTGCCAATCCGTAGGAGCAAGCCGCCCCCAAAATGGCCAACTGAGCAAGATTGGTCAAATTAAACTGAGACAATGCCTGAGGACTCATCAAGACAACCACACCCCCCAAGCCTAGAACCGTTCCAGCAAAGCGATCGGGGGTTAATCGTTCGTCTTGAGTCAGCCAATGAGCTAGAATCACGGCAAAAATTGGAGTGGTTGCGTTCAAAATGGCGGCCAAGCTGCTGTTAATCTGCGTTTGTCCCCAAGCGATCAAGCTAAAAGGAATCAAATTATTTAACGCACCCATCACCAGAAATTCCTGCCACTGTTGCAGGGAACGGAGCAGGGGTTGACCAGATATCCAGACCCAAAAAGTGAGTACGATCGCAGCCAAGCTGACCCGACTAAAGACGATCGTGAAAGGAGGCAATTCCGTGAGCGCAAGTTTGATGAATAGAAATGAGCCACCCCACAAAACGGAAAGCGTGATGAGCAAACCCCATTCTCGAACTCCCATCTGTTTTTGCAGCATCCGATCGCTCCCTTTTCAACTGTATTTTCAGGCTAAAGCGTGTTTTCAGGCTAAAGCAGAGGCGGAGCAGCGTTCTACCCGATTCTTGCGATCGAATTCAAATCATTCTTTTAAAACTCGATTTTGTTAATCAGCAGGAAGCCTCTTTGAAGGGCGACAGTCCAATCGCTGTTGCGTTAGAAATTGGTCGTTATAGACTGGTGGTGTAGAGAATTTTGCGCCAGCCGTTTCACTCGCTCCCAAAATGTCTCCTGAATACTCTGCTTCTCCTCGATCGTCTCAATTTTCACAAAACCCCGTTCTCTATCCCTGGGATGTTGGTCCGGCTGTGGCTGAAATGCAGGATTTGCTGCGGGCGCACGGCTATTCGCTGCGGGTCGATGGAGACTTTGGCTGGAAAACCGAGATGCTGGTGAAGGCATTTCAGCGAAAACAAGGCATTCGGACCGATGGCATTGTTGGTCGAGAAACCTGGAACGTGCTGAGGTCAACGGTGCAGCCTGGAACGCGTGTGTTGAAACAGGGGCTGGTAGGCGAAGATGTGGCAGAGCTTCAGGGACTTTTACAGGTCAACGGCTATGCGGTCGATCGCTCTGGTCACTTTGACGCTGCCACGCAAGAAGCCGTAATTCAGTTTCAGCAGCGGCATAATCTCAAAAACGATGGCATCGTAACGGGGGTCATGTGGACACTGCTGCAAGGACGCAAAGAACCTACCAAAATGAGTAATCCTTTTTTGCTCAATCGATTCCGCAAGCCAACTTAGTTTCGCGTTAGCAGCGTTCAATCCTGCCCAACCAAATCCGATAGAATCACTCGATCGACCTACTTCAATCGGTGGCGAATTCACAAAATTAGCAATTCCAGCTCGCTAATCAGGAAGATACGATCGAGAATGGCTTTTTCACTTCTGAGAGAGGCGATCGAGAACGATGAGGATTTAGCTTAAAAGCACGATGAATCACACAAACCATCATGCTGCAAACAAATCACAGTTCCATCGTTGACTACCTCATTTTTTCCGTTATGGTTTTTTCGCTGCTGGGTCTGGCGTTAAGCGAGTGCCTGCTTTTCCTGTAACGCCTTTTTCTGTAGAGCTGTAGAGATAAAGCGCGATCGCCGTCCAGATACAGCTAAAGGTAATGGCATGAGTCTGGGTAAAGGGTTCTCGATACAGAAAAACACCTAAAAGCAGCTGAAGCGAGGGCGCGAGATATTGAAAAAATCCCAGTGTGGAAAGCCGCAATCGTTTAGCAGCATTGTTAAACCACAGCAGCGGCATTGAAGTCATAACCCCAGAGCCGATAAACAGCAGCGTAATCAGCTGATCGCTGCCCAGATGACTCACTCCGGTAAACGACTCCCAGCCAATGATCAGCAGCGCAACAGGCGTGACCAAAAGCGTTTCGACCGCTAACCCGACCATCGGCGCAACCGGAACAATCTTTCGCAGCAGCCCATAAAACGCAAAAGACAACGCCAGCAGCAGGGCAATCCAGGGAACCTGACCAAACTGCCAGATAAAATATGCCACCCCGATCGCTGCTAGCAGCACCGCCAGTTTCTGTCCCCGGTGCAGCCGCTCTTTTAGAAAGAGAAATCCCAGCGACACACTCACCAGGGGATTAATAAAATAGCCAAGGCTGGTTTCGACGACCCGATCGGTGTTTACCCCGTAGATATAAAGCCCCCAGTTAAACGACAGCAGCATTGCCGTTGTCAGCAAAAGCACGATCGACTTTGGCGTTTGCCAGAGCTGTCGCAGTTCCGATCGCCGCTGTTGCAGCAGCAAAACCCCCGTTAAAAACAGCATCGACCAAACAATGCGATGGCTTAACACCTCAACAGGCGGCGTAGAGCCAAACAGTTTCCAGTAGATCGGCAGCAGTCCCCAGGACGCATACGCCAAAATCGCGTAAACGGAACCAGACGAGAGAGCAGCAGGATTCGATCGAGCCAAAACAGCGATGTCCAAAAATGACCTTACCCATGATAGCGATCCGGGCGAAAGTAAGCGGTGTGTCAGAAGAGAGACCCCGATCACGAAGACAGGCTCTAAAGACTCTGAGAAGCGTAGCCAGAACCCGGTTCGCTCCCCCTGCATTCCCTCATCTCGTTTTTGTTAAAAGGGGGCTAGGGGGATCTAAAGCAGCTAACTCACCCTAGTACAGCTCATACTTCATCAACTGACAGGGCAAAGTCCCGTTATAAACTGCAAATCGCTGGCTTGACTTTAGCCCGATCGACTGCGCCAGCTCCTTATTGCCGCTCAAAACAAACGCTGTCCAGCCTTTAAACCGCTGCTTCAAAACGTCGCCAAGCTGACGATAAAAGGCTCCCAGGTCACTATCTCTGCCCAATCGCTCCCCGTAGGGCGGATTGCAAAACAATACCCCGCTATCGGTCGGAGGCTCCACCTCAGACAAATCCATCCGCGAAAACCAGACCTGATCTGAGACACCGCAGTTTCCGGCATTAACCATCGCCTGTTCGATCACCGTTTCATCCCGATCGCTTCCCCAAATCGGCGCAGCTACTTTCTCACGTTGACTTGACTCCGCATCCTTAATCAGGCTTTCTAATAAATCCAAGTCAAAGTCGGGCCAGGTCTCAAACCCAAACCGCTCCCGAAAGAGCCCAGGCGCAATGTTGAGCGATTTAAGACAGGCTTCTAGCGGCAACGTACCAGACCCACAAAGCGGATCATAAAACATCTGCTCCGGCTGCCAGCCCGAAAGCTGAATCAACGCCGCTGCCAACGATTCCTTTAACGGAGCCGCCCCCACTGCAGGACGATAGCCCCGACGATGCAAACTGTTGCCCGAACTGTCCAGGCTCACCGTGCAGGAATCGCGATCGAGATGCACATTAATCCGCACATCAGGGTCTTGCAGCTCCACATTCGATCGATCGCCAAACTGCTCTTGCTGCTGATCGACGATCGCGTTTTTTACCTGAAGCGCAGTGAAGTGGGTGTGGTTGAGCTGAGTTGTTTTACCCGTTGCGGTGACGGCTAGCGTTAAATCAGGCGTGAGATAAACAGACCAGTCAATTTTCTGAATTCCTTGATAAAGATCTTCGGCATTTTGACAGGGAAACTCCCGTAGCTTCATCAGAATCCGAAACGGCAGCCTCGCCCAAAGATTAACCCGATACAGCAAGGCACGATCGCCCTCAAAGGCAGCCCCACAAAACTTAGGCTCCACCGAATGGGCCCCTAGCTGCTCTAATTCCTGTGTAGCAAGCGATTCCAAACCCCGCGCCACCGTTGCAAAATACTGATTCATACAGGCTGATTCACCAACGTCTATCGCACGCCCCTCGTAGGAAATGCCCTGCTCCTATAATGACGCACCCGGATTAAACTTACACTAGCGTTCCATCGCTGCAATTCTTCAGAAACCAAAAAGGTTGCTGCTTAACATCGCACTTAAGGTTGAAGTACCACCACCGACGGTTTGACTATACTCTCGGTTACTCACTGCTCGATCGAGCAGCGGGTAATGATCAACTGTATCGTTCAGATCTCGTAAATGCTACAGCGCGTTTTTGGACGATCGCAGTTCATAGGGTTTTGGTTTGAAGCGACAATCAAGCCTTCATTGGGAGAAAATCAATGTTTAACTTCGACAAAATTAATGATGCGCTAAGGAATGCTGTACCGGGAGCAAGACAAGAGGAAGACGAGGATAGGAAAAGAGGTCGTCGTAGTGACGATGAATATTCCGAGGAAGATTACGACGAAAACAGAAGAAATCGACGCGACGACAACGAAGACAGCGATGACGAGGACAATCAAAGCAGAAGAAGTCAACGCGATAATGACGAAGACTACGATGGGGATAGAAGAAGTCGTAGAGACAATGACGATGACGAGGAGGACAGAAGAAGTCGTCACCGGAATGACGACGATGACGATGATGACGACGATTAGTTTGTAATTGCTCTATTCAGATTGCAAGACTCGTAAATCTTTCGCAGTGTTATTTTCGTATTGTCATTTTCGCGCTGTCATTCTTGCAGAACTAATCAACGGGTCAGCACCCCTCTCCAGACGGCTCACAAGCGCCAATGCTGACCCAACTCGTGGAGCCGTCTTCCCAGTGTTCCTTTTTCCAGATGGGGGCGTTGTGCTTTAATGTGTCGATCGCATATTTACACGCCTCAAATGCTTCGGTGCGGTGCGGGCAGCCCACAGCCACTAAGACGCTAATTTCGCCGATCGTCAAGCGTCCGACTCGGTGATGAATCACTACATGGGTTACGTCTGTCCAGCTCTGGCGGATTTGGTGGGCGATTTGCTTGAAAATCTCGATCGCCATCGGCTCGTATGCCTGATACTCCAGCGCGACTACTGCCCGACCTTCGGTATTGTCTCGTACCATGCCGCTCATAAGTACTACTGCCCCATTTGCCGGGTCATCGGCAAGCCGATAAACCTCTTCTAAAGACAACGAAGCATAAGTAATCGCGAAACTATCCCCCAAGTAGGTGGGTGGACGTAGCGGGGAAACGGCTCCGAAGGGGGAACTGCTTTGCACCAGGGTCATGACAGCAGATAAGGGGTTTCTCTACCACTGTATCAGGCTAACACTGGATCGGGCTGGCACTGGATCAGGCTGGCACGCCATCTGGGGCATCCCCTTAGGTTAGGTAGGAAGGGTAAAAGAGCTTTGGTGATGCAACGACAGCACAGGGAGCAACCCAGAGGACAGCACAAAGATAATAAGGAGCAGGAGGAAAGATTAGGGGCAAAATGCGGTTCGGCTACGAAATCAGGCTTAGTTCATTTGCCTAATGAGTTTTTCTAAAGCGTTTAGAGCTGATTTTGCATTTGCACAATGCGCCTGCATGAATTAAACTCCCCCATTTCCCAGCCTTTTCTCCCAGGGTTTTCCTTGAGGAGCAAAGGAGAGCCACGCTCAAAGTTCCTCTACTGTTCCGTAATGGAGAAGAATTGAGGGTGGGAGCAGGCATTCGCGCAGCAGATTTCATTGCAATCGATTTTTTTGTATTGAAAGCTACCTTCTATTATTTGAAATTTCTATCTAAGCGTCACTTTTGATTGAAAGAATTAGGAGTTGCAGGGGAATTCTGATTTATTCCAGAATAGAGGGGCTGTTGGAGAGGCGGATGAGTGTTTGTTTATCGTGTCCTGTTCGTCAGCAACCTCTATTTCATCTGTCTAATTTGTTCCTGGAAATCGCAGGGGAAATTTAGGCAAAAATACAAAAAAACGCTGTTTATTCCCAGTTTCGCTGTAATGCATTAGCTAGAGATTCTCTTCATCACTGCTGCCACAAGCAACACTGCTGCGCTAAAAACCTTATAGCCTTATTACCGGGAAGAGCAACACCTCTTTTATAAGAAATTTATATAACTCACGGAATAATTTGGCAAAACGAGAAAAGCTGTTAAACTCGCTACAACTTCTGCCAATCCCTGCCAAACTTTTCGTTTCGTATTATCCCCGGATCGGGTCTGTAGCCTACGAATTCAGAGGCTCTGGGGCACTTTTTGCCAGCAGCAATATTTTTTTTCTAACTGAGGGTTGAGCAATATCAAATAATTGCCCAACTCACTTCTAATCGATCGCCTGAGCCTGAAAAAGCTCGCCCATAGGGTATTCTAAGACTGACCATCAACTGTAGAAAAACATCTTGGTAATGGCAAGCCCTGTTTCAGACAAAATAAAGATCTCTATGAGAGCAGATTCTTTGATGCCATTCGCGCAGATGTAGGATAGACTATGCCGGTAAGATTTCTATCACCCCCTGCAAAGACTGAAATAACTCGGTTACAGCAAGCAATCGTGATAGGGCTAAGCGTTGATGAGGCAAGAGTTTTTTATAAACATTTCATTTTTGATCGATGAACACTTGAAATTTTTTTCATCTGATGTAAGCTTGTCTAAGTCAAAAAAGCAGGGTAATCTTACCTAGTCATCTGTCCCTCGTCGGTGATCCAAGTCTCAATCTTGTTTGATATCGATCATCTACTTCAGGGCATTTGATTTGGGTATATCGAAGCAAGACCACAAGGTCTGAAGGATAGTTTAAACGCTGCTCAACAGGAGGTCGTTCTTTTGAAGCGAGCATATCTGCGGAAGGTCAAGCCTAATGTTAGCTCCTCTGGTTCAGTTGATAATGCAATAGGTCAGACGGAACAAGGTTCCAGGGGAGTTCGTCGTCGGGCACGCACTTCTGCTGCCATGGTCGGATTAGCCCTCTCGATGGGTGCAACGGGTCTTGTGATACCCCGCCAAAGTGATGGTGCGGCAGCAGCAGAATCAGCCGGGACAGAAGCCAGTGTTTCTCCGGTTTCTCAAGCGGCGCCGACTGGTCCATCTGCGACCGAAGCGTCTAATTTAGACACCGCTGCTGCCGAAGTTCAGCACAAAGTGGCTGCAGGCGAGACGCTGATCGGTATTGCCAGGGAGTATCAAGTGACCGTTGCGGCGATCGCGAAGGCAAATAAGCTTTCGACTCGTGCTGGTCTCCAGGTTGGACAGCTACTCAAGATTCCGGTACAGTCAGATGTCCAACTGACGCCAGCAAGCTCCTCGCCAAGCGTGGATAGTGCGGCAAGTGAGAAGGCAGCCATTGATTCGCTTCAATTGGATCGGGAGCAGGCACTCAGCCGCCTTCGTGTTCAGCGTGAACAGCTCCAAAGTAAGTTGTTAGAGCTACGCCCGGAGCAGAATGCCGAGCAGAGCGTCGGGCCTTCTCAGGAAGCACCTGCTAAACTTCAGCAAGCCCCGATCGCCGAACTGCCTCCTAACCTGGCTCCAGCAGCTCAAAGCAGTTCTTCCCAACGCCAAATCGAGCAGGAATCAGCAAGCGTTCCATCGGTTCCTCAGGCACATTCTCAAACCGATTCTCAACCCCAGGTCTCACAAGCGGCAGCCCCGATCGCTCCTCAGCAAAACGTTCCTGAGCGGTTGCCCGAACCTGACTGGATTCGCTCCAGCCAAAACGGGGTAACTCCAACTAGCCAGGTCACGGCTGCCCCTGCTGTACCCGAAAATCTGCTGGCTCTTCGTCGGACACCAGTGATTCCGGTAACGCAGCCGACGATTCCGCAAACGGTAATTCCACAGCTTTCTTCTGAATCGGGGGCAATTGCCTACCGGGTGGGTCCTGGGGATACGGTTGCCGAAATTGCTGAGGCGTACAACGTTCCGCAATCCTTATTAATCTCCGCTAATCGCATCAGCAATCCAAATTTCATCTTTGTGGGGCAGGTCTTGCAGGTTCCAGGCAATCAAGCCGCCAGCCCTCAGGTTCCTACTAGAGAATCTAGCTTTGAAGCAAAGGCTCCGTCGGTAGCAGAGGCTCCGCTCCCAACTCGGTTAGAAACCCCGGCTGCGCCCGTTCAGATTTCCTCAGTTCAGGGGATAGAGGCTAGTCAGACTGCTGAAGCCGTCACTGTTCCAACAATTCCGACTGCTGTGGCTTCTGAGCCGTCTGCTACAACCCTGATGCTGCCTCAGCAGGTCGCGGCTGCACCCATTAGCACGACGCCTGCGACTCCCGCAGCCGGAAGCGAATTGATGCTGCCTGCCACTCCTGCTCAGCAAAGCAACGCAGCAGATAACGTGACAAATCCGTTTGTGCAAAATTTGCTGGCTGAGATTCGCACTTTGAGACAGCAACATCAGCATCCGTCAGGCGCTCCCCAGGTGCAGGCAGCTCAGACTGTCACTGCACCGGCTGAGCCTGCAACGATCGCAGCCGCTACGGTCTCAGGTTCAATGGCGGTCAATCCTCAGTTTCAGCGGCGCAATGAAAGTGCGGTAGGGGGTAGTGCTCCTGCACCCGAAACGAATCAGTCGCAAGTAGTCGCGGTCGCTCCGCTAGGCTCAGAAAATTATGAACCACTGCTGCGACCCGTAACTGGACGGATGGTTTCACCCGATCTGCCGCCGCTGCCCGGAGCAGACAACTTCCTGCCCAATCAGCGCGAAGTCTTTGACGGCTTTATCTGGCCTGCTCGTGGGCTTCTGACTTCTGGTTATGGCTGGCGTTGGGGTAGAATGCATCGCGGAATTGATATTGCTGCTGATGTCGGAACCCCGATTTACGCAGCTGCCGATGGCGTGATCGAATTCGCTGGCTGGAATGCGGGCGGCTACGGCAACATGATCGAGATTCGCCATGCAGACGGCAGTATGACTCGCTATGCTCACCTGAATCGGATTTCGGTTCGGTCGGGACAAAGGATTGGGCAGAGTCAGCAAATTGGTGAGATGGGCAGCACGGGTTACAGCACGGGTCCGCACCTTCATTTTGAAGTCCATCTTGCACAAGGTACGGTTAACCCAGTTTCTTATCTGCCCAGTCGTTAGTAATGGTATATCCCGTTCATCTCAAATCCGGTTCATTGGCTATTCTCCGACCCGTCACCTGGTTTTTTCTTCAGGGTCTTTAAGCGGATTTGATATCAGCCAATAAGGGGAGCAATATTGCTCCTCTTTTTTATGTTTAAAGTTCGGAATCTCGGTTTGAAGTTCGACATCGGGCTTGCTTTAGGATTTCAAAGTTCCCCATTCCTTAGGAATTCAGGGGGTAATGTAGCCTTTCTGATTCTCCTCAAACTCCCTTCGGAAAAACCAATGCGATCGCTGTTCTGATTGAAACGATACCCAGCATTCGCGCAAGTTTATTAAACCAGGGACGATGAGAGGGTTATTTGTCCCTTATTATTTGTCTCTGTCATTGCTATTCATCATTCGCAATTCGCAGAGAGCCATTCACTGATGACAACCGTATCTCGCGCTGATCTTTGTCTCTTTGTTTATCCCTAATTGCTTTACTAAATCGATCGCTCAACTTAGTCGCCTAATAATTCCAAAACCTTGATCAGCAGCGTATTTAATACCAGCCGATCGAGTCGCGTTAAAATCATGTTATGCTTTGTGACGGTTTTCGATTAGGGATCGTCAAAACCGCCTTTAGCTTTGTTTTTAGCTCTGAAAGTCTAACTGCGCTGGAGCGTGATCATAAGCGATCGCGTTTGGGTTTCCTGGGGTTGCAGGTAGGCGATCGTTCCGTTTTCGCAGGCAACATTCAGGTCATAAGGCATGGTAGTGCAAGGTTCAACCACAACGACATAGTGATCGTGCCAGCCACCGAAGCTCTGAAACATCCAGACATAGGGAAATTCTGCCGTGTCAAAGCGCATGACCAAAGCAGACTTCGACTTCATGCTGCGAATGCCGCAGTGACCCGCTGCCAATTGAGAACTGTAGAAAAATTCCTGGAGTTGGGAAGAGCGGGGTGGCACCTGCTTGATATTGATTTCGGTTCCTTCGGCGGTGAGTGCTTTGGGAAAGCGGGTCTGCTGTTGCTGACCGATAATGCGGCTAAAGTCGAGCGTCACAGGTTCGATCAGGCAATCGGGCAAAATGATTTCGTCACCCGGTTCGATCGCAATTGCGGCATGATGCTTTAGCAAAAACGGAATCGTTTCATCGACCTGATTTTGCAGCGTGTAGACGATCGCTGCTTTCGGTTTAGAAGCACTGATGCGAATATTTTTGGTGACGGTCACAGGGACAGTTTGGCAAACGTATCGCATCGTCACGCCCAGTTTTGTGGATTCGATCACTTCCCAGGACTGCGACCACAGTTCCCCGTGATCCACCAAATTGCGCCCCTGAAATTCCCCTGCTGCGTCATTGGGAAACACTTCATCCCAGCCGCCAGTCCAGTTCTGATCAAAGGAAGCTCCAACTTCCAGCGATCGAGACTTATTGGCATTGTATTCTTCAGGATGCCAAAGCCATTTCTTACCCGTTTGTAAATCCTGAAGTTGATCAATTCGTCCACCCAAATCGGGTCTGATCACGAGCTTGATTTCTGCATTTTCTAAAATCAAAGCTTGAGTAGAAAGGGGCTGTAGCTGGGACGAGTCGATCGCGACCACCTGATTTTCTCCTTTGCACGACTAATCCACAAATACCGCTGTTTCAAGGTTCCTGTCACTCCCACTAGAGATAGATAAGCCCGTTACTGAGCCGAGTTTAGATGCTTCGCTCAGTCACGGGCAGAGTGTAGATAAAAGTGATAAACCCTGTGGTCGGGAGAAATTGAGCAATGAGTTTGTGAATGGTTTAAGGATGAGTGTGATCTGCTAAACAATCCTCAAACCGATCGATTTGTACCTAAAGTTTAGAGGACGAACCTGTTAATTTTAGGTTCCAAACGATTCACAAACGGGAGATTAAGGGAGCGGATTTCAGAGAATGTTTGAATCATGAGATACTGCTCAAGCCACCCCTCAAACCCATTCAAGGCAAGAATCAAGCGAAATAATTGCCAGTTGTTAACCTGCCGCCTGTCGCATCTTGCCCTGCCATCTGAATTCCCGTTAGGTTGACTACAAGATCGTTGTTGCTAAAACTTGCCACACCGTCATTAGCGGCAACATAAGTGCGTGTGCCCCATTGGAAAAAGACGGCTTCATTGGGTTGCAATGCCTGGTCTCCGCCAACAAGCTGGTTTTTGTCGCGGAATGCTGCTTGAGCGGCGGCTGTCAGGTCGCTACCCGTTTTGCGTCCGGCATTGAACACGCCGCGTGGAAGTTGGGCGGTTTGCAGGTTGTTGTCGTAGTCAAGCTGAAGTCGATCGCCTTGAGCGAAGGTGAAATCCGTAATGCGATCGAGGCTGCCAACACGGGACTGGCTGAAAGCTGTCTGCTGCGATGCCCCTGCATAAACAAAGCGATCGGCTCCGGTTCCCCCGGTGAGGGTATCTGCGCCCAGGTTGCCAATCAGCACATTATTGCTGGCATTGCCCACTAGCGTATCGTTGCCGCTCGTTCCGTTGAAGGTATTGCTTCCTGATGTGCTTTCCCCTGATATACCGCCTCCTGATGTACCGCCTCCTGGCATGCTTTCCCCTGATGTACCGCCTCCTGATGTACTGACTGCTGATGTACTGCTTCCTGGAGCCATTGCGCCTGCTTCAAATGCACCGATGTCAATCCGTCCATCCGATCGCGTAAAGCCGCGTCCATCCGTCGTGGGTGCGCCTGCGGCAATGCCGCTATTGATTGCGGGACTTCCTGCCAGTAGGGCGTGGGTGAGCATCCCGCCGCCGTTATTCTGGAGCGATCCCAGCATTGGATCGACCAGTCGAACGCTTGGAGTTGCGTTGTAGTCGTTCCAGTTGTTGGTGCGCTTGGGCGGAAACTGAATATTGCCGCCATTGTCAATCAGGACGCGGTTTGTGTGCTGCTGAATGCCCCAATTGTTCGTGCCGTTGTCGGCAGTGTTATTGGAAAAGATGGTGTTTTTCACCGTTACACGGGCATTATCCGGTGCAGAAATGCCACCCCCGACCCAACCTGCTTTGTTGTTGGCGATCGTTGTGTTGATAATATCCGTGTTGCTATACAGCGTCATCGCGCCGCCCACGCGGTTGTAGTCGGTTCCGGTGGTTTTGTTGCCGGAGAAGGTGCTGTTCGTAATCGTGCCGGGTGCGCCCATCATCCACAAGCCGCCGCCCTGACTGGAAGCTGTGTTGTTGACAAACGAGCTATTGCTGATGACAAGTCCCCGGTTGTTACCGTTGCTCATCACCACCACGCCGCCGCCGTTGCCGCCATTGCCCTGTGGAAGGGACTGCACTGCGTTGTCTTTGAACGTACTGCGATCGATGATGACGTTATCCTGCGTTCCGGTGTACAGATAGGCTGCGCCGCCTTCTGCCTTGCCTTGGTTGCCTTCAAACACGCTGCCCACAATCCGAATCGTGCCCGATGCCTCGCTGGTGCTGCTGGCGCGATCGGTGTAGATGGCTCCGCCGTAGCCGCGCAAAGTCGGATTTTGCTGTCCGGCTGCAAAGCTGGCTGCCAGCGTACTGTTGTTGATAAAGCGCGAATTTTCGATCGTCAGTTTGCCATTGAGGCTGTTGATTGCACCGCCGTTAATACCCTGGTTATTGGTGAAACTGCTGTTTCGGACGATGAAATTCCTCGGGCTGAGAAAGGCGATCGCCCCTGCACCACGTTCGTCATTTCCGGCAGTTGCCTGGTTGCGATCGAACTGGGAATTGGTGACGGTCAAATTGTTTTCCCAGGCTGAGTAGATGGCTCCGCCGCCTTTGTTGGCAACGTTGTTTTGAAAGCTAACTTTGTCGATGCTGATGTTTGCCCTGTGTTCACCCTTGATCGCACCGCCCTGATCGTTCGTTTTACCGTTGATCAGGCTGAGATTTTTGAAGGAAACGGTGGTGGGAAAGTCTTGGTTCGAGTTCACCCAGAATATGCGGGAGGCATTATTGCCACTGATTTTTAACCCTGGCGCAGTGCTGCCATCGATCGTGATGTTTTTGCCAGGGGAGACTTCAATTTGTCCGCTTGTGAGCGTAATCGTTTGTCCCGCTAGATTGGATGCAAATTGAATCGTGCTTCCAGCAGGTGCCGCAGCGATCGCTGCCCGCAGTGAACCTGCACCACTATTCGCAGTGCTGGTAACGGTGATGATATTCGACATGAAAGCTCCTCTAATGGTGGGAGTCACCGCGCAGATTGCGATCGTCACGCTTCTCGACGGAAGCAGAGAGTAGAAATCTGGGTGCAGCAGCACCGGGTGATCTCGCAATGAATAACAGACACAACAGGGATGCTTCGTCGTTTCAACCTGTTTGCTATTTCACACGCACAGAACACACTGAGGTTCACTCAAAGTGAACGAATTGAGCTGGTAGAAGTTGGTAGTCTGACCCTTTTTCCCTAATTTTGGATTGCCCGGAAAGGCAACGCCTGCGGCGTGGTAGATTCACACTCATTTAACAGGAGAGCCGCAGTTGCTTCACACCGACTCACTGTAGAGGGTAATGGGAGCCGGAGGATGTGATAAGCCACAGTAGAGGGGGTGATATGTATCACGAGGGGATGGGCAGAGATGAGGTTGTTTGGGGTGGAAGGTGTTTAGGCTGGCTGTAGGAAAGATGAGGATGGATGAAGAAGGGAGATGGTTAGGCGTTTGGGGGGTGGGGCGATCGCGCACCAACGTGGGGAAGGGTGACGGTGAAGGTAGTTCCTTTGTCTTCGATACTGTCGATCGTAATGTTGCCTTGATGCCGATCAACGCACTGCTTAACCACGGCTAATCCCAGCCCGCTACCGCTCACGCTGATGCTGTTTTGTCCTCGATAAAATGCCTCAAAGATTTGCGATCGATCGGCTGGGGCAATGCCCAATCCATTGTCTTTGATTTGGAGAATGGTTTGTCCGGGTTGACAGTCAAGCAGCAGTTCAATGAGCGAAGTAGAACTGGAATATTTGATAGCATTGCAAAGCAAATTGCTCAGAATTGAATACAGCAGTTTCTCATCTAAAAGCACGTGTCGCTGGCTGCCCTGGCTAATGATTTGAACAGGATGAGACGATCGCATTGAGAGCTGAATTTCTTCAACTAAATTGAGGCAAAATGCTTCTAGATCGATCGGCTGCGGGTTAAATTCCAGTTTGCCTGCTTCGGCTCTGGTCAGGGTAAGAATGTCGGACAACATTTGCTTCATCAGCTTGGCAGAAGATTGGATTCGCTCCAGATTTTTTTGCTGGCGTTCTTTTGTCCACGAGGCTTCGTTATCACGCATAAGCTGGGCGGAGCCTAAAATTACGCTGAGCGGAGTGCGAAACTCATGCGACACCATCGAAAAGAATTTCACCTTTAACTCGCTGAGTTCCTTTTCCTGAAGCAGAGTCGATCGCAGCTTTTCTGCTTGCTGCCGCTGGGCATACTGGTAATAGAGCAACAGGGCAAACCCAAGAAAGATAGCCAAGCTAGAAAGGCTAATCAAAAACTCAATTAAATATCGGCTGCGAATGCTAGTTTGGGATTGGTTGAGCCACTGCTGCAAACGCTGTTCTTCCTCAGCTTGCATCTGATTCATCACCAATACAATTTGCTCCCGAAGCTGAATGCTTTGTTCTGTAATTTCTGCTTGAGTGGTGCGATCGTTCGGCTGTTTCTGATGAAGCTGAATCGATTGTTCCAGAAGAATGATGCGGCGATCGAGCAGTTGTTTAAGCTGGTTAAATTGGGCAATTTGCTCACTGTTCGTGTCAATTTGCTGCTGAAGAAGCTGCATTTTTGGAACGATTGCTTTAACTGCTTCTTGATACCGCAAATATTCAGCGTGATCGCTGAGAAAAACGTAACCGCGTCGCCCGGATTCAGCAACTGTCATCGTGGAAAAAATATTGGCAAGGCTTTTAATCACTTCATAGGTTTGTTTGGATTGATTGGTGCTTTCAATGAGCTGCTTGGCGTTTTGATAGGAAGTCCAGTTCGTGAATCCCATTAATACAATCACAGAAGCGAAACCTGCTCCCAGTGCTCGTTTTCTCTGCAAGAGTTTCACGTTAACTTTTGTTCCGTCTCGATCGCCGATCTGCTCTGCCACGCTTCCCTTCCTCGCCTACCTTCTCTTCAGCATATCGCTCCAGAATTGCCTAAGATTGAGATAAGTTGAGAGATTGAGGCGAACCGGATTAAGCGAAGGCGGCGATGCGAATTTTAGTGGTCGAAGATGATGTTCAGCTAGCAGAAGTCGTAGCGGAGGCTTTGACTGATGCTCAGTATGTAGTGGATGTGGCGCGGGATGGAGAGTCTGCCTGGGATTGGCTGGAGTCGCTGACCTATGATTTGCTTGTGCTGGATGTGACACTGCCGAGGCTAGATGGTATTCGCCTGTGCCGGCGGCTGCGCGATCGTCATTTAACCCTGCCAGTGCTGATGCTGACTGCGCGAGATACGATCGCCGATCGCATTACCGGATTGGATGCAGGGGCAGATGATTATGTGGTCAAGCCGTTTGACTTACAGGAACTTCTGGCGCGAGTGCGGGCACTGCTGCGGCGGGGCAATGCGACGGCGGCAACGGAGTTAATCTGGGGCAGTCTTCAGCTCAACCCCAGCACCTATGAGGTGTTTTACGATCGCCAGCTTATTGCCCTGACGCCCAAGGAATTCGCACTACTGGAACTGCTGATATCAAGCGGTCGCCGGG
Organism: Leptolyngbya sp. GB1-A1; assembly: GCF_039962475.1. Classification (NCBI taxonomy): domain Bacteria; kingdom Bacillati; phylum Cyanobacteriota; class Cyanophyceae; order Leptolyngbyales; family Leptolyngbyaceae; genus Leptolyngbya; species Leptolyngbya sp. GB1-A1. The sequence continues at coordinate 26,389 of NZ_JAMPLI010000001.1, read as the reverse complement.
TGCTCAGCCGAACTGGAATTATCGATCGCATCTGGTCGCTGGAAAATCCTCCCGCTGAGGAAACAGTAAAATCGCACGTTAAATGTTTGCGAAATAAGCTGAAATCGGCAGGTGCGCCAGAAAATTTGATCGAAACAGTGCATGGGTTGGGGTATCGCTTGAGGCAGCTCGATGGGGGAACATGAGCTATCTACCCGATTTCTACCCGTTTTCTGCCCGAATTTCTGCTGACCCTGGGGTTATCGTAAGAGCAAATATGGATTCACCTTCGGGGGCGGCGACGAGAAGCAGACAGCCAGCCCCGATTTTTTTAACTGTAGCTTGGTGGTTGCTGCGGCGTGCAGTCGACTTTCTCAAGACGATGCTTGCAGTGCGGTGGCGTGATGGTGAATGTGGTCTTCGATAAAGCTGGCAATGAAGTAATAGCTGTGATCGTAGCCGTCCTGCATCCGCAGCGTCAAAGGTTGCCCAACCTGGGCGCAAGCCTGCTCCAAGCGATCGGGCATGAGCTGTTTTTCGAGAAAACTATCGGCAGTTCCCTGGTCGATCAGGATGGGTCGTCGCCAGGGGGCAGTTAGAATTAGCTCACTCGCATCGTAAGCTTTCCAGCTTTCCGTTTCTTCGCCCAGATAGTGACGAAACGCTTTTTGCCCCCAAGGGCACTGCATCGGAGCAGCGATCGGCGCAAACGCAGATACCGAGCGGTAGCGATCGGGATTTTTGAACGCGCAAAGTAACGCTCCGTGTCCTCCCATTGAATGTCCAAAAATTCCCTGGCGATCGGGCTGAATCGGAAAATGGGCAGCGAGTAAGTCAGGTAGCTCCTGAGTGACATAGCTGTACATTCGATAATGCGGTTTCCAGGGTTCCTGCGTTGCATCGACGTAAAACCCTGCTCCCGTGCCAAAATCCCAGTCGTCCTCTTCTCCCGGAATTCCACAATTGCGCGGACTGGTATCCGGCGCGACCAGCATCAAACCATGCTTTGCAGCAAACTGCTGTGCCCCGGCTTTCACCATAAAATTTTCTTCGGTGCAGGTTAGCCCAGACAAAAAATACAGCACCGGAACAGGATTTGCAGCTGCCTGAGGCGGGCGGTAAATCGAAAAGCGCATTTCGCTATTGCAAGACTGCGATCGATGCTGATAGAACTCGATGGTTCCGCCAAAGCAGCGAGCTTGATTCAGCAATTGAGGAGCTTCACTCATAGAGAAGAAAAGAGAAGAAAATGGGCATGCAACGGGGATAGACCGATCGAAATGAGAGGTTGTTGAAAGCATGGTTGAAAGCATAACTGTGCCCCAGATCGTGCCTCTCGTTCCCCAGGTTTGACTTTATCAATCTTGCATGATTCAGAAATAAAAAATCTACTCCTCTAAGCAGGATTGATAAAGAAGTCAGTTGATTATCCCAGAGAAAAAATTATCTGGTGTCGATCGTATTTTATGTTGCTGTGTTTTAGGCTGTGATCGTGAGCATCAGGTAAATCAAATCCTGCAGAAAACTAGTGAAAAACATTTCTGCATTTACCTGCATCGCAACCCACGCATTAGCTCCCGGTTTGGCAGTGTGACGGCGATCGATCAGCGTTTGCCCGATCGTCCATTCTCCCTGGGTTTCGATTTTTACCGTCGCTCTTTGCAGCAAAAACGATTCTGGGTAGAACAAATAGCCGATCGTGGCTGCATCGTGAACCAGGAATCCGGGAATGCCTCTGGTTTCACAATAGCCTGTTGCCGTACCGATCATAAATTCACAAAGCGGGCTGATGAGCTGAGCGATCGGGCTGCGATGGGAAGAATTGGTCACGACCGCCTGTGCCATCTGACGAGTAAAGATCAGGTGTTGCGTCACATCGAGCGGCATCACGACTAGATCATCGCGACTGTTGAAAACCGTTTGGGCAGCGACGGCATTGAACCAGATGTTAAATTCGGCGTGGGGCGTTACGTTGCCCGGTGCGAGAAAAGCTCCCCCCATGACGATGATCTCTTTCGCCTGCTTCAGGATGCCGGGCTGTTTGGCTTCGGCGGCAGCAAGATTGGTCAAAGGACCGATCGCTACGATCGTCACTTCCCCAGGCATGGCGTTGAGGCGATCGATAATCACATCATCGGAGCGGCGGGCGGTTTCAAACGCATGGGTGGCTACGGGTAGCGTCTCCGATAGGTTGCCCATCCCGTCATGTCCATGAATAGAGGACGCATCCTCGATCGCCCCTTGCACAGGCACTCCTCGACCGACTTCGATTTGAGAAAATCCTGCTAAGCTCAGGATTTGGCTGCTGTTGCTAAAGGTCTTTTGGGCAGCGACGTTACCATCGGCTGCGGTGACTGCAATCAAATCTGCAAAGCCCCGTTTGACTAGACTGAGTAGCCATAAGAAGGCAAAGGTATCATCGCCACCCGGATCAGTGTCGAGAATGATTTGAGGAATACTTTTTTGAGGAATACTTTGAGAATGAGTCATTACAGGTCACGTATAAAAACAGATATGAAAACAAGGACAAAAGCAGGGATGAAAATTAGTTCAATCTTTTATTAAGCCTTTTATTAAGCAAACGAGCGATCGCGTTTACTAGAACTTTGAGTTCTACAGGTTTTGCAATGTGTTGCTGAAACCCTGCTGCCATTGTCTGCGGACAGTCACTTTCCCCCATGCAGCAAATTAATAAAACTTTCCCAATCGCGATCGCGGTCATCTGGGTGGTTCACATCGTCAACGGTGAGGGCAAAGAGTTCTGCCTCGGTATATCCGGTAACTCCACAAAAAGCAGCATTCTTGCGCAAAAAACGACGAGTTTTAGCATCTGTCTGGGTCATGCCCATGCTAGTCAGGCTAAACATTGCATGAGAGTTTGTTTCACTCTCGCCCAATACATCCCGAACGTGCTGATGCGTAAACGCTAAGACAGGCTTCTTAAACCAGGTTTCGATCGAGCCAAGCGGGGTTTGGGTTTGTATTTTTAGCTCATTAGCATTGCTTTCAGCAGGGGCAAAGCGCGATCGCATGAGCATCGCCATTTCGCTGTCACTGCCAAAGATAGTCTCAGAGAGATTAAAATTTGCCATGATTTCCAGTGACAGATCCCAGCTTCAGGAGGGTGATAACTATCCGTGAATCCAGCAGTGAATCCAGGAACGAATTCAGCGCAGTGAATCTAGAGCAACATCCCTTCTAACGGCTGGCCAAGCTTAGCAAGATGCACGTATCAACCTAGGTCAATCTTCTACCACTAGGTAGAACAGCGGATCTACCTTCCGGAGGAATGCCTACTTGCACGATCAGGATTCAGGCGGGCAGCCTCCTGGAGAGCATCCTAATTCGCAGAAGTGATATATGAGGAGATATAGGCTCGCTGTCACTTCTCCCACATTCTCTTAAATGCTGCCTGTAAATCACAAGAGTAATCAGTAATAACAGTTCGATTATTACTTTCATTACCCTGATTGCTTACAGCAATCGATGTTGGATTCCAATCTTTTGACAGAGCTGATACTCGACCCTATTACAGACCATTGCAGTGATCTGAATGAATACCATAATCAAAAAATACATGAATAACTGGCTGTCATTATGAAGACTGCAAGCACCGCACCAAAAATTGATACTGCTCAAGTTCCAACGATCGCCCCTGCTTATAACGGAGCCGATCGCAATGCCTGGATTTTTGGCTGGAACCCTCAGCAAGAGCTATGGAACGGACGTCTGGCAATGATTGGTTTTGTCGCCTATTTCCTCTGGGATATCGCAGGTTACAGTGTCCTTCGGGATGTGCTGCACCTGATTCGTTAGACCGATCCGTTAGACATTTGCATCGATTTGCTACAGACGCGATGTTAGCGAAGCATGATTCAATCATTTGTGAAGAAATCGTTCGTGAACAAATGGTTCGTGAAAGTCGCTGATTGATTTCAGCAAACAAGATTATTGAAAACCCGAAATACTGCCATGCAAACTACTGCAAACTCCTCAATTCGCTACGCTGCCCTCAGCCTCGGAACCCTTTTCCTGTTTTTGGGTCTGGCTGGCTTTCTGCCTGCTTTTGTTGTTCCTCCTGATAGCTTTCTGCCTGCAATGGGATTTGGCTATCTGTTTGGTCTGTTTCCGACAAACTACTTCCACAATGCGATCGGCATTCTCGTTGGGCTGTGGGGCATTGCAGCGTTCACCAGTCTGACTGGCTCGATCGTCTTTAATCGCATCTTCGCGATCGTTTACGCGCTGGGTGCAATTTTAGGGCTGATTCCTTTTACCAATACTCTGTTTGGCATTACGCCGCTTTTGGGCAATAATATCTGGCTCAATGCCATTGTTGCAGCGATCGCCTTCTATTTTGGATTCATTAAGCCCGCAGAAGTTCAGCTTCCTGGAGCGTCGACTTCTCAGGCAAGCATGCAATAAAAACTCGCTCAAATCGTGCCCAATCGCCCATAAAAATGGAGCTTCCTCAAGCTTCTTAAAAGCAATTCTTGTTAAAAGACGAAACAGTGCATTCTTCAGAGTTCGCTGATTCATGAGTAGCCCAACCAGGGCTACTTTTTTTATCGGCTTATTCGATCGAATAAGTTGCTGTATTAAGCTGTTAACCGCCAAATTAAGATGCTAACCCTGCACTAAACAATCATTAAGATGTTATTAAGCCTCATTAAAATATGAACAACTGCACACTGGATTATCAGCCTGTTGCTGTTAGAAACCTTTGCTTGCTGGGCATACTAATCAAGCACTGCCGGTCAAACACATCGCACTATGACCTCCTTGCCTTCTCCGTCTAGCTTGCAGTTTCAAACCTTGCAGGAAAGCCTGCTGCACCGAATTACGAATCGAATTCGCCAATCTCTTCAGCTTCAGGAAATTCTGCAAACCACCGTGACGGAGATTCGCGCTTTTTTGGAAACCGATCGCGTCATGGTGTATCGATTTTACCCAGATGAACACGGAGAAGTGATTGCAGAAGCAATTCATCATGATCGGCTACCTTCCTTGCTGGGGCTACATTTTCCTGCTGAAGATATTCCCGCTGAGGCGCGAGAGCGTTTTTTGCAGGCGCGGCAACGCTCGATTGTTAATTTATCCACCGCACAAATTGGCTGGAGTCAGCCCCGATCGATTGAGTCAGCCGATCGCACATCTGACGACATTCACTACCGCCCCATTGACCCCTGCCACGCTGAATATCTTAAAGCAATGGGCGTGCAATCGTCGGTTGTCGTTCCCATTGTGCAAACAGATCAGCTTTGGGGATTGCTGGTTGCCCATCATGTCGAGCCTCGCCCCGTTTCCGAAGCCGAGCTGCATTTTCTGCAATTGGTGGTCGATCAAGTCACGATCGCGATCGCTCAGTCTGCGCTGTTGGTTCAGGTGCAGACCCAGGCATTCCAGGAGCGTACTGCAAATCAAATCGCAACCCTGCTTCATAGTGAAGCGGCAAATCCGTTTGAGGCAGCTCTGAAAGCAACCGTTGAAGTGATCGGCGGGGTGGGGGGGCGACTGTTGCTGCTGCCGAGTGCTGCGGGGCAGGCGAGTGAACTATATTGCTGCGGAACCCAACCCGTCCAGTTGTCTTTTGCCCCTGACTCGTGCTTGGAGCAGGAGCCTCTCTGGCAAGCTGCTCTGTTGTCACCGAAACTGACGATCGCAGACTTAGCCGACGATCCCCGATGTCAATCTCTGCACCAGCGTTTTCAGGACACTTCTATCCGAAGTTTACTAATTATGCCCCTGCATGGGGGAGCGGAGACGATCGGCTGTCTAACGCTCTTTCGAGATGAAATTGAGACGGAAACCCTATGGGCAGGCAGGATTGAACCTGATGGACGGCAGACGATGCCGCGTCAGTCTTTCAAACAGTGGCGACAGTACAAACCGAAGCAGGCTCAAGCGTGGACGGAAACCGATCTCAACCTGGTGAAAGCGATTAGAATTCACTTCGCGCTGGCGGTCGCACGGTATCAGCTTCAGACGCAGGTTCACGCACTCAATACCAGCCTGAAGCAACAGGTTCAGCATCAGAGCCGCGATCTGGCAAATATTCAATCTGCGCTGGATCAATCGTCAATCGTGGCAATGACTGACCCTCAAAGCATGATTTGCTATGTCAATGATCGGTTTTGCGAAATTTCTAAATACAATCGAAATGAGCTGATTGGGCAGTCCTATCATCTGCTGCGCTCAGAGCACCATCCTAAAGAGTTCTTTAGCCAGATGTGGCAAACGATTGACAGTGGTGCGATTTGGCGGGGAGAAGTCAAAAATCGCGCTAGAGACGGTACAGAATATTGGGTGGATAAAACGATCGTTCCATTGTTAGATGAGCAGGGAAAACCCTATCAATATGTGGCGATTGAAAGTGATATTACTGCCCGTAAACAAGTCGAAGCAGCGCTACGCTATCAGTCTAGCCTGCTGCAAAATGTGATTGATTCCAGCACAGACTGGATCTTTGTTAAGGATCTCGATTTCCGCTACCTGCTTGCTAATCAAACCTACCTTAGCGCGATCGATCGCAAGCCTGAAGACATCATTGGTAAAGATGACTTGGAACTTGGATTTCCCCCTGATCAGGTGTTTGGTAATCCAGAGCAAGAAACGATTGGTTTCCGGGTGGACGATCAAAAAGCGATCGCGGGTGAGATTGTCTTAAATCTGGGTGAACCCGTCACCGTCGCTGATGGCACTGTGGTGTGGATGGAAACGAAGAAGCTGCCCTTGCGCGATCAAGAAGGGCAGATTTTTGGCGTGTTGGGAGTTTGCACTGATATCACTCAGCGCAGACAAGCAGAAACTACCCTGAAACGAACAACAGAGCGGCTTCAAGAAGCTCAGCGCGTTGCCCAAATGGGAAGCTGGGAATATGATGTGGCAACGGGAACTGTGAATTGGTCGGACGAACTCTTTCGCGTTTTTGGAATGGAGCCACGCGCAACCGCACCATCGCTGGAGGAACATGCCCAAATCTTTCATCCTGACGATTGGAAATGGTTTCAGCAAACGTTTGACCGAGCCATTCATGAAGGCATCCCCTATGATGTTGAAATCAGATTTTTTCATCCGAATGGATCAACGCGCCTAATTAACGCCAAAGCAGAAATCGTCAACGATGAGACAGGTCAAATTGCTGCTTTGTTTGGTACGGTGATGGATATTACCGATCGCAAACAAGCAGAAGCCACGCTTCAGGAACAGCTTAATTTGGCTGCATTTCGAGCTGATGTTGATGCTTCGTTAACCCGAGGTAAGACACTTCAAGATATGCTGCAATACTGCACTGAAGCAATGGTTTCTCATCTCGGTGCTGCGTTCGCGCGAGTCTGGCTGTTGAATGCTCAGGAGAATATACTGGAACTGAAAGCAAGTTCTGGTTTATACACTCATCTGGATGGCGATCATGCCCGTGTTCCAGTCGGAAAATTTAAAATTGGTTTAATTGCCGAAGAATGTCAACCCCATCTGACAAATTCAGTTCTGGATGATCCCCGTGTAGGCAATAAAGAATGGGCAAAGCAAGAAAAGATGGTTGCTTTTGCCGGATATCCTTTGATGGTTGAGAACCAGCTATTGGGAGTGATGGCAATGTTTGCACGACAGCCTTTGTCGTTCTCAACGCTGGATGCTTTAGCATTGGTGTCACAGGAAATTGCTCTTGGCATCAAGCGACAGTACGCTGAAATGGCATTACGACAATCTGAAGTCGAGTTACGCGAAAAAGCTCAACAGCTAGAGCAAGCTCTGCACGAACTTCAGCACACCCAGGCACAGCTCGTTCAAACCGAAAAAATGTCGAGTTTAGGACAACTGGTGGCAGGGGTTGCCCATGAAATTAATAATCCCGTCAACTTTATTTATGGCAACCTGGCGCACGTTGGTGGGTATGCCTATGATTTGCTGAATTTACTGGATCTGTATCATCAGTATTATCCGGTTCCCGTTCCCGCGATCGCAGCCGAAGCCGAGGAAATTGACCTTGAGTTCCTCAAAGTAGATCTGCCGAAGCTCCTGACCTCGATGAAGGTGGGAGCCGATCGCATTCAAAAGATTGTTCTGGCACTGCGAACCTTCTCCCGAATGGATGAAGCGGAAGTCAAAGCGGTGAATATTCACGAGGGCATTGATAGCACGCTGATGATCTTGCAGAGCCGCCTGAAGGAAACTGCAGGGCACTGGGGAATCCAGGTGGTCAAAGCTTACGGAAATTTACCCCTGATTGAATGCTATGCCGGACAGCTCAATCAGGTTTTTATGAACATTCTCAGTAATGCGATCGATGCCCTCGATGAGTTTAATAGCACTCGTTCCCCTCAGGAAATTCAGAATCATCCCGCCGCGATTACGATCAAAACTCAGCAGATTCACAGCCACCGCATTCAGATTCGGATTGCAGACAATGGTATTGGCATGAGCGAACAGGTGCAGCAACGGCTATTTGAACCCTTCTTCACTACTAAGCCGATCGGCAAAGGCACTGGACTGGGGCTATCGATTAGCTATCAGGTGGTTGTTGACAAGCACGGCGGCCTGTTAACCTGCCATTCGGCTCTGGGCCAGGGAACTGAGTTTGTGATTGAGCTACCCCTAGCGCTCGAAAGCGAGCTATTTAAAAGCGAACCCTAAGGTTAACCTAATGGCGCACCTGGGACTGATTCTTGTGCTGCTGCGCTATGCCGATCCCTCACTGTTTCAGACAGGCGGCATACCCTTACAGAGCTTCGACCGTCTCTGGACTGGAAAACAACTTGCCCACCGCAGACAACCTGGAAGTAGCACGATTTCAGGGTAAGCAGGTAACTCAAGTGGCGCGTGCGCTCAAAATGGCAGGTGAGATGGATTTGATCTAATTTGATCGGTTTGTGTCAATCGGTTTGTTTCCGAAGTTCTCTCACCGGGAATACTCACATCGATCGCATTCTTAACCAAACTCCAGGCGGATTTTTAGAAATGCTTCTGAAGAGTTCTGAAGAGTGATTGCATCTGTCGAGTCAGCTCGCTGTGAGGTATCGCTGTGAAATACGAGATTCGCTATAAACCTGCATTCGCAACAGTTTTTTTGACGCTGCAACCCGGCGATCGAATTACTGCCGAGGCAGGCGCGATGGTTAGTATGGCAAGCCGTGTGTCGATGACGACCCAGTTTTCGGGTGGCTTAATTTCAGCATTGCTCAAGACGTTTTTGGGCGGCGAATCGCTGTTTGTCAACGAGTTTAAGAACGCGACCGGAGAACCACTGGAACTGGTACTCAGCCAGGGAACGATCGGCGATGTTGCCGTGGTGGAACTCAATAACAACGAAATTTGTTTTCAGCCAGGGGCATATCTCGCCCATACCCCGGGAATTCGGATGGGCGTAAGCTGGGCAGGCTTTTCGAGCTGGCTATCAGGCGAGGGGCTATTTAAGCTGAAGCTGAGCGGCAAAGGATTAGTCTTCTTTGGCGGCTATGGTGGTGTCACGCAAAGACGAGTCAACGGCGATTTGGTAGTAGACACTGGGCATCTGGTCGCCTATGACCCCCAAATCAAAATGAATATCCAAATGGCAGGCGGATTAGTTGGCTCCGTCACTTCTGGCGAAGGACTGGTGAACCGCCTCTCCGGTCAGGGACGAATTTACCTGCAATCGCGCAGCGTAGACGGTTTAGTGCGATTTGTTCGATCGAAGATCTAAAAGGGTGGATGGGTAAGAGAAAGAAATTGGGCGATGAATACAACGCTTGAGCTGTAGTTGCTTTGCAGTTCTTCCTCCCAACGATCACAACAATTGCCCCTCACCCCCTCACTCCCTCATCCCCCATCCGCTCATCTACCCCTGTACCCCTTCACCCCTTCACGGAACTTTTCAACCATGAAACTCGATATCCTCCACCGACCCGATAGTGCGATCGCCAAAATCAACATGGCTCCCAGAGAAGAAATCATTGCCGAAGCCGGCGCGATGGTTGCCATGAGTGCCAGCCTTGATGTGAATACCACGCTGCGAAAGGGCAAGGGCGGCGGCGTATTGGGAGGACTCAAGCGCATGGTCACAGGCGAATCGCTGTTTTTAAGTGTGTTTCGCTCTGGTAACACTCCTGGCGAAATTTATCTCGCCCCAAAAATGATGGGCGATATTGTGGCATACACGCTGAGCGGAACGGATCTCGTGATTCAATCCACCAGCTATTTGGCGTCCACGGGCAATGTCAGCGTTGATTTGGGATTTCAAGGATTTAAGTCTATTTTTTCTGGTGAAGCAATCTTCTGGCTCACCGCGAGCGGCACGGGTTTAGTGTTGCTGAACTCCTTTGGCAGCATCTACGAAGTAGACGTAGACGGTGAATACATTGTAGATACCGGAAACATTGTTGCCTTTGAGAAAACCCTCAGCTTTTCGATTACGAAACCGGGTTCTAGTTGGCTGGGCGCACTTATGGGCGGGGAGGGGTTTGTTTGTCGATTTAAGGGCAAAGGCAAACTGTACTGCCAGACCCACAATCCCCGCACGTTTGGTCAATTGATTGGCAGCCAGCTTCCGCCTCGCTAAGACATGAAATTAACAACGATCGCCCCTCCCCTCTCTTCAGGAAACTCAAAATGACAAACACTAAAAACACCACAAACTCTGAATTTGCCTATCAGATCGAACACGCGCCTGCCTACGCCTCGCTCTCGATCAAGCTAAGAGCCAATCAAACCGTTCTGGTAGAATCGGGCGCAATGGCAGCAATGGACAGCAGCATCCAGATGAAATCCAAAGCCAAGGGCGGCTTGATGAAGGGCATCGGGCGGGTGTTGAGCGGCGAGTCTTTGTTTGTCAGCGAGTTTACAGCGGCAAACAACCCTGGCGAGCTGATGATTTCCCCACGAGTTCCCGGCGATATCCAGTATTACCGACTAGACGGAAGCAAAAGCCTGATGGTGCAGTCTTCCGGGTTTGTCGCTGCCAGCTCCAGTATCCAGATCGACACCAAATTTCAGGGAGCTAAAGGCTTTTTTAGCGGCGAGTCGCTGTTTTTGCTGCGGGCATCGGGTACGGGGGATTTCTGGTTTAGCTCATACGGAGGAATCCTGGAAATTCCGGTTTCGGAGGAATATGTGGTCGATACGGGCTATATCGTGGCGTTTGAAGAGACGTTGCAATACCAAGTCGAACTGCTGAGCGGCTTATCGTTTAAGGGTTTGCGGACGGGCTTTTTAGGCGGCGAGGGCTTGGTTTGTCGGTTTAAAGGCACAGGCAAACTGTGGATTCAGTCGCGGCAGCTTTATCCGCTGATTAACTTTTTCCAGGCATTTCGACCCACCCGTAACTAGCCCGCAAGAACTGCGAGAACTACCGTATGTCGATCGAACTTCCTCCCGGCATGGCGGACTATAGCGAAGCTTCGCCTCCGCCCAAAAATCGGCAGATCGTGCTGTTGCTCAGTTTTTTTGTGGGGCTGACGATCGCCCTATTTCTGTCTGTTGATCTGATGGTCGGCGTTCTGATTGGCTGGATTCCTCCGGGGGTTGAACGCCAGCTTGGAGCACTGATCGTCCCCGCATTTGAACAACAGGCAGCCCCTTCCTCAGCTCAAGACACCCTGAATCAATTGCTCGATCGCCTGAAACCGCATTTGTCTGCCGAGCAACAACAGCGAGATTACAAAGTGCTGTATGTTCCAGATGAAACGGTGAACGCGCTGGCGATACCGGGCGATCGAATTATTTTATATCGAGGATTAATCGAGCAGGCAGAATCAGAGAATGAGCTGATGATGGTTTTGGGGCATGAACTGGGACACTTTGCCCATCGCGATCACCTCCGCCAGCTCGGACGCGGATTATTGATGCAGATTACCATCTCTAGTCTGTTTGGGGATATCAGCGGCATTCAGTCGATCGCCCTTTCTGCTGCTCAGACGATCGGCAATTCTCGGTTTTCCCAAAACCAGGAATACAAGGCTGATGAAATGGGTGTTACGCTTCTGCAAAAAATCTACGGACAGGTTGCCGGAGCAACTGATTTTTTTGCCCGTTTAAGCGAGAAGAAAGATCTACCGATCGATTTTCTCACCACCCACCCTAATCCCGGCAAGCGAGTGCAGCGATTGGAAAAACTGGTTCAGCAGAATGGTTGGACGGTTGGAGATCGATCGCCCGTGGCTGAAAGTCTCAAAATGCCTTGAGGTTTACTACCTTGGGATTCATATCCTGAGATTTATACCCTGAGGTTCAATGCCCCGAGGTTCAATGCCTTGAAGTTAATGAGACAGCAAGTTCCCGCAAACTGATTCCCCCAGGGGAATTCGCTTATCCGATCGCCTGCGTTCGGGCAACCTGTCTTTTAGAATGCCAACAAAATCCGCAGATTTCGTCATCATAGAGGATAAGGCATTCGCAGGACGCGCACCCCCATGGCACATCCGTCAGACTTTCACATTCAAGCCCCGTTTGAGCCGAAAGGCGACCAGCCAAAGGCAATTCAGAAGCTGACTAAATCGGTGGAGCAGGGCGATCGCTATCAGACGTTGCTGGGCGCAACCGGAACCGGAAAAACTCACACGATCGCACGAGTGATTCAAAACGTGGGCAAGCCGACGCTGGTTCTGGCGCATAATAAAACCCTGGCGGCGCAATTGTGCAATGAGCTGCGGGAGTTTTTCCCGGATAATGCGGTCGAGTATTTCATCAGCTATTACGACTACTATCAGCCGGAAGCTTATATTCCGGTGACCGATACCTACATTGCCAAAACTGCTTCGATCAACGACGAGATCGATATGCTGCGGCACTCGGCAACGCGATCGCTATTTGAGCGCAAAGATGTGATTGTGGTCGCGTCGATTAGCTGCATTTACGGTCTGGGCATTCCGAACGAGTATTTAAACGCGGCGATTCCGTTTCGGGTAGGTGCGGAGGTAGACCAGCGGGCAATTCTGCGCGATCTGGCTTCGGTGCAGTACGAGCGCAATGACCTGGAAGTGGGGCGCGGCAAGTTTCGCGTGAAGGGCGACGTGCTGGAGATTGGTCCGGCGTACGAAGATCGGATTATTCGGGTGGAATTCTTTGGCGATGAGATCGACGCGATTCGCTACATCGATCCGCTCACGGGCGAAACGCTGCAAAGCATGGACGGGATTAACGTTTACCCGGCGCGTCACTTCGTCACTCCTGAAGATCGGCTTCATGAAGCCTGTGATGCGATCGAGCAAGAGCTAAAAGAACGTCTGATGGAACTGGAAGGCGAAAATAAATTACTGGAAGCACAGCGACTTGAACAGCGCACTCGCTATGATCTGGAACTTCTGCGAGAAGTAGGCTACTGCAACGGGGTCGAAAACTATTCGCGCCATCTGGCAGGACGCAATCCAGGCGATTCGCCCGAATGCCTGATCGATTATTTCCCGAAAGACTGGCTGCTGGTGATCGACGAGTCTCACGTTACGATTCCCCAAATTCGCGGGATGTATAACGGCGATCGATCGCGCAAAATGACGCTAATTGACCACGGCTTCCGGTTGCCCAGCGCGGCAGATAACCGACCGCTCAAGTCCGACGAATTCTGGGAGAAGGTGAATCAGTGCATTTTTGTCTCGGCAACGCCGGGCGACTGGGAGCTAGAGCAATCGGGCGGCAAGTTTGAAGTCGAGGGCGAAGGCAAGAACGAGTCGAGGTCTTATATCCCAGGTACAGGTCACGTCGTAGAGCAGGTGATTCGTCCCACGGGTGTGCTTGATCCAGAAGTGTTTGTGCGTCCCACCGACGGACAAATCGACGATCTGCTGGGCGAAATTCAGGTGCGGGTGCTAAAAAACGAGCGTACTCTCGTCACGACGCTCACGAAGCGCATGGCAGAAGACCTGACGGAGTATCTGCAAGAAAGAGCGATTCGCGTCCGCTATCTCCACTCCGAGATTAACTCGATCGAGCGAATTGAGATCCTGCAAGATCTGCGGGCAGGCGAGTTTGACGTGCTGATCGGCGTGAACTTGCTGCGGGAAGGTCTGGACTTACCGGAAGTTTCCCTCGTCGCGATCCTGGATGCGGACAAAGAAGGCTTCCTACGGGCAGCACGATCGCTGATTCAGACGATCGGACGGGCAGCGCGTCACGTTCGGGGACAGGCAATTCTCTACGCCGACAACCTGACCGACAGCATGGCACGAGCCATCAGTGAAACCGAGCGTCGTCGCGTCATCCAGCAAGAGTACAACGAAAAGCACGGCATCACCCCCAAGCCGATCATCAAGCGGCAGAACAACGCAATTCTACAATTCCTGGAAGTCTCGCGGCGCGTCAATGCTCAGGAGCTAGAGCAGATCTTTGAAAAGGCAGACGATCTGCCCCTGGAAAACATTCCTGACTTGATCGTTAAGCTCGAAACCGAGATGAAAGCAGCCGCTAAAAATCTGGAGTTTGAGGAAGCCGCCAAACTGCGCGATCGCATTAAACACCTGCGCGATCGATTGTTGGGGAAGCGATCGTAACTTCTAGCGCATCGCTGCCATCGTATTTTTCCAGGAAAGCTCCTTGCATAGAATCTCTAGTGCCCGTCTTTCCGCGCCTTCAAACAGCCCACAGTCTGCGAGTTCCTTTAAGACCTGCTGAGTGAGCTGAGCAGCAAACGTGCCGCCACAGCGCAGCAGATGACTGTAGTAACAAAACTGAGAATTGCCATTTTCGTTGCAGTGGAAGTGGTAAATTTCCTGCTCGGTCATCACAAACGCAGGCGTGTTGATCGGCACAATCACCTTGGGAATGCCGTGACAGCCATAGCGCGATCGATCGCTTTCAGTCAGCGTCCCCACCAGCACTACTCCCAGCAGCGTCCGAGTATCTGCGACTAAATCGGGCGTAAACATCGGGTCAGGTTCGCTCGACAAGCGCGGACCATTGCTAAGAAACATCGGGTTAAAGAGCTGGGAGTTATACACCAAGCCCACTGCCCAGTGTCGCTCGTCTGGCTCTTCCAGTTTGACAAAACAGCCAAAGCCGTAGTCGTCGGGCAGCGGAGGATAGCTGACCTCGTGGCGATCGTCTAGCTGCACGACATAGTCGCAGTGAGAGTTTGACTTGACCACTTTTCCAAGGCGCATTGTTTTCTCCAATCGCATCACCCGTTCCTCTCACTGATAAGAGACTGCTGTTTCTCTAACTCGTTTCTTGAACCATTCGCGATTTCGCTGACCGCATTTTATCGGACTTTCGTACAACTGAACTATCAGAATCGGGGGAATTAAGCCGATCTCTTAAATTTCTTTAGAAAAAACCTTCTGGGCTTGCTGTTAAGTCCGCTTGAGAAAGAGTTTAAAGAGAACATCATAAAGAGCGATGTCGCCCCTTCTGCTTTCCTTTCTAACCGCCAAAGGTAGGCGTTCAGCGTTCTATCAGCGTTCTACTATCAGCGTTCTAATGGTCATTAGTAGCCGATCGGCGAATTAATCACGCATTAGGATAGAACAGGTATCGCTTGGGGCAAACTGAAGTTATTCCCGTTAAAACGGCACGGCTCGCATCAGGATCAGACAATTAAACGATTGATTGCACGATCGCCCCACGAGAAACTGCTTCGTATGGTCTGACTTAATCTGGTTTACCTCGATCTGGTTTGCCTCGATCAGGAGCTGCATTTCGACTAGCGATGATGCTGGTCGTCTATAACAATATTTCATCCCCGCTGCGCTGAATTTATGACTGACTCATCGGATGTACGCCCACCCAGTGCTCAAGCCAGCTCTAAAAATCCATCTGGTTTGAATTCGCTGACTGGCAATTCGGCAGGAAGTCCAGCTGAAGCTCTCTCCGATGTGCAGATAACGCTCACTTTACCAGCAGAGATCGCCTCAGCAATTCAGCAGTCTTCGCAGCAGCCGATCGGT
Organism: Leptolyngbya sp. GB1-A1; assembly: GCF_039962475.1. Lineage (NCBI taxonomy): Bacteria > Bacillati > Cyanobacteriota > Cyanophyceae > Leptolyngbyales > Leptolyngbyaceae > Leptolyngbya > Leptolyngbya sp. GB1-A1. The sequence goes on along the minus strand of NZ_JAMPLI010000001.1, from coordinate 10,559 downwards.
CAGCAAATCCTGGCACTGCTGCAACAAGCAGTCAGCATCCGGCAGCCATTAGAACAGCCGCCAGAGGCAAAGGTCAGCCAGAGTTCGCCTGTGGATGCTTCGCTGCGGCAAGAAGTAGAACAGCTTAAACATCGCCTCAGTCTGCTCGAAGCCCTGCTGCCACGAGTTGAGGCGATCGAGAAAAACGTCAATGACTTTACCGGAAAAACGGCTTCGCCTTGTCCTGGGAACGATCGAGCGACTCCCGCTCCGCAGGCATCTGCTCCCCCAACCGCTCCGGCAATTCAAAACCCTGCATCTGTGCCAGAGCCGCGACCGACTGGAGTTCCTTTGGATGCTGACAAACCGCAGGAGCAAGACAAAGACGGCAATCCCGGATCAGCGATCGCTTCGCTCTGGATGCAGGTTCAGCAAAACAATCATCCGCCTGCCTCGATTCCCTCCACGCTGCAACCCGCCGATCCCTGCTCAGTGGGGGAGCATCGGTTAATGCCGTTTAAATCTTCTGGTCGGAGCGTGTGTATCAAATGCGGCTGGACGGATAACCCTCGCAGTGATAGTTTGACTACGCCTCCGGTCAATGCTTCAGATCTTCATCAGCTCCTGGAACAAGCCGCGATCGAGTCTTTGGAAAACATGAAGCCCCGCAAGCGATCGACTTAGCGATCCGCTGATGATCAGGAGTGCATTAGTGTTTTCCCGCACCCAGATAAAGCTCACCCACTTTTGGATCGTTGAGCAAATCCTGTCCTCGTCCTTCAAATCGATCGCGTCCCGTTTCCAGGACATAGCCGCGATCTGCCATTGCTAAAGCTTTACGAGCGTTTTGCTCCACCAGCATAATGGACGTGCCTGAGCGGTTGATTTGCTGAATAATTTCAAACACGCTGTTAACAAGCTGGGGTGACAGAGCGGCGGAGGGTTCGTCGAGGATCAGCAAACTGGGTTGCAGCATCAGTGCCCGTCCCATGGCTAACTGCTGCCGTTCGCCGCCCGATAGGGTTCCGGCACGCTGTTTTCTGCGCTCCACCAGTCGCGGGAACAGGGCAAAAATCTGATCTTTGAGTTCCTTCAAGGAGCCGCGCCGCACGAACGCGCCCATTTCCAGGTTTTCTTCCACTGTGAGCGACGGAAACACATTCGCAATTTGCGGTACATAGCACATTCCCCGCTGCACAATCTGATTCGACTTCAGGCCGACAATATTCTGCCCTTGAAACAGAATCTTGCCTTTGTGCGGGGTCAGCAAGCCGAAGATTGTTTTCGCCAGGGTTGATTTTCCGGCTCCATTCGGACCAATTACAACCACCAATTCTCCCGGATCAACGCGAAAATTTACCCCTTGCAGGATGTCCAGGTCTTTGATGTATCCGGCGTGAACGTCTTCAACTTGTAACAGGGGGACGGGCAGCAGGGGAGCAGTCTGAGGCATAGCAGGAAAGCCAGACAAAAGGGCTATTGCATAGTCTTTAGCGAATCATAGCGAATCATTTTGGGGTGGACTGAAGATCAGGACGTTCTTCTGGGACGATCGCCCCTTCCACAGGACAGACTTGCAGACAAATTCCGCAGTCAATACAGGTCGAAAAGTCAATCCAGTACCAGTCGGTTCCTTTCGTGTTTTTACCGGGACCGTCGTGGATACAAGCGACCGGGCAGGCATCCACACAGTCAGCGACCCCTTCACAGATGTTGGTTACGATCGTATGCGGCATAGCGTTCTCTTAAGATCGGCGGGATAGGCTGGGTCAGGATAGTTTGGGTCAGGATAGTTTGACAGGGCAATCCCCTGGCGGAGAACTGCATCCTTTCTCCTGTTCACCGTTTCTCAGTGTACCGATTTCCGGTTAGCTCGTGTCGATAATGGTCATTCAGAATTGCAGACGAACTCTGAAGTCCGAATTGGTATCATGAAAAGAAGTTAAGAAATATCAATAAAAGTACTGTGACGACTCAAATTCCTGTTTCTGCCTCTGCCCCCCTGCCGATCGAATTCTCCACCTGGAGTTGGCAGGGACACAATATCTGCTACACCGTTCAGGGTGAGGGAGTGCCGCTGGTGCTAGTGCATGGCTTCGGCGCATCGATCGGGCACTGGCGCAAAAATATTCCTGTTCTGGCTGCGGGCGGCTATAAAGTGTTCGCGCTGGATCTGCTGGGCTTTGGACGATCGGATAAGCCGATCGAGCTAACCTACGAGTTGGAACTGTGGCAGCGGCTTTTAAAGGAATTCTGGGAAACGCATATTCAAGAACCCGCCGTGTTTGTGGGAAATTCGATCGGCGCGCTGCTGTGCCTAATGGTGCTGGCGGATTATCCGGAGATTACCAGAGGTGGGGTATTGCTGAATGCCGCAGGCGGGCTGAATCACCGTCCTGAAGAACTGCCGCTGCCCCTGCGATTGATGATGACAGGCTTTAATAAGCTCGTGACCTCTCAGCTTGTCGGTACATTTTTGTTTAACATCATTCGGCAAAAGCCCCGTCTGCGTCGTACGTTGAGACAGGTTTATCGCGATCGCACTGCCATCACCGACGATCTGATCGATCTGCTCCACGAGCCGTCCTGTCATCCCAACGCCCAAAAAGTCTTTGCCGCGATCCTTTCTGCCCCACCCGGCCCCAAACCCGAATCGCTCTTACCCAAAATCACCCAACCCCTGCTGATCCTTTGGGGCGAGAAAGATCCCTGGACGCCGATCAGCAGCGCAAAATTTTATCAAGACCTGGCAGAAGAGAAAGAGCACGTTCAGTTTATTCCCATTCCTGACACTGGACACTGCCCCCACGACGAACGCCCCGATCTGGTCAATGCCCATATTTTGAACTGGCTGAATACTGCGATTCGCTAAGCGATTTTTAATCTTCATGTCTCTTCCTACGGTGATTCTTCCTGGCTATTTGGCAGGCGCGGTTCCCTATCGCGAAATGGAGCAAGCCCTGCAACAGCTTGATATTCCGGTTAAGACGGTTCCCCTGAAGCGTGGCGATTGGTTTCCAACCCTGGGCGGGCGATCGATGCTGCCGATTCTGACTCAGCTCGACCAGACCGTGAAATCCCTGATGCAGGAAACGGGAAGCGATCGCGTTAATCTGGTCGGGCATTCAGCAGGCGGCTGGATTTGCCGGATTTATCTGGGGGAAATTCCCTATGATGTACATCCGGGCGATCAGGGAAAGCCCTGTCTCTGGCAGGCACATCCACAGGTGACAACGCTGGTCACGCTCGGCACGCCCCACGTGAGTCAGGAACGCTGGACAAAGCGTAATCTGGATTTCGTCAAGCAACACTATCCGGGCGCGTTCTACCCCAGCGTGAAGTATGTTTGCGTTGCAGGTAAGGCAATTTACGGCAAACGAGATTGGGCAAACTGGTTTGTCTACAGCAGCTATGAACTCACCTGCGGCAAAGGCGACTGCTGGGGCGATGGCATTACTCCGATCGAATCAGCTCACCTGGCGGGCGCAGATAATCTCACACTGGAAAACGTGCTGCATTCCCCCCACCCGAGTAAGCTGTGGTACGGCTCCCCGGAAGTGGTGAAAGCTTGGGCAACTCACCTGACGTAAAGGTGCTTCTGATCGGGGTGATCGATGCTTCCCTGGCAGCATTTTGCAGAACGCTCTACCCCTTATCCTCCTTCCCCTTTTGCGGCTGCTCGAATGCCTCATAAGCTGCCACAATGCGCTGCACCAACGCATGCCTGACCACATCTGCCTTTGAAAGCTCACAAAAGGCGATTCCCTCTACGTTCTTCAAAATACGCTGAGCGACGGCTAAACCGGACTCCTGGTAGGACGGCAAATCAGTTTGGGTAATGTCGCCTGTCACCACCATCCGCGATCGAAATCCGATACGGGTCAGCACCATTTTCATTTGTGCCGGAGTCGTATTTTGCGCCTCGTCGAGAATCACAAAGGCATTGTTGAGGGTGCGTCCTCGCATATAGGCGATCGGAGCCACTTCAATCACGCCCCGCTCCATCAGGTTGGCAATTTTCTCTGGGTCGATCATCTCGTACAGCGCATCGTAGAGCGGACGCAAATAGGGATTCACCTTTTGCTGAAGATCCCCCGGTAGAAATCCAAGCTTTTCCCCTGCTTCCACGGCGGGACGAGTTAAAATCAGCCGCTCGTACTGGTTTGCCAGAAGTGCCTGAACTGCCACCATCGCTGCCAGGTAGGTCTTTCCCGTGCCTGCGGGACCGATGCAGAAGGTGAGGTCGTGTTTGCGGATTGATTCAATATATTGCCGCTGTCGAAAGGTTTTCGCCCGGATTTCTTCGCCTTTACGGGTGCGGACGATAACGTCCCGTTGCAGCATTTCCAGATCGTCTTCGCGGTGCGTGTTAATCGCGTGGCGAACGGTCTGGATATCTACTTCAGTGATCGGCTTGTCCTGACTCCAGTAGGGTTCGAGCGATCGAATGAGTTTCTGGCACAGTTCGACCTGATTTTCAGTTCCCGTAATCAGCACTGATTGCCCCCGTAAAACCAGGGAGGCTCCAGTTTGCTGACTCAGGTACTTCAGGTTGGCTTCCTGTGTACCCGCTAGAGCGATCGCACTTGCGGGGGTCGGTAAATCGATTGTAAGCGTAGTTCCCATTCCATATGAGCCAGGGGAACGTTGAAACCGCTAGCTCTATTACGACATTAGCAAATTTATCTGTTTCCGAATTTAGCGACGCGGACGGCGGGAAGGCTGCGATCGAGGTGGTCTATTGTCATTTCCTCCATTTCTGGAGCCTTCTCTGCGATCATCATGTCCCGAAGGTTGTCCACCCATGCCGCCAAACACTTCGAGATGAACTACCTGCCCTGCTGCCTGAGCCAACGCCTGCACCACAGTGCGAATTGCCTGAATGTTACGTCCGCCACGCCCAAACACTCGCCCTTTATCTTCGCCTTCGATCGCTAAACGAATTAGCACCCGCGAGGTGCGCGGAGAAACTTCGCAGTCGAGCCGCAGAGATTCTGGGGAATCGAGAAACGGCTGCACCAGAAAGCGAACGAGTTCGGAGTAGTTAGAGCTAGTTTGGGACACAGGTTTAATCAGGATACCAGCGGAAATTCTGACCGAAATTTTTATCGTAGGATGCGCTTTTGGCGACATCGCCCTTGGTGGGTCAAGGCTTTGGAATGATGATGTGAATCGACGAGCTGAATCGATGCAATGCGGGGGCTGCCTGAGCGGCTGTGGAAGAAGTCGCAAAGGTTTTATATTGTCCCCTAAATTATTGCCGCCTAAATCCCCCAAAGTTGGGGGACTTTGAATTTCTAAAGCAATCTAGGTTGCCCACAAAATTAGGGGTTAAGGGGACGTACGGATAAAACCAACGACTCTTCATCCTTGAACGCATCTTACAAAATTGCCGAAATGCGATCGGATTTAAGCCCTATCCTTGATAGCGCGCCGGAACGAGGTTGGCTTTTTCCAGAATGCGACGCACGGTATCGGTAGGCTGTGCGCCCTGTTCCAGGCGGCGACGAATTGCCTCTTCCTTTAGCTTTACTTCGTCGGTTCTGGGGTTGTAGTAGCCCAATTCTTCGAGGGCGCGGCCGTCTCGGCGAGAAGTCCCAGTCATTGCCACAATTCGGTAGCTCGCCTCAAACTTTTTACCGAACCGCTTTAATCGCAGCTTGATCATGCCTAAAAATGTTGCTCCTGTTCAAAAAATAACGCTCACTGCTTCGGTTCAGAATGCAGCCAGCAAAATCGAGTCTAATTGGTTGCCCAACTAGCAATTATAGTATGTAGAAGTCAGATCATACCATTAAAGCAAGCGTAACAATTCAGCGTCACCGTCACAGTAGGCGCAACTGTTCGTTTGCAGGTTCTTCCAGAAGCAAATCATCCGACAAGTCCGGCAGTCTCAGCTCGCCAACCCCCGCCCATTCCTCCTCGGTAGACAGTAGCAGATGAGCTGTTTCCAGCATTTCGGCAGCAAATTCTGCCAGATGAGGCTGGTTCTCTAAATAGGTTTTGAGGGCATCGATCGGCGTCAGACAGGTTCCCGTACCCAACTCCGGCAGCCGGGGACGCGCAAGCTGACTAACCAGATCTGCTTGAATTGTGTAGGTGTGTGCTGCGCTGAGGGCCTGATGCACTGCCGCCTGATCGATCGCGTCGAGCTGTTCCGAGCGCACTTCATAAATTAGCCGCACCACTGCATCATGAATTTCGGTCGATTCGATCGCTTTCAGCAGAACTGAGTGGGGGTCGTTCGACTGGGACAAATTCACTCGAATTGTGCGAAATGGACGCACCGGCAAAGGGCAGAAATCCATTTCGACTGAACCGCGCTGCGAAGCCGTTCCTCCTGGGGGGGAATCGACCTTGACCAGCACATAACCCTTATCCTCAGTTTCTTCGCTAAAGTCCACTCGCTCAATGCTGCCCGGATAGACAACCAGCGGCTGCTCTGCCAGAACCTGATGCCGATGCACATGACCCAGTGCTACATAGTCAAAGCAGGAACGGGTCAGGACAGCAAGAGGGACGGTAAAGCCCTTTCCCACGGCTAAAAATCGCTCTGCGCCAAATCGCGCCGTATCGGTCATCAAATGTGCTAGCAGCACTGTGGGCAGATTGGGATCAAGCTGACGAATTTCGCCTTCCAGCGCAACCCGGAGGCGATCGGTCAAAAGCTGATTCACCTCTGCTAGAGACAGACCCTCGGTTTCGGGGCGGGTGAGCAGGGTCGATCGCGTCAGCCAGGGTAGGGTAATGATCTGAATTGCTCCGTTCCGAGTCTGAATCCGGTGGGTTGCCAATCGATCGCCCACCACAAAGCCGGGTACGCCCAGCGTCCGATAAATACACAGGCTTGCTCCGCCCTGCCCCTGCGAGTGCTGATCGTGGTTGCCCACCAGCAACACGGTGGGAATTTGAACATCGACCAAGCGGCGAAACTGCTCGGCAAAAAGCTCCTGCACGATCGGCGGCGGCGTCGCATCGGGGAAAGCATCTCCGCCAAACAGCACCAGATCCACAGGTTCGGCAATGGCGCGATCGATACAGTAACTCAGCGATCGCACAAAGTCTTCCAGGCGGGTATTCAGTCCGGTTTCAGAATTGATGCGTCCGTGGGAAAAGCCGCTTCCCAAGTGGATGTCGGAGAGGTGAAGGATTTTGATCATGGGTTGATCGTTTTGATCAGGGATTTAATCAGGAACTTGATCAGGGACGATCGGGCAAGGCGTTTGCGTTCTTTGGAGGTTGTTTGAGCCGATTTCGCCAGAATCAAGCGATTAAGGGACGGTTCGGGTAATTATCATCGCTTTGCAAACATCCTCCCAAGTCGATGGCAAGATGAGAGGAATGTTCTGAATTTTACCGCAAATGACCGGACAAGATGAACAAGCGTACTCTTTTCCACCGACTCGAAATCGCGCCCCCCGTAATCGCACGATCGAATTAACCGAAGCCGATCGCCAGCATTTACAAAATCAAATCATCCAAATCTCACCGGGCAATTTTCTAACAGAATTACCTATCGGAATTATCCGGGGTGATTCGCTTCAAATCGCACCTTTGTTGCCGCCCAATTCTGTAGATTTGCTCATTCTTGATCCGCCCTACAACTTGAGCAAAGCCTTTGATGGCTATCGGTTTACAAGACAGACGATCGACCAATATTCAACCTGGCTCGATCGGGCAATTACTGCTTTTAAGCCGCTTCTCAAAAACACTGCAACGATTTATATTTGCGGCGATTGGCTGACTTCGATTTCAATTTTTACAGTCGCTTCGGCTCACTTTATCGTCCGTAATCGCATTACCTGGGAGCGGGAAAAGGGTAGAGGCGCAAAGTCTAACTGGAAAAACGCCAGCGAAGATATCTGGTTTTGTACAAGCTCCGATCGCTATACCTTTAACGTAGATGCGGTGAAATTGCGGCGAAAAGTAGTTGCGCCCTACCGGGATGCCAGCGGAACGCCTAAAGATTGGACAACAACCGAAAGCGGCAATTTTCGGGATACGCATCCGTCGAATCTGTGGACAGATATTACCATTCCTTTCTGGTCGATGCCCGAAAACACAGACCATCCCACGCAGAAAAGCGAAAAACTAATTGCCAAACTCATTCTTGCTAGCAGCAATCCGGGCGATCACGTCTTCGATCCTTTTCTGGGCAGCGGCACGACAACGGCGGTATGTGAAAAGCTCGATCGCAAAGGTTCAGGCATTGAACTCAGCGAGGAATATTGCCTGACCGCTGCAAAACGCTTGGAGCTTGCCCACCAAGACAAGACAATTCAGGGCTGGAGAGACGGAGTGTTCTGGGAGCGCAATACGTTTGCCTCGCAAAAGCTGACTTCTGAATAATGTTGCTGTCCTGAGCCGCTAAACTAAGGGATTGCACCCCTCGCCCCCGTTTGCCGCTATGAAAATCGAATGGCAGGTCGCCAAAACCTACGAAGACATTCTCTATCACAAAGCCGACGGCATCGCCAAAATCACAATTAACCGTCCCCACAAGCGCAATGCGTTTCGCCCCAGAACAGTGTTTGAGCTTTACGATGCCTTTGTCGATGCGCGAGAAGATACCTCGATCGGCGTCGTTCTCTTCACCGGGGCAGGACCGCATACCGACGGCAAATACGCTTTCTGCTCTGGCGGCGATCAGAGCGTACGCGGCGAAGCGGGCTATGTAGACGAGGCAGGCATTCCCCGGCTGAACGTGCTGGACTTGCAGCGGCTGATTCGATCGATGCCCAAAGTCGTGATCGCGCTGGTGGCGGGCTATGCGATCGGCGGCGGTCATGTGCTGCACCTGATTTGCGATTTGTCGATCGCCGCAGACAACGCCATCTTTGGGCAAACGGGTCCGAAAGTGGGCAGCTTTGATGGTGGCTTTGGCGCAAGCTATCTGGCACGGGTGGTCGGTCAGAAAAAGGCGCGAGAAATTTGGTTTCTCTGTCGGCAATACGACGCACAGCAAGCCTTAGACATGGGCTTGGTCAATTGCGTTGTCCCGGTCGAACAGCTTGAAGCCGAGGGCATTCAGTGGGCGCAGGAAATTCTGGAGAAAAGCCCGATCGCCATTCGCTGCCTCAAATCTGCCTTTAATGCCGACTGCGACGGACAGGCAGGCTTACAGGAACTCGCCGGAAACGCGACCCTGCTTTACTACATGACCGAAGAAGGCTCAGAAGGAAAGCAGGCGTTTTTAGAGAAGCGATCGCCTAACTTCCGGCAGTATCCGTGGTTGCCGTAGGGGGCAGTTAGCGAACTGCCTCGACTCCTGCCATCTCCAGAATCTCAGGAATCAAATCTTCGCGCCGCACTGCCATCAGGTGAACCCCCTGGCAAATCTGCCGCGCCATGTGCACCTGCTCTGCCGCGATCGTCATTCCTTCCCGTAGAGGGTCAGAGGCTTTTTCCAGGCGATCGATAATCTCCTGAGGAATGGTCACGCCCGGCACATTGCGGTTAATAAACTGAGCGTTTTTGGCAGACTTTAGCAGAAAAATTCCGGCAAGCACGGGCTTATTGCAGCCGATCGCCATATGCTCCATGAATTTGCTGAGGCGATCGAAGTCTGAAATGAGCTGACTCTGAAAGAACTGTGCTCCGGCGGCCAGTTTGCGCTCAAATCGACGCTGTAGCCCTGACCAGCTCCCGCACTGGGGATCAACGGCTGCCCCGGCTAACAGAGTCATTGCACCGTCGGGCAAGGCTTTGTCGTTAAAGTCAAATCCCTGGTTTAACTTGTCAATCAACTTGAGGAGCCGCACTGATTCCAGCTCAAATACGCCTCTTGCCTCTGGGTGATCCCCCGCTTTGATCGGGTCACCTGTGAGAGCCAGCACATTGCGAATGCCGAGTGCCTGTGCCCCCATCAGATCTGCCTGGAGCGCGATGCAGTTTCGATCGCGGCAAGCCATCTGACAAATTGGCTCAATGCCCTGCTGTTTTAGGAGAACCGACGCAGCCAGAGACGACATCCGCATCACCGCTCGACTGCCATCAGTAATATTCACTGCATGAACCCGCCCCTTCAGCAGATTTGCCATCTGAATCATGTGAGACGGATCGCCCCCCTTAGGCGGCATGACTTCTGCTGTTACCAGAAAATCGCCCCGCTCGATCGCCGCATGAAACTGGCTAACCGGAGCCTGAGCCGCAGGAGCAGATGATGAAGGCATACTAAGCAGTTGGGAATCAGTCATGGATGAATTGTTGTTCCGGTGAGATCGAGGGTTGAGCAGGAGCAATGGCGAATTGATCATTTCAGCCGTAACCCGCTCAGCCGTAACACCTGCTCAGCCGTAACAATTGATAGGGCTACCTCAGCCAGTATGCCTTAGAAGGGGTTCAGAAAGAATCTGCACTAAAGCAGGGTGCAGAAAGTTCACTGCCTTACCCCACAGGAAAAACGAGTTCACGCAGTCAGCGGCTTTGCGTTGCCAAAGTCGCTTTTGGATTCTCTTGATTGAATCCCTAGTAGTCTGCCAAGGGAACTTTGCCTGGTGGGGTTATTTCTGGTAAGGTGACTCAAATCCAGGAAGATCATTATGAGTCAGAAGCGTTACATCGTCGATTTAACGGATGCC